>DATHSO010000150.1:0-123905 GCA_035464095.1 Candidatus Methylomirabilota bacterium | reverse complement strand
CCGAACCTGGCACCTGCCGGGTGCGGATTGTGGCGCCGACGCATGTCGGCGTTGCCCGGGCGTTCCGGAGGCTGCAGTGGTGACCGGATCCTGTGCCCGGTGGCCCCGGCCTTCCGGGCCTCGCGGCTCGGCCCGGCGTCGCCCGTCAGCGCGGCCGCTCGAGGCAGCCGGAACGACGGCGACCGCGCTGTCGGGCGAGCGGCGGCCTCCTCTGGCGTCCGGAGCATGAGACCGGCAGCGCTCCTGCCCGTGGTTGCCCCCTTCGACGTTTTTCGGATCGGAAGCTGCCGTCAAAGCGGCGTGCCGGGAAAAATGTCGAAGACGGCACGCCCGATGAAGCGCCCGTGAGCCTGCAGGCCCGCGGCTGCGCTGCGGCCGGGTCCGGGTGCGACCGCCGTGCTATCGTACGCCGAGGAGCGTCCCCCATGGACTTTGCCGAGCCGCCGCGCGTCGCTTCCATCCGCGAGCTCGTCCGCGACTTCCTGGACCGCGAGGTTCACCCCCTCGAGGCCACCTTCCTTGCCGACGGCTTCCTCTCGGTCGAGCCCGAGCTCGAGCTGCGCCGGCAGCGGGCGAAGGCAACCGGCCTGTTCGCGGCCCACGTGCCCGAGGCCTTCGGCGGCGGCGGGCTGTCCCTACCCGAGTTCGCCCACATGTCCGAGGAGCTCGGCCGCAGCCCCCTCGGCCACTACGTCTTCAACTGCCAGGCGCCGGACGTGGGCAACATGGAGCTGCTCATGGAGTTCGGCACGTCCGAGCAGCAGGAGCGTTGGCTGGCACCGCTGGTTCGCGGCGAGATCCGCAGCTGCTTCACCATGACCGAGCCCGAGCTCGCCGGCTCCAACCCGGTGTGGCTCGCCACCACCGCCGTCCGGGACGGCGACGAGTGGCTGCTGCGCGGCCACAAGTGGTTCGCCACCGGCGCCGACGGCGCCGCCTTCGCGGTCTGCATGGCGGTCACCGACCCCGACAACCCCGACCCCTACCGGCGGGCGAGTATGGTCATCGTGCCCACCGATACGCCCGGCTACGAGCTGATCGGCAACCTGTCGGTGATGGGCCACCGCGGCGGCGGCTGGGCGAGCCACGGCGAGGTCGCCTACCACGGCGCCCGGGTGCCGGCGGACCACCTGCTGGGCCCCGAGGGCGCCGGCTTCGCCCTCGCCCAGAGCCGGCTCGGCCCGGGCCGGATCCACCACTGCATGCGCTGGATCGGGGTCGCGGAGCGCGCCTTCGACCTCATGTGCCGGCATGCCGCCGAGCGCGAGCTGGCGCCCGGAAAGCCCCTGGGTACCAAGCAGATCGTCCAACAGTGGGTGGCCGAGAGCCGGGCCGAGATCCACGCCGCGCGGCTGATGGTGCTCCACGCCGCCTGGCGCATCGAGACCGAGGGGGCGAAGGCCGCCCGCGAGGAGATCTCGCTGATCAAGTTCTCGGTGGCCCGCACCCTGCAGCGGGTGCTCGACCGCGCCGTCCAGACCCTGGGCGGCCTCGGCATGACCGACGACACGCCGCTGGCCATGTGGTGGGCCCACGAGCGGGCGGCGCGGATCTACGACGGCGCCGACGAGGTCCACCTGGAGGTGGTCGCCCGCCGAATCCTGCGCGGCTACGGCCTCGACCGCCGGCAATGAGCCGCACCGGCGACGCCGGTCCCGTCCGGCCGGGCGAGGAGCTCGACATCGAGGCCCTCCAGGCGTGGTTGGAGCCCCGCCTTCCCGGCCTCGGCGGCCCGCCGGAGGTCACCCAGTACTCGGGCGGCGCATCCAACTGGACCTACCGGCTCGACTTTCCCGGCGCCGATCTCGTCCTGCGGCGGCCGCCGGCGGGGACCAAGGCTCGATCGGCCCACGACATGGCCCGCGAGTACACGATCCAAAAGGCGCTGCGCGACGCCTACGCGCTGGTCCCGGAGATGATCGCTCACTGCGACGACGAGGCGGTGATCGGGGCCGAGTTCTACGTCATGCGCCGGGTGCCTGGGGTGGTCGTCCACCGCAGCCCGCCGGCCGGCCTCGACCTCGGCCCCGAGACCGCGCGACAACTTTGCCGCAACGCCGTGGACGCTCTCGTCGCCCTGCACCGGGTCGACCCGCGGGGCACCGAGCTCGAGCGCTTCGGCAAAGGGCCGGGCTACCCGCGGCGCCAGGTCGACGGCTGGTCGGCGCGCTACCTCAAGGCCCGCACCTGGAACGTCCCGAGCTTCCGGGCGGTCCGGCGTTGGCTCGACGCCCACACCCCCGGGGACGCAGCGACCTGCGTCATCCACGGCGACTTCCGGCTCGACAACCTGGTCCTCGACCCGGACGACCCGGCCCGCATCCTCGCCGTCCTGGACTGGGAGATGGCGACCCTCGGCGACCCCCTCATGGACCTGGGGGCGAGCCTCGCCTACTGGGTCGAGGCCGGCGACGACCGGATCGCCCGCTCGATCCGCCGCCAGCCCACCCACCTGCCGGGAATGCTCACCCGGCGCGAGCTGGTGGCCGCCTACCTGGAGCGCTCGGGCTTGGAGCCGCCCGCGCGGTGGGCGTTCTACGAGGTCTACGGGCTGTTCCGGCTGGCGGTCATCGCCCAGCAGATCTACTACCGCTACCACCACCGCCAGACCCGCAACCCCGCCTTCCGGCACTTCTGGTTCTTCGTCTGGTACCTGGACAGGCGCTGCCGCCGCCTCATCCGGCGGGGTTGACAGCCGCCGCCCTCAGCCGAGGCGCGCGACCAGCACCAGCCAACCAGCCGCCACTGCGAGCGACGCCAGGGTGACCGGGATCCCGACCCGGGCGTGCTCGCGCCACCTGATCACGACGCCGAGCCGCGCCGCCTGGTCGACCACGATCAGATTCGCGATGCTGCCAACCAGCAGCAGGTTCCCGGCCAGGGTCGACGACAAGGCCAGGACCGCACCGGCCGTCGGACCCGTGGCGGCGGGCAGGAGCAGCATCACCGCCGGCACGTTGGAGACCAGGTTGGAAAGAACGACACCGGCGGCGAAGAGCCAGCCCGGCGCCGCGAGATCGAGGCCCGACGCGGCGGCCGCGGCCAGGGCGTCCCCCGCCAGGCCGGACGACTCGAGCCCGTGGTGGACCACGAACAGGCCGGCGAACAGCACCAGCAGCTGCCAGTCCACGTGCCCGAGCATGTCCCGGGAGTGCATACGGCGGCTGGTCAGGAGCAGGCCCGCCGCGGCCAGGGCTGCGACGTCGCGGGGCACCGGCGCCGCCAGGAAGACCGCCACCAGCGCGACCACCAAGGCGATCCCCTTGCCGGTCTGCCAGCTGTTGAAGGCCGGCGAGTCGACGGTCAGGTCCCGCGGCGGGCAGCGCCAGCGCCCACGGTAGACGAGGGCGATCAGCACCCACGCCAGGGCGCAGCCGATCACCGCCGGGGGCACACCGTGCACGAGGTAGCCGGCGAAGGACAGCTCGAGGCGCTGGCCGATCAGCATGTTCTGCGGGTTGCCGATGAGAGTCGCCGCGGAGCCGATGTTGGCGCCGCAGGCGAGACCGAGCAGGTGCGGCTGCGGGCTGAAGCCCCGCCGCAGGCAGCCGACCACCAGCAACGGCGCCATGGCGAGGCAGACGATGTCGTTGGCGAGCAGGGCCGACAGCCCGCCGGCAACGGCGATGACCGCCGCCAGCAGACCGCCCGGCCCGGTCCCGGTCGCAGCCACCCGACGCGTCACCTCGGAGTAGAAGCCGCCGAGCCGGAGCTGGGCGGACACCACCATCAGGCCGAGCAGCAGGGCCATGGTCGGCACGTCCATGGCCCGCCAGGCCTCGGTGGGCGACACCCGCCCCGAACCCACCAGGACGATGGCGCCGAGCAGCGCGATGCCGGTGCGGTCCATGGCCAGCCCCGGGATGCGACCGAGGATCATGCCCAGGTAGACCAGGACAAAGACCGCGAGCACCACGAGGTCCATCAGGGCGCTCCCCGCGCGCGGCGCGGAGCAGCGGCGCCGGCAGCTCGGCCGGCGGCAGCTATGGGGAGCTGCCGGCAACGTGCGCCCTGCCGTCGTGCGAAGCGGTCCGCCATGCGACTCCGCGGCGGAGTCTAGCACCCGTCATGGCTGGTCGACGGGCGCTTGACATCGACCCGTAATGAGCATATGTTCGTAACTGGGAGGCGCGATGGCACGGCCCGAGAAGCTCAGACAGGTCGGATGCGTGGCTGGCGGCAGGGCCTTCAAGCCCATCGGCCGCCCGGCCGGCGAGCTCGAGGTCGAGGCGCTCCGCCTCGACGAGCTCGAGGCGCTGCGGCTGGCCGATCTCGAGGGTCTCTACCAGGAGGTCGCCGCCGAGCGGATGGGGGTCTCGCGGCCCACCTTCGCCCGCATCCTCGCCCGCGCCCGGGTTGCGGTCGCCCGAGCGATCGTCGAGGAGCGCCTCCTCGTCGTCAGCGAAGGCCCGGTGGTGGCGGCCGGCCCAGAGCGCCCGCTCCCCTGCCCGGTGCACGACGGCGGGGGTCGGCGGGGGCGTGGCTGCCGTTGCCGCGGCGCGGGCAACGGACACGGTCGCGGGCACGGCCCGCGGTGAGCAGGACAGACACAGGACAGACAAAGGAGGAATGACGACATGCGAGTGGTGATTCCGTTGCAACAGGGCCGATTCTCGGAGCACTTCGGCGGCGCCGACGCGTTCGCCTTCTACACCGTGGACCTGGCGAGCCAGACTGTGGCCGAGCGGGTGGTCGGCTCCCCCCCCGAGCACGGTCGGGGCATCTACCCCATGTGGCTGCGGAGCCAGGGCGCGGAGGTGATCCTGGCCGGCGGCATGGGGCCCCGCGCCATCGACATTCTCGCCCAGCACGGCATCGACGTCGTCCTGGGAGTGCAGGGAACCGACCCCGACACCGTGGTCCGGCAGTACGTCTCCGGCACGCTCCAGGCGACGGGTGAGGTCTGCCACGACCACAGTTTCCACGACTGCGGCCACAACCATGACGGCCACGGCCAAGGCCACGGCGGCCGCGGCGGCGGCCACAACAGCTGAGCCGGCCGGCGCCGGCTCTACGGAGGATCGACATGATTGACGACACGCTCGGACCGAGAAGGTCCCGGATGATGGCCGCCCCCGGGGGCGGCGGCGGAGGCGGCGGCGGCATGGGCCGCGGCGGCGGAGGCGGCCGCGGCGGCGGCATGGGCGGCGGCCGCGGCGGCGGCGGCCGCGGACAGGGTGGAGGCCTCGGCAGCGGCGGCGTCTGTCTGTGCCCGAAGTGCGGTCACCGCGCACCCCACCTGCCCGGTAACCCATGCCTCGACCAGCGCTGCCCCGAGTGCGGCTCGGCGCTGGTCCGCGAGGGCTCACCGACGCACCAGAAGATCACCGAACGCCGAGGCTCCAAGGACGCCTGATCGGCGCCACGGGGTCGGATTGGAGGCATCACCATGCCAGGACACGACGGAACTGGACCCACGGGGTACGGCGCCGGAACCGGAGGCGGATGGGGCCCGTGCGGCCAGGGTCGCGGCTGGTCAGGCTGGGCCGGCCGCCGTTGGGCCGGCGCGCCCGGCGGCTTTGGCGGCCACGGCTGGCGCCACCGCTTCTGGGCGACCGGCCGGCCGGGCCGGCTTCACGCGCGCTTCTGGGGGGACGACCCCCTCACCAGCGTCGATGAGCGGGAGCTGCTGTCGCGGGACGCCGAGGCACTCGAGGCCGAGCTCGCCGAGATCAAGCGTCGGCTCGACCGCCTCGACCGGCCGGCGCCGAGCGACGACTGAGGCGCCCGGTCAGTCGTAGGCGCGCCGGGTCGCCTCGTCGGCCACCGTCAGCCGGATGCGCTCGCGCCAGCGGGGAGGCTCCCAGGTCCCGAGCGACTGGTGGGTCTCCCAGTACTTCTGCGGGATCGGGTGGGTGCCGAGCACCACCTCGATGCCGAAGCGCGTCCGGATGTACTCGCTGAAGTCGTCGAGGTACGGGCACGGCGGGTAGCCGACGAGCAACCCGGTGGCCAGGTGGATGACCTCGACGCCGTTGCGCAGCATCTCCTCGGGCGCGTACTCGACGTTGCCGCCCGGACAGCCGTCGCAGGTCGTGTAGCCCACCAGGGCGACCTCCTCGTCCCGGTAGCGCGCAAACGCCCCCTCGCGGTGCTCGAGGGCACGCAGGCACTTGCCCCCCGCGCACCGGCGCCAGCGATCGCAGATAATGATCCCGATCTTCTTCACTGGCCCCTTCCTTCCTCTCGCTTCCGCCTCATCGCCGGACGGCGAGGCGCAGCTTCGACCGGCGCCATCGCCGGGCTCTCCCGGTCACACCAGTGCCGGAACCACGTCGGACCGCATTTTCGGCACCTGCACGGCCGAACGGTCGTCCGCCTCGGGGAAGTCGAGGCCCGCCGCGCACCAGAATCGCCGGCCCGAGCGCTCGACGGCCTGGACCCTGCCGCTCGAGCGGAGGCTGGCGAGGGCGCCCGAGACCTTCCCGGCGGCCCAGTCGCAGAGCAGGCGCTCGAGCTCCGCGTCTCCCAGGGGGTGGCGCGAGATGATGTTGAAGACGGCGTCGACCAGGTCGTCGTCGAGATCGAGCGCCGCGTCGACGGCATCGGGCTTCGAAACCGGAGCCACCTGACCGAGGATCGCAGCGGCCCGGGCGACCGCCTCGTCGCCGGGGCAGCGCACCCAAGGTTCTGCGGGCGGCCGGGTCGGCGTCGTGACGTGGATCTCGTCCGGCCCCACCCGGCGGAGGACCTCGGCGATCGCCGCCAGGGCATCGTCGCTGTCGTTGAGACCCTCGACGAGCATCACCTCCACCCAGAGGCGGCCGGCGTGCTCCCGGCCGAAGTCGACGAGGCCCCCGATGTGGGTCTCGAAGTCAAGCTCCGGATGGGGCCGGTTGACCGCCCGGAAGAGCGAGCTCGTGCCCGCATCGAGGCCGGTCAGGACCGCATCCGCCGCCTCCAGCTCGCGCCGCACCCGGGGCAGGTGAAGCAGCGACCCGTTGGTGATCACGGCCACGGGGATCTCGCTCATCGTCTTGACGAAGCGGATCAGGGTTCCGAGCCGGGAGTACAAGGTGGTCTCCCCCGAGCCGACAAACGTGATCCAGTCCACGGTCCCCCGGTCGTGGTGCGCCAGGGTCGTGGCGATCTCCGACACGATGTCCGAGATGTTGACGAAGGAGTGGCGCCGGAGCTGGCGCCGGCGGGTCCGGCCGAGCTGGCAGTAGACGCAGCTGAAGTTGCAGGTCTTCAGCGGCAGCGGGTCGACCCCGAGGGAGCGCCCCAGCCGCCGCGACGGCACCGGGCCGAAGACGTGATGCGGGGTCGGCGTGCTCATGGTTGACCTCCCCTCGGGGCCGGCTCGGCCCCCGACTCAGTGCGCCGGTCGCGGTTCGCGGCCATCGCGACCCGCGCCGTCGGCGGCCCGCCGCCTCTGCCCGCGGGACGCCCCGGGCATCCGGAACCGGGACAGCTCCGTGTCGCCGCTCGCGACCGCCGCCACGATCTCCTCGAGATCGCCGCAGACGTCGGTGACGACCTCGACGCCGGCCATCAGCAGCACGGCCTCGAGCTGCGGCGACACGGCGGAGCAGATCAGGCGGTCGACGCCGAGGTCCGCCACCGTCGAGGCGGCGCGGCCGTCGGGGAGGCGGCGGCTCCCGACCGCACGGGCCACGCCCCGCCCGAGGTCGAGGTCGAAGATCTGCACCACCCGCGCGACGTCAAAGACCGGGGAAACCCGTCCGTCCCAGGCTGGGATCGCTACTCTCATGCTCACCAGACCTGCAACAGCAGTGCCAGCGGTGCGGGCCCCGTGCTCCGAGCCCGATCGGGAGGTGCCGCAGCACCCTGTGATCGCTGCTGGCGGGTTCGCGGAGGCACGCGTTTCGCACCGACCCGGCTCGGGCCAGGAGTGCGAATCGCTCGCGTTCCTACCTGGGGTTGTGGCGGCCGTCGAAGGGCGGTACCTCGATGTCCAGCTCCTGGATCTTCCGCCGCAGAGTGGTCGGGTGGATGCCGAGCTCCTCGGCAGCCGCGGTGCGGTTGCCCTCGTGGCGGCGCAGGGCGTCGGCGATGTGGAGGGCCTCGATGGACTTCAGGGTTGCACCCACCTTCGGGCCCACCGCCACCAGGCCGGCGCTCTCCAGTATCTCCTTGGGCAGATGGTGGAGGCCGATGAGCCCGCTCTGGCAGAGCACGAAGGCGTGCTCGACGACGTTCTCGAGCTCGCGCGCGTTGCCCGGGAAGGGGCTCCTCATCAGCACGTCGAGGACCTCCTCGGTGACCCCGGCGACGTTCTTGCCCTGGATGGCGTTGAACCGCGACACGAAGTGCTCGACCAGCAGCGGGATGTCCTCGCGCCGGTCACGAAGGGGCGGCAGGTCCAGCCGGAAGACGTTGATCCGGTAGAACAGGTCCTCCCGGAAACGGCCGCTCTCCACCAGGGCACGGAGGTCGTGGTGGGTTGCGGTGACGACCCGCACGTCCGCGGGGACCGGCGTCACCGACCCCAGAGGCTCGTAGACCCGCTCCTGGAGCACCCTCAGGAGCCGCACCTGCATCGCCGGCGAGATGTCGCCGACCTCGTCGAGGAGGATGGTCCCGCCCTGGGCGGCGGCGAAGCGGCCGGGCTTGTCCTTGCGGGCGTCGGTGAAGGCCCCGGCCTTGTGGCCGAAGAGCTCCGACTCCAGGAGGGTGTCGGGCAGCGCACCGCAGTTGATGGCCACGAAGCGCTTGCTCCGCCGCGGCGACAGGTTGTGGATCGCCCGCGCCACCAGCTCCTTGCCGGTGCCGCTCTCGCCGTGGATCAGGACCGTGCTGTCGCTGTCGGCGACGATGGGCAGCAGCTCGAACAAGCGCCGCATCGCCGGGCTGTGGCCGATGATGTCGGCGAAGCTGTAGCGCCGCTCGATCTCCTTGCGCAGCTGCTCGACCTGGGTCAGGTCACGGAAGGTCTCGACTCCGCCGACGATCTCGCCGACCTCGTTTTCGAGGATGGCGGTGGAGATGCTGATGGGCACCTTCTGCCCGCGCGCGTTGATGATGTACACCGACAGCCCGACGATGGGCTGCCCGGTGTCGATGGTCTCCCGGACCGCGCAGCCGCGCTCGCAGATGTTGGCCCGGAAGACGTCACAGCAGTGGCTGCCGATGGCCTCCTCGCGCGGCACACCGGTGATCCGCTCCGCAGCGCGGTTGAACGAGGTGATGCGCCAGCTCAGGTCGACGGTGAAGACACCGTCGCTGATGCTGTCGAGGATCGTCCTCGCCGCCTCCGAGTTGCCGTCGACCATCGTGCGCACCGCCCATCGACGCCGATCCTCCCCGGATTCCCGGGGGGACGCCGATGGACCCGTCCGGTCCTCGGCGTACCCTCATTATCGGTCGCCACGGGGCTTTCGTCGACTCAGGGCACGCACCGGCACCCGGCGGCCGGCTCGACCCGACCGTCTTCTGCACTCCGGTCTCGGGTCGTCCCGGCGGTCAGACGGGGACGGACACCTGCGCGGGCTCGCCCTGCTCGACCTCCAAGGGGAGGTTCATGACCAGGGACTGCAGCTTCTTCATGGAGTCGATGTAGCGCTTGAAGTAGATCCGCGAGATCTGGGTCTGGATCGTGTAGCCCATCAGGAGGTCGTCGTCCATCATCTCCTTGAGGGTCCTCGAGTCGATCTTGAGCAGGCTGGAGTCGCGGGTGCACTGGGCGTTGAGCGAGTAGGTGGCCAGCTGGAAGCAGACGCAGGAGCCGAAGACCGCACCCTCGCTGAGCTCGTCGATCTGGATGCTGACCCCGGACCGTCCCGGCAGGCGCAGCGAGACCTGCCCCTTGAGGACCACGAAGAAGTGGTCCGCCGGCCTTCCCTGGTGGTAGATGGTCTCGCCCGCCGGGACCTCCAACACCTCAGCCGCGTCGCTGATGGCCCGGATCTGGTCGGGACCGAGGAACTGGAAGACCTCGTTCTTGTCCAGTCGATCGTGGATCATCTGGGACTCCTTTCCGCCCGTCAGTGGGTCGTGGTTCTCCCGATGACCTGTGCATCAATCGTGCCAGGCCGAGCCGATGCCGCCGGTCGCTCCGAGAATGACGTAGACTGGCTTACGATCCATAATGTCCTCCATGTTGCTGCCTCTGACCCCCGCTCCAGTCAAGGGTTCGGCCGAGCCGTCCCATTCCACGACCCGGCGGGCGAGGCGCGGATGAGCCTCCGCGTGCGGCACTCGAGGGACAGGAACACCGCCCCCGACAACCGGCGTTTGCCGGATGTGCCCGACGACCAGCCGACCGGAGGTCGACCATGATCGATCCGCTCGAGACCCGAGACATCACCACCGATGCCGCCGACCTCGACTTCGCCGCCGCCAAGCGGCTCGCCGACGAGCTGGCGGCACAGGCCCTCGACGGGCCGATCTGCCTGGCCTGGCACGACCGCGGCGCCGACCGCGAGTCGCCGGCCCACGCCAGCGAGTGCCACGGCGACTGCGAGGTGCCGGGCTACGTCGAGTACGCCGTCACTCGCGGGGCGACCCTCAAGGTGGTCGTCAACGGTGGCGCCTTCGTCTTTTGCTACCGACCCATCGGCGAGTACGCCGACGACTGATGGAAGCTCCGGGCGACGACCGCGGTTCGCCGGAAGTGATGGAGCACGTCGTCGAGCTCGACCGGGCCGGCCGCAGCTACCTGCGTGGCTCGGAGGAGGTGCGCGCCCTCGACGAGCTCTCCCTCACCATAGCGCCTGGCGAGCTTGTCGCCCTGGTCGGGCCGTCGGGATGCGGCAAGTCCACCGCCCTCAACCTGGTGGCGGCGGTCGACCGCCCGGACCGCGGTCGTGTCCGGGTCTGCGGCATCGACGTGGCCGCCGCCTCCGAAGCCGAGCTGGTGACCCTTCGCCGGCGCCGCATCGGCATGGTCTTTCAGGCCTTCCACCTGGTGCCGCACCTCACGGTGGAGGAGAACGTCGCCCTGCCGCTCGCCCTCGACCGCCGCCGCGACCCCGCCCGGGTCGCCGAGCTGATCCGCCGTGTCGGCCTCGAGCACCGGCGCCGGCACTACCCGTCGGAGCTGTCGGGCGGCGAGCAGCAGCGCACCGCCGTCGCCCGGGCCCTGGTCCACCGGCCGCGGGTGGTGGTCGCCGACGAGCCCACCGGCAACCTCGACAGCCGCACCGGCGCGGCGGTCCTCGAGCTCCTCGACGAGCTCCGGCGAGAGGCCGGCGTGGCACTGCTGCTGGCGACCCACGACGCCCGGGTCGCCGCCGCCGCCGACCGCGTCCTCGAGCTCGCCGACGGCCGGCTCGCCGGCTGACGGTTGGCGGCGGCGATGATCCTGAAGGCCCTGCTCCTGCGCCCCCTGGCCCGCCGGCCGTGGCGGTTCCTGGTCACCGTGGTCGGCATTGCTGCGGGGGTTGCGGCGGTGATCTCCACCGTGGCTGCGAGCCGCGCCGCCGTCGCCTCCTTCGCCGAGGGGATCGTGGAGGTGGCCGGCGCCGCCCGGCTCGAGGTCACCCGCCCCGGCGGCCTCCCCGAGGAGCTCCTCGAGGCCCTGCGGCCGCTGTCCGGCGACGCCCTCGTCGTGCCCGTGGTCGAGGATTCAGTGCTCCTGCTGGACCTGGGCGACGGGGTCCGTCTCCTCGGCGTCGACCTGCTCCTCGACGACCAGGTACGGCCGGTGCTCGCCGGCGACGCCGAGGTGCCCGACCTGGAAGCGATCCTGCTCGGCTCCGGCGCCCTGCTGTCCGAGCCGCTGGCCCGCGAGCTCGGGGTCGCCCGGGGCGATGCCCTGGCCCTGTCGGCCGACGGCCGGCCGGCGACGGTGGAGGTCGCCGGCACCTTCCCCGCCGAGGGCCTGTCGGCGGTCTGGGAGCGGGTGCTCCTCGTGGACGTCGCCGCCGCCCAGGAGCTGCTCGGCCGGGTCGGCCGGCTCGACCGCATCGAGCTGGTGCCGCGCGCCGGCGCCGAGCTCGAGGATCTCCGCGAGCGCGCCGCCGCCATGCTGCCCGGCGGCGTGACGGTCGCCGAGCCCGGCGAGCGCCGCCGCTTCGCCGAGCAGATCCTGGCGTCCCTGCGTTTCAACCTCGTGGCGCTGTCGTCGATCTCGCTCCTGGTCGGGGGGGTCCTGGTGGCCACGACCCTGGCGACCTCGGTGGTCCAGAGGCGCTACGTGGTGTCCCTGCTGCGCTCCCTCGGCGCGTCCCGTCGCGGGATCGCCGGCGCCGTCCTGGGCGAGGCCCTCGCCCTCGGCCTGATCGGCGGCGCCCTGGGTGTTGCCGCCGGCTTCGGCGGCGCTCGCCTCGCCCTGACCAGCGTCCGCTTCACCGTCGCTTCGGTGGTGCGCGGCATCCCGGCCTCGGAGATCCGCTTCGACCCGGGCCTCGCCGCCGCCGG
Organism: Candidatus Methylomirabilota bacterium; assembly: GCA_035464095.1. Classification (GTDB taxonomy): domain Bacteria; phylum Acidobacteriota; class Thermoanaerobaculia; order Thermoanaerobaculales; family Sulfomarinibacteraceae; genus JAHECW01. The sequence goes on along the minus strand of DATHSO010000150.1, from coordinate 111,581 downwards.
CCTCGCCGTCGCCGTGGTCACGGCCCTGGCCGCCGCCGTGCTGCCGCTGGCCGAGGTGATGCGCATCCCGCCACTTCAGGGCCTGCGCTCCACGACGCCACAGCAGCTTGGTAACCGCACCCGGCTGATCACCCTCGCCGCCCTGCTGGCCATGGCGGCCGCGGCGGCAGTCCTGGTGCGGCTGCCGGTGCTGTGGGGACTGCCGGTGGCGGCTCTGGTGGCGGCGCTGGTGCTCATGGCGACCCTGCTGGTGGGCTCGGGCCTGCTCCTCGACACCCTCGCCCGCCTCGGCCACCTGCCCCTGGCCCGGCTCCACTCGGCTGCGCTCCAACTCGCCGCGGCGGCGCTGTCGGCGGGGCGGCGGCGGGCCGCGTGGGCGGCGGGCTCGGTGGCCGTGGCGGTGGCCCTCGCGGTCGCCATCGCCACCATGGTGAGCTCGTTCCGGGCGACGGTGAAAGACTGGACCGAAGCCGGGATGCGGGCCGACGTCTGGGTCCGGCCGATGGCGGCGGACACCGGGGCCTGGGTCGGTCGCCTCGACCCCGAGCTCGTCCCGTTCCTCGAGGGGATGTTCGGGGCCGAGGCCGTCGACCCCTTCCACGAGGTGACCGTCCCCTACCGGGGCCGGCCGGTGAGCTTCGCCGGCGCCGCCTTCGACGTGGTCCGGCACCACGGCAGCGTGCCCTTTCCGGGCCGGGAGTCCGCCGAGGTCTTCCAGGAGGCCTGGGAGCGGCGGGGAGCGGTGGTCAACGAGCCCTTCTCGACCCGCTTCGGCATCGGGGTCGGGGACACCGTTCGCCTCGAGCTGCCGGGCGGGGCGCTCGAGCGCGAGGTGGTGGGCGTTTTCCGCGATTACTCCAGGTCCCACGGCCTGGTGGTGGTGGACCGCCCCGACTTCCTGCGCTTCTTCCCCGAGCTCGGGCCCGACGACATCGCCCTCTTCCTAGCCCCCGGAAGCGACGCCGAGGCCGCCCGATCAGAGCTGATGGAGGCGGCGCGGGGGCGATTCCTGGTCGAGGCCCTGGTCGCTGGGGAGCTCCGAGGCGCGGTCCTCGCCGCCTTCGAGCGCACCTTCGCCATCACCACCGCCATGTACCTCGTGGCGGCGGTGGTGGCGGTGGTGGCGGTTCTGACGGTGCTCCTGACCCTGGTCGTGGAGCGGCGAGGGGAGCTCGCCACGGTGCGCGCGATCGGCGGCTCCCGGCGCCAGCTCGCGGCCATGGTGGTGGCCGAGGCGGGCCTGCTCGGCGTCGCCGCCGCCGGGGCCGGGTCCGCTGTCGGGCTGGTGGTCGGCGTGGTACTGGTGAAGGTGGTCAACCTGCAGTCCTTCGGGTGGTCCCTCGAGCTGGTGCTGCCCTGGGCCTCCCTGGCCGAGATGGCCGCCTGGGTTGTGGCGGCCTGCCTGGTCGCCGGCCTGCCACCGGCGCTGTTGGCTGCCCGGATGCAGCCCGCCGCGGCCCTGCGCGAGGAGGGCTGAGGTGGCTCGCTTCACCGTTTCGTGGCTTCTCCTCGCGGCGCTGGTCGGCGCCTCCGCGGCGGCCGAGGGACCCGCCTGGCTCGAGGTCACCGGCCCGCCCGAGCTGGTCTTCCCCCGCGACCACGGCGCCCACCCCGCCCACCGCACCGAGTGGTGGTACGTCACCGGGCTGCTCGACGGCGACGACGGCAAGCGCTACGGCTTCCAGGTCACCTTCTTCCGCCAGGGCATGGCTCCCGGCGACGCCCCGGCGGGCGAGTCGAAGCTGCGCGCCCGGCAGATCGCCGCCGCCCACATCGCGGTGGCCGAGATCGACGCCGGCCGCTTCCACCACGCCGAGCGCCTGCGCCGGTGGGCCGGCGGCCTCGCCGGCGCGGCGACGGACGACCTCAAGGTCTGGCTCGAGGACTGGAGCATGCGCCGCCGACCGGACGGCAGGATCACCGTCGACGCCCGGGACCCGGCCGCCGCCATCGGCCTCGACCTCGAGCTCCGACCGACGCGGCCCCTGGTGCTCCACGGCCTCGACGGCTACTCCCGGAAGGGCGCCGACCCCGGCAACGCCTCGGCCTACCTGAGCTGGACCCGGCTCGCCGTCGGCGGCCGGATCGAGGTTGCGGGCGCCAGCGTCACGGTCACCGGCACGGCCTGGTTCGACCACGAGTGGGGAACCTCCCAGCTCGGCGCCGGCGTGGTCGGTTGGGACTGGTTCAGCCTGCGCCTGGCCGACGGCCGCGACCTCATGGTCTATCGCCTGCGGCGGGCCGACGGGTCGGCCGACCCCTACTCCTCGGGAACCCTGGTCGGGCCCGACGGCGGCACGACCCGCCTCGACCGCGACGACGTCGACCTCGCGCCACTCGAGTGGTGGACCAGCCCGGCCACCGGCGGCCGCTACCCGATCCGGTGGCGCCTTCGGGTCCCGGCCCACGCCATCGACCTCGAGGTGAAGGCCCTGCTCCCGTCGGCCGAGCTCGACGGCCGCGCCACCACCGGCGTCGTCTACTGGGAGGGGCCCGTCGAGGCCTCCGGCACCACCGGCGGCGAGGGCTACGCCGAGCTCACCGGCTACGCCGGCACCCTCGAGGGCCGGTTCTGAGCCGCCGGCGCCCCCGCCCGCCCAGTCACCGCGAAGACGCGAAGAACGCGAAGCCATCGCAGCCATCGCAGCCATCGCATTCAGCGCAGAGGCGCAGAGGCGCAGAGGCGCAGAGTCCATCGCACCATCGCAGGAATGAGCCATCGCAACCATCGCAGTTTGAAACACGAAATCACGAAGACGTCGCACACGAAGTAGGAGGGTCCCGATCCCGACCCCTCAAGGCCGATCCGGCAACCACACCACGAACCCGGCAGCCCCTCCCCGTAGGCGGGGTCTTCAGGCCCCGCGGCCACGACGCCCGCGGTCTCGACCGACGCCACCGGCCCCCTCCACGTCGGTGGTCGCGGGTCGTCAACGACCCGCCTACGGAGGATACGGTTACGTGATCGGCATCGCCGGCGACCACCGGCGAGCCGCCGCCGCCACGATCAAATTTCTTCGTGTCTCGGTGTCTTCGTGATTGCGACGCCTGCGATGCCTGCGATGGCTCAGAAATGCGATGTCTTCGCGTGCCCTGCGTTGCGCTCTTCGCGGTCTTTGCGGTTCAACCTGCGATGCCTGCGATGGCTCTGCGATGACTGCGATGGCTTCGCGTCCTTCGCGCCTTCGCGGTTCAACCCCCCGCGCGCCGCAGGAGGTCGATGAGGCCCTGCAGGTCGGCCGGCGGCGGCGCCTCGAGCTCGAGGACCTCGCCGCTGACGGGGTGCGCGAACGCGAGCCGCATGGCGTGCAGCGCCTGCCTCGGGAACTCCCGGCAGGCCGCCCGCGCCCGAGGATCGGGCACGTTCCGCCACTGCCGCCCGGCGTAGAGGGGGTCGCCCACCAGGGCGTGGCCGACGTGGGCCATGTGGACCCGGATCTGGTGGGTGCGGCCCGTAACCAGCCGGCAGTGCAGCAGCGAGACCCCCTGCCAGCGTTCCGCCACGGAGTACAGGGTCCGCGCCGGGCGGCCGTCGGCGACCACCGCCATCTGCCGGCGCTCCCGGGGGTGCCGGTCGATGGGTGCGTCGACGACGCCCTCGTCGTCGGCCGGCGAGCCGTAGCACACCGCCAGGTAGGTCTTGGTCACCTTGCGCCAGCGGAAGGCCAGGGCCAGGGCCTGGTGGGCGCGGTCGGTCTTGGCCACCACCATGAGGCCCGTGGTGTCCTTGTCGAGGCGGTGGACGATGCCGGGACGGGCGACCCCGCCGATCCCCGACAGGTCCCGGCAGTGGTGGAGGAGGGCGTTGACCAGGGTCCCGGAGGGGTTGCCGGCGGCGGGGTGGATCACCAGGTCGGCGGGCTTGTCGATCACCAGGATCTCGTCGTCCTCGAAGACCACCGTCAGGGGGATGGCCTCAGCCACCACGTCCAGGGGCTCGACGTCGGGTTCGTCCACCACCAGCTCGTCCCCGGCGGCGACCGTGGTCGCCGGCTTTGCCGGCCGGCCGTTGTGGGTGACCCGGCCGTCGTCGACGAGCCGCCGCACCCGCGACCGCGACCAGGGCTCCTCGAGGGCGGCGAGGCAGCGGTCGAGCCGGCTCCCGGCCAGGCTGTCGGGGACGGTGAAGCGCAGCAGCCGGCTCATGCGCTCCCGCGGCGGCCGATCCACCAGTGCATGGCGATCCCGACCACCACCAGGGCGGCGGTGATGAGCTGGCTGGTGGAGAGCAGCCCGTCGAAGTAGAGCCCGCGGGCGGCGTCGCCGCGGGTCAGCTCGAGCAGGAAGCGCCCGGCGCCGTAGAGCACCAGGTAGGTGGCGAAGACCCGGCCGGGCGCCGGACGACTGCGGTGGAGCAGGCTCAGAACCAGGAAGAGGCTGAAGTTGAAGAGGGCCGCATAGGCCGGGAAGGGATGGAGGGCCACGTGCAGCGGCGTGCCGACATTGGCCGCCGCCGCGGGGTCGCTGTAGGTCACCGCCCAGGGCAGCTCGCACGCGCTGCCCCAGCAGCAGCCGGCCATGAGGCAGCCGACCCTCCCGATGGCCTGGCCGAGAGCCAGGGACGGCACGATGACGTCGAAGGTCGGAAGCGCCTCGAGACGGTAGCGGCGCAGCAGGATGACGGCGGCGGCGACGGCCGCGATGAAACCGCCCAGGAAGACTCCGCCGGCGCGCACCAGCCCGAGCAGCTGGGCCGGGTCCGACAGGTAACGGCGCCACTCGACGACGACCAGCAGGATCTTCGCCCCGAGCAGCGCCCACACCACCAGCCAGAGCGCGAAGTCCACCACCCGGGGGGCGTCCATGCCGGCGCCCTCGGCCCGGGCATAGATCGTCCACAGCGCCACCAGCACGGCGGCGGCCACGAGCACCCCGTAGGTGGGGAGCTGATAGAAGCCGAGGTCAATCAGAATCGGGTGCATCGTCGGTGGTCCCGGGACGGCGCAGCTCGATGATGATGAGCAGCACCGCGCCGACGGTGATCGCGCTGTCGGCGATGTTGAAGTCCGGCCACGAGACCGCGCGGTCGCCGATCCGGACCCAGAGGTGGATGAAGTCCAGCACCCAGCTGTAGAGCACGCGGTCGACGAGATTTCCCAGCGCGCCGCCGAGGATGAGCCCGAAGGCGAAGCCAGCGAAGGCGCTGCGGTGGCCGTGGCGCACCACCATCCAGGCGATCACCACCACCGCCGTGAAGATCACCAGGTGGAGGAGCGCGCGGGAGACCGGACCGCCGTCGGCGAACAGGCTGAAGGCGATGCCCGGGTTGTGGACGTGGGTCAGGGTGAAGCCCGGGAACACCGGCGTCCGCGAGCCGTGGGGAAGGTGCTCGAGGACCGCCATCTTGGTGAGGCGGTCGGCGACCAGGATGACCAGGGCGGTCAGCCAGGGGATGAAGGCCCGCATCAGTCCGCCCGTCCCGGGGAATCCGTCGTCTTATGTGGTGTCACCGTCGCCGTTCTCCGGCGCAGAGCCTACGCGGCACGGGGTCCGAGGTCAAATCGGAGGCCTTCCGAGGACCGGCGTTCAGCCGCCGAGGATGGCGCGCACCCGGTCGACCACCTCGTCGGCGGAGAAGGGCTTGGTGATGTAGCCGTCGGCGCCGACCTCGCGACCCCGCAGCACGTCGGCCGCGAAGCCGCGGGCGGTCACCAGGATGATGGGCAGGCGCTCGGTGCGGGCGTTGCGCCGCAGCCGTGCCGCCAGGTCGAAACCGTTGGTGGTGGTGGCGAGGGCGACGTCCAGGAGGAGGAGCTGGACGTCGTGACTCTCGAGGATCGCCTCCGCGGCCTCGGCGGACGCGGCCTCCAGGGTGTGGTAACCGGCCCGCTCCAGCTTGAAGCAGAGGATGCGACGGATGTAGTCCTCGTCGTCGACGATGAGAACCGCGCCCTCCATGCCTCGAGTGTACCCCTACGACAGAGAGGCTCGCAAGGCAGCCGGGTCACATCAGACGCTGATCCCGGGACGGGCTCACCAGCGTCGGGTGGAAGAACTCGGCGGCGAGCAGGAGCAGGTGGAGCACGCCGAAGGCGCTGATCGCGCCCCGAACCGCGGGCATGTCAACGACCACCGCGAGGCGCATGGGCATGAGCAGCAGCGCGTGGGCCCAGACCTCGGACCACGGCAGCATGATGAGCAGTATGCCCATGTTCACAAGGTACGAGGCGTAGAGGATCGTCAGGATGACCCGGAGAGCGTGCACGCCTCATTCTAGTCCGTCCCCGGCCGCCTGAGCGGCCGCGGGCGGACCTCTCCTTTTTCCTCTCCTTCTTCCTCTCCCAGACACGACCCGGATTCACAGCGGACTGTCATCAGTCGAGCGTTCCGGATCGCCCGGGGGAGAGGAAGAAGGAGGGGAAAAAGTAGGACGAGCGAGCTTCATGGTCCGCGACTCGCCGCTGTCTCCGGGGTACACTCCCACCGTGGCCTCCAACCTCCGCATCCTCTGGGGATCGCCGCTGCCGCCGACGCGGTCGGGCGTCGCCGACTACGCCGTCGAGCTGCTCCCCGAGCTCGCCCGGCTCGCCTCGGTGCGGGTCCTGCGCCCGCCGGGCTGGACGCCGCCGGGCGACTGGCCGCGCCGCCTCGAGCCGGTGCCGACCGACACGGTCGCCGCTGGGGACGAGATCGAGCTGATTCACCTCGGCAACAACCCCCACCACCTGTGGCTGGCCGACCGCCTCGCCGAGCTCCGCCCGAGGGCGAGGACGGTGGTGGTTCTCCACGACGCGGTCCTCCACCACCTGCTGGTGGCCGGCACCGTGGCCGCCGGCGACCGCGCCGGCTACGCCCGCCGGCTCGCCGCCGCCCACGGCGACGCCGGGGTCGCGCTGGCTTCGGCCCGGGCCGTGGGCGTCAGCGGCCGCCTCGACCCCTTCCTGTTCCCGGCGCGGCAGTCTTTCCTGGACAGGGCGACCGCGGTGGTGGTCCATTCCCGGTGGGCCGAAACCCGGGTACGCGGCGAGCGCCCGGATCTCCGGACGGCGCGGATCGGGCTCGCGGTGGCCGACCCGGGCCCGGTCGACCGTCGGGGCGAGCGCGCCCGCCTCGGCATCGGCCCCGACGAGGCGGTTGTCATGCACCTCGGCTTCCTCACCCGCGAAAAGGGACTGCACGAGATCCTCGGCGCGCTCGCGGCGGCGGCGGGCTGCGGGTTGCCGGTGCGATTGGTCGTGGTGGGGGAGGGCTCGGCCCTTCGGGCCCTCGAGCACGCCGCGGACGCTGCCGGCGTCGCCGACCGGATGCTCGCAACGGGATGGATCGACGAGGACCGGCTGCGCGCGGTCCCGGCCGCGGCCGACCTGGGCGTGGTGCTGCGCACGCCGTCTGCCGGCGAGACCTCGGCCGCAGCCGTGCGCTTCCTGGCCTGCGGGACGCCGGTGGCGGTGGGCGGCGCCCGCCAGTTCCTCGAGTGGCCGGAACCGGCTGCGCCCCGGCTCACCCCCGGACCGTCGGCGGCCGCCGACCTGGCTCGGCTGCTGGGGACGATCGGGGGCGATGGCTGGGGCGAGCGCCGTCGGGCCGCCCGCGCGGCCTACGAGGGGCAGCACCGGCCGGCCGACGCGGCGCGCTCGCTGGCGGCGTTCCTGGTCTCCCTCGAGAGTCGGTGAAGGCGGGAGCTCGGCACAGGCGGACCGAGCGTCGGGTCAGCTGTCGGGGGCGGCCTTGACGGTGGCGGCGTTGGCAGCGAGGACCTCGGCGGCCCGGGCCGCCCGGGCGACCACCAGGTTGGCCTCGATGGCGGGGTCGGCGGGGTCGAGGCCCCGGGCCCGCTCCAGGAACGACACGGCCTCGTCGAAGCGGCCCTGCCGGTACAGGACCGCCGCGAACAGGTTGAGAACCCGCGCCTCGTTGGAGCGGCTCTGGACCACCGGCGTCAGCACGTCCTCGGCGGCGGCGTGGCTGGAGCGCTCGAGCATCAGCAGGCCGCGAACGATGTCGGAGTCCAGGTTGTCGGCCACATCGGTCCGCGCGAGCACCCGCTCGCTCTCGGCGTGGAGGCCGTTGAGGGCCAGGGCCAGGGCCAGGGCGCGCTTGACGTCGTCGTTGGCGAATCCCCCCTCCACGCCGCCCCGGAGCAGCGGCAGGGCCTCGTCGGGCCGCCCGGCTGCGAGGAGGGCCTGACCCAACCGGGCCTCGAGCTGGGCGTCGTCGTGGAGCAGGCTGCCGGCCGCCTGGAGGGCCGCCACCGCCTCGGCGGCCCTGCCCTCGAGCAGCAGGAGCTCGCCCCGCGCCAGCTGCACCTCGGGCAGGAGGGGGTTCTCCTGGATGGCGCGGTCGAGGTGGGCCAGGGCGCGCTCGAGGTTGCCGAGGCGGGCCTCGAGCAGGCCGAGGGACGCCCAGCCGCGGTCGGAGTGCGGGGAGGCCTCGGTGATCTCCCGGAAGACATCGCGGGCGGCGGAGAGCTCGTTCTCGGCGAGGTAGACCTCGCCCAACCTCAGCTGCAGGCCGACGTTGCCGGGCTGCATGCCGAGGGCGGACTTGAGGGCGAACTCCGCTTCCTGCCAGTGGCCGCCCCGCTGGGCGGCCTCGGCCATGAGCTCGAGGGCCGCGACGTTGCTGGGCTGCCTGGCCACGGCCTCGCGCAGCAGCTCGAGGCTGGTCGTGCTGTCTCCCTCGTCGAGCAGGCGGTTGGCGCGCAGGATCAGGTCCGGGATCGACATCCGCTCGGCGTAGGCCCCGGCACCGACCCCGCCGCCGTAGGTGCGCAGCAGCTCGTCGGCCTCCTGGTCGCGGCCCAGCCGGCGCAGGAGATCAGATCGCATGGGGATGAGCCGTCCGTCAGCGGGGTAGGCCTCGAGCAGCCGGTCGAGATCGCCGAGGGCGCCCTCCAGGTCCTCGCCGGCGGCCATGCGCGCGTCGATGCTGGCCAGGGTCGACTCCAGGTCGGGCGGCGGCACCGCCGGACCGGGCTCGAGCCCGCGCCGGCGGGCCTGGTCGAAGAGGTCCATGAACTCCTGGGTGTAGTAGTCGGGCAGCAGGGTCAGGTTCGGGTCCTCGACCAGGGCCGCGCGGAGGTGGGTCTGGACCTCCGCCTCCCGTCCCAGGGCGAACAGCGTCCAGGCGATGTTGATGTGGAGCCTGGCCCGGTGGCTGGCGTCGTCGGTCTCCTGAAGGGCCTGGCGATACAGCTCCACCGCCCTGGAGAAGGAGCCCTCGCGGAAGGCCTGAATCGCCGCCTCCTCGCTCGGGGTCGCTGCGCTCTCCTGGGCGGAGACCGGCGCCGCCACTGCGAACACACACAACAGGCACAGGACGAGAAGGCTGTTTTTCAACATCCGGACCACTGTACCGACGACCACGCCATCCCCGCAAGTGCCCGGCCTTCCCCCGTCCGCGTCCGCGTCCGCTTGGCACGGCGAAGCCGAAGGCGGAGCCGGGTGCCCGCACCCGATGACAGCGACCAGCTGTCAGCGATCAGCATCAGCGATCAGCATCAGCGATCAGCGCCAGCGATCAGGGGCAGCAACCAGCGCCAGCGTCAGCGACCGGCGTCAGCGACCAGCACCGGCTCCGGCTCCGGGTGCGTTCACCCGTTGGCCGGCGAGCCGCCGGCCCCACAACGAGCGTCCCGGGTGCGCAAGTTCAGGGTGAGGGGGAAGGAGCCTCCAAGTCATGGCGCGGACGTCGTCGAAGAGCCGGAGGGCGCGAATGGCTTGGCCGCGATCGATAACACCGGCAGTGAGCAGAATCCCGAGGTGGGTCTCGGCCTCCTTCGCGGAGCCGAAGGCGACGCGGAAGTAGTACGCCCGATCCTTCCCGGCCCTCCCGTGCCCCGGTCCCGTGGATCGGACGATCTCCGAGGGTGCCAGGTACGGCGACTTGACAAACTCGTCATCGATGCAGCGGTGGCGTGGTTCTTGGCGTGTTTGTCAAGTCGCCGTACCTGGCACCGTCCGACACTCACCACTCACTACTGATGACTCACGCCCCCCCCGGCGCCACTGTGAGCCGCAGCTCCGCCGGCGCCGGCGGTACGGTGATGCGCCGCCTGAACGGTGCGTCCGCCCCCGGCCACCTCACCACGAGCTCGTGCTCCCCGGCCTCCACCTTGCGACGGATCAGGGGCAGGGCGCCGATGGAGTCGCCGTCCAGGAAGGCCTCGCCACCCGGCAGGCGGACCGCGGGGTCGATCATCACCGTCAGCAGTCCGAGATCCAGGTTGAGCACGATGGTCCGGGTCGCCGGGTCGACGGTGCGGGTGAAGGTGCGGGCGGGGAAGTCGGGGACCGACACCGTGAAGGTGTGGGGCCCGGGCAGCAGAGCGATGGTGCCGCCGTTGGTCTTGTCGCCGCCGTTGAAGGGACGGCCGTCCACGGTCACCGAGGCGGGCGGGTCCACGTGCAGGCGGACCGTCACCGGCGCCGGCGTCGGCGTGGGCTCGGGCGCCGGCGTCTCGGTGACGGTCGGGGTGGGGGTGCGGGTCGGCACCTCGGTGGGGGTGGCGGTGGCGGTGGGGGTCGGGGTGGCGGTGGGCAGCCAGGGCGCACCCTCCGGCCCGAAGACCAGGTCCTGCACGTCGCGGGACAGGTACAGCGCCGCGCCGGCGGCGATCACTACCCCGAGCAGGAGCAGGAAGATCACGAACACGGGATTGCGCCGGTCCTTGTTCTCCTCCTCGATGTCCGGGGAGCGGGAGAGCTCGGTCACCGAGCTTCCCGAGTCGACCTGCACGGTGGCGTCGGCGTCGACCCCGGCGCCCGAGAGGTCGCGGGTCGGAGGCTCCTCGTGGCTGACGACCGGCGCCATGTTGGCCATCGCCACCCGGAGCACTCCGGTGGTGGCCTCGACCGTCGACTCGCCGTCGTCCGGACCGGCTCCGGGCACGGCGCGCAGGGCCTGGAAGACCTCGCGGGCGCTCTGGTAGCGGTTGGCGGGGGCCTTCGCCATGCAGCGCACGACCACGTCCTGGAGCTCCGGCGAAATCCCGGGCATGACCTCGGACGGCCTCCGCGGCTCGTCGTTGAGGATCTGGTAGAGGACGTTGGACAGGGACGTGCCGTGAAACGGGCGCTCCCCGGTCACCAGCTCGTAGGCGACCACGCCGAGGGCGAAGATGTCCGTGCGGGGGTCCACCGTCCCGCCCTGGATCTGCTCGGGCGCGAGGTAGCCGGCGGTGCCGAGGGCGATGCCGGTCTGGGTGAGCTTGGTCGAGCCTTCCAGGGACTTGGCGATGCCGAAGTCCATGATCTTGACGGTCCCATCCTCGAGGACCCGGATGTTGGAGGGCTTGATGTCGCGGTGGACGATCCCCCGCTGGTGGGCGAAGTCGAGGCCCTCGCAGACCTGGAGGAGGATCGAGGTCACGGTCCTGGTGTCGTCCACGACCCCGGCCTTGACCAGCTGGTCGAGGTCGTAGCCGGTGAGAAACTCCTGGACGATGTAGGGAATCCCGCCCTCGACCCCGAAGTCGAAGACGAGGGTGATGTTGCGGTGGACCAGGTTGCCGACGAACTGGGCCTCCTGCTGGAAGCGCTGGCGGACCTCCTCGTCGGGGGAGGCGCACATCTTGATGGCGACCGGGCGCTTGATGAAGGGGTCCCAGCCCTTGAAGATGACCCCGAAGCCGCCGGCCGCGATCTGCGACCGGACCTCGTACTTGCCAATCCGCTCTGGAGTCTCCATCCCGGCAACTCTAACCGAGCCCTGGGACTTCGACAATCTCCGCGCGGCGGCTCAGGCGTGGGTCAGGTGGAAGCTGAGCTCCTCGAGGTGGACGCCCAGGTCGACGGTCTTGACCAGCACGCCCCCGGGGGCGCGGACCCTGATCGGCGCGAAGTTGAGGATCGCCTTGAGGCCGGCGTCGACCATGGAGTCGGCCACCACCTGGGCCGCGGATGCCGGCGTCGTGATGACGCCGATCTCCACCTGGCGCTGGGCCACGATCTCGCCGAGGCGGGCCGCGTCCTCGACCAGGAGGCCGGCCGGGGTCGGGTCGCCGATCCGGCTCGGGTCCGAGTCCAGGATGGCCACCACCAGGAAGTTGCCGCCCGAGAAGCCCGAGTAGTGGCAGAGGGCGGTGCCGAGGTTGCCGGCCCCGACGATGATCAGCCGCCGCTCCCGGTCGAGGCCCAGGATCTCGACCACGTACTGCCGGAGCTCGCGCACGTTGTAGCCCACCCCGCGCACCCCGAACTCGCCGAAGTAGGCCAGGTCCTTGCGGATCTGGGCCGAGTTGAGGCCGAAGCGGTCCGCCAGCGCCTGGCTCGAGACGGTGTCGACGCCGAGCTCCAGCAGCCGGTCCATGCACCGGAGGTAGACCGAGAGCCGGGCCACCGTGAGGTCCGAGATCGCCGAGTTGTCGATGTGCCGTTTGTATGCGGTCATGGCCACTCCAGGACACTCCGCGGCCGACGGTTCCTGCATCGGCCGATCATGTGTCCGATTTCACAAGCGCGATCTTAGCGCGTTGCCCCGGATTGCGCAATCTGGGGGCGGCGGGGCGGTGTCGGGGTTGAACCGCGAAGACGCGGAGAACGCGAAGACATCACAAGGTCATCGCGCACATCGCATTTTCAACGCAGAGGCTCAGAGCCGCAGAGCCATCGCACCATCGCATTTCTGGCCCATCGCAGACCTACGCAGTGGTGCCGAGGGCATCGCAGCTCGGGAGCGTGCGGGTCTGACGGTCGACGGTGCGTCGCTCTCCCGCGGTCCGGAGTGAGGCCCGACGGTGCGGCACTGAGGTCCGGGTTGGCATTCCCCGAAGGTCGATCTCCGAGGGCTCCCCGAGGATTCGACAGGCCCGGGACGCCCGACTCGGCATGACGTGAAGGCAACGTGTCACCGAGGCGGAGCCGCTGTGCTCCGAGCACAGCGGGCCGGGACGGCATGCGGCCGGGACGAACACCCGTGTTCGGATCGGACGCACGCCGTCGCGGTGGCGGCGGTTCCGAACCGCCGCCGACTCCGCCGCCCACACTCCCTGCGATGGCTGCGATGTCTTTGCGTCTTTGCGCCTTGGCGCCTTTGCGTTGAGCTGTGATGTCTGCGATGTCTCTGCGCCTCTGCGTTAACAATGCGATGTCTGCGATGGCTTCGCGATCTTTGCGTCTTCGCGGTTAAAACCCACGACGCTCCGGTCCCGGGGGCCTCTGCTATGCTCCGCCGGAGCACGCGAAACGGAGCGCCCATGCGGCACGAGACCATCCTGATCCTCGACTTCGGCTCCCAGTACACCCAGCTCATCGCTCGCCGGCTGCGGGAGCTCGGCGTCAAGACGGTCATCGAGCGCGGCGACCTTCCGGGCGACGAGGTGCGTGCTGCCGAGCCGATCGCGGTGGTCCTCTCCGGCGGCCCCGCCAGCGTCACCGAGCCCGGCGCCCTCCAGGTCGACCCGGCGGTCTTCGGGCTCGGGGTGCCGGTGCTCGGCATCTGCTACGGCATGCAGCTGATGGCCCGGGACCTGGGCGGCGAGGTGGCGGCCTCCAACCGCCGGGAGTACGGCCTCGCCGAGCTCGAGGTCACCCACGACGGCTCGATCCTGAGGGGCACGCCGGCATCGCAGACCGTGTGGATGAGCCACGGCGACCACGTCATCCGGCTGCCCGACGGATTCGAGGCGGTGGGCCGGACCTCCAACTCGCCGGTGGCGGCCATGGTTCACCGGGAGCGGGGGCTCATCGGCCTGCAGTTCCACCCCGAGGTCCGCCACACCCCCCACGGGACCACCATGCTCGAGCGCTTCATCCACCTCGCCGGCGCCCGCCGGGACTGGAACCCGGCCGCCATCCGCCACGAGCTGGTGGCCGACCTGCGGCGCCGGATTCCATCGGGCCGGGTGATCTGCGCCGTGTCGGGCGGGGTCGACTCGTCGGTGACCGCCCTGCTGCTGCGGGAGGCGATCGGCGGCCGGGTGGTGCCGATCTTCGTCGACACCGGGGTGCTCCGCCAGAACGAGGCGGCGGCGGTCATGGCCCGCTTCGCCGAGGTCGGCATCGAGCTCGACCTGGTGGACGCCGCCGACCGCTTCTTCGACGCCCTCGCCGGGGTCGCCGACCCCGAGCAGAAGCGGCGCATCATCGGCCGCGAGTTCATCGAGGTCTTCGAGGCCGAGGCCCGGCGCTTCCCCGACGCCGCCTACCTGGCCCAGGGCACCCTCTACCCGGACGTCATCGAGTCGTCGGGGGTACGCGGCACGGCAGCGGTGATCAAGACCCACCACAACGTGGGCGGGCTGCCCGAGCGGCTCGGCCTCGAGCTGGTGGAGCCGCTGAGGGACCTGTTCAAGGACGAGGTCCGCAGGGTGGGGGAGGAGCTCGGCCTGCCCCACGACTTCGTCTGGCGCCACCCTTTCCCCGGTCCGGGGCTCGCGGTGCGGATCCTCGGCGAGGTCAGCCGGGACCAGGTCCGGACCCTGCAGCAGGCCGACGCGATCGTGATCGACGAGATCCGGAGCGCCGGCCTCTACGACGCGATCGCCCAGGCCCTGTGCGTGCTGCTCCCGGTGCGCTCGGTGGGGGTCATGGGCGATGCCCGCACCTACGACCAGGTGCTGGCGGTGCGCGCCGTGACCACCAGCGACTTCATGACCGCCGACTGGTTCCGCTTCCCGCCCGAGGTCCTCGACCGCATCGCCCGCCGGGTGGTCAACGAGGTCGCCGGCATCAACCGGGTCGTCTACGACGTCACCTCCAAGCCCCCCGGCACCATCGAGTGGGAGTAACCCGTGAATTATGAATTTTGAATTATGAATTATGAATGGCGGGCACTGATCCTGTGAACTGCTCTCGAAGACGTCGCCGCCCTTGCGATGTAATTCATAATTCATAATTCATAATTGAGAATTTAGCATTCTACCACCCGCGCGAAGCGCTGGTGGTAGAATGCGCTCGCCCCGCCGGTTCAGCCTTACCCGGCGGGTCGCCGGCAGGGAGACACCGCCGGCGTGGTGATCCGAGGAGGACAATCCATGGACAGGACCAAGGTCGTCATCATGGGCGCGGCCGGTCGGGACTTCCACAACTTCAACACCCTGTTCCGGGACGACGAGCGCTACCTGGTGGTGGCCTTCACCGCCACCCAGATCCCCGACATCGAGGGCCGGACCTACCCGGCCGGGTTGGCGGGCTCGCTCTACCCGGACGGCATTCCCATCGTGCCCGAGGACGACCTCGAGGAGGTCGTCCGCGAGCACGGGGTCGACGAGGTCTGGTTCTCGTACTCCGACGTCGCCCACACCTACGTCATGAACAAGGCGAGCCAGGTCATCGGCTGGGGCCCCCACTTCGGGGTCTGCTCGGCGACCCGGACGATGATCTCGTCGTCAAAGCCGATCATCGCCATCACCGCCGTGCGCACCGGCGTCGGCAAGTCCCAGACCACCCGCTACGTGTCGCGGATCCTCAAGAAGCTCGGTAAGCGGGTGGTGGCGATCCGCCACCCCATGCCCTACGGCGACCTCACCAAGCAGATCTGCCAGCGCTTCGAGACCTACGAGGACCTCGACCGGCACCAGTGCACCATCGAGGAGCGGGAGGAGTACGAGCCCCACATCGACAACGGCTTCGTGGTCTACGCCGGCGTCGACTACGAGAAGATCGTCCGTGAGGCCGAGAAGGAGGCCGACGTCATCCTGTGGGACGGCGGCAACAACGACACCCCCTTCTACAAGCCGGACCTCCACATCACCCTGGTCGACCCACACCGGGCCGGCCACGAGCTCAGCTACTACCCGGGCGAGACCAACCTCAGGATCTCCAACCTGCTCATCGTCAACAAGGTCGACACCGCCGATCCGGTCAAGGTCGAGGAGGTGGTCGACAACTGCCACCGGGCCAACCCGTCGGCCCGGGTCATCAAGTGCCGCTCCAAGATCACCGCCGAGCAACCCGAGCTGATCGCCGGCAAGCGGGCCCTCGTGGTCGAGGACGGCCCGACCCTGACCCACGGCGGCATGACCTACGGCGCGGGCTGGTTCGCGGCCAAGCAGGCCGGCGCCTCCGAGATCGTCGACGCCCGCCCGTACGCGGTGGGGACTCTGAAGGAGACCTACGACAAGTACCCCAACGCGGCCAGGATCCTGCCCGCCATGGGCTACGGCGAGCAGCAGATCAAGGACCTCCAGGAGACCATCAACGCGACCCCGGCGGACGTGGTCGTGGAGGGCACGCCGATCGAGCTCAAGCGGATCATCACCGTCAACAAGCCGGTGGCGAACGTCACCTACGAGCTCGAGGAGGTGGAGCCCGGCGTCATCGAGGAGATGGTCAAGGCCGTGCTCGACTGACCCGCTTCGGTCGCGGACGTCGACGCCCGCGCCGCCCGGCGCGGGCGTTTTTCGTCCACCGGAAGGGACCAATCGAGATTCTGTCGTAGAATCCCGCGGATGAACACGAAGCTCGTCACCGTCGCCCTCTGGATCGCGGCCTTTCTCCTGACCGTCCTGCTCGCGGTCTTCCAGCGCACGACCGGCCCCAGCTACCCCCTTCGCGGCGAGGCCTCCGGCGCGGGGGTCGAGCCCTTCCGCTACGCCCTGCCGCGGAGCCACGGCGGTCCCGGGGGCCTCGAGGTCGATCTCGAGGTGCCGGCCGGCGTCGCCGGAGGGGTCCTGGAGTGGCGCCGTTACCCCACCGACGACCCGTGGACGGCGGAGGTCATGAGCCGGGGCGCCGACGGCCGGCTCCGCGCCGAGGTGCCCCACCAGCCGCCGGCCGGCAAGGTGGAGTATCGACTCCTGCTCGCCGCCGGCGACGGCGCGACGCTGGCGGTCCCGGCCGGCGAGCCGCCGGTCGCCAGGTTCCGCGCCGACGTTCCTGCCGGGGTGCTCATTCCCCACATCCTCGCCATGTTCTCGAGCATGCTGCTGGCGACCGGGGCGCTGCTCGAGGCCCTTCGGTCGTCGACCCCGGACCCCCGCCGCACGGTGGTCCTCGCCATGGGGCTGCTGGTGGTCGGCGGGCTGTTCCTGGGCCCCGTGGTCCAGAAGCACGCCTTCGACGCCTACTGGACCGGCTGGCCCCTGGGCCACGACCTGACCGACAACAAGACCCTGGTCGCTTTCCTGGCGTGGCTGCCGGCCACGATCCTCGCCCTCACCGGGCGCCGGCTGCGTGCCGCGGTGGTGATCGGCTGGGTGGTGATGATGGGGATCTTCCTGATCCCACACAGCCTGCGCGGCTCCGAGAGGGACTGGGAGGCAGGTGAGATCAAGACCGGCGCCGCGGTCGTGACCGGGGTCGGTCCGCGGGCGGCCTGAGCGGCCCCGGGTGCTATCCTGGGCGGGCATGGGCACCAGCCAGACCAGCCCTGACCGGCACCCGGAACACCTGCTCGTCCGCAGCGGCGGGCAGCGCTGCGCGATCCCCCTGGACGCCGCCCCGCAGGTGACCGGCGTGCTGCCGACCGTTCCGCTGCCGAGGTCGGCCCCCCGGCTCCTCGGGCTGGCGCAGTTCGCGGGCGAGCCGGTGGCGGTGGTCGACCTGCACGGCCTCCTCGACCCCGCGGGCCTGGCGGGAGGCGGCTACCGGCTGACCGTGATCCTCCGCCATCGCCACGGGGCGGCGCCCCTGGGCCTGGCCGTCGACGACGCCCTCGGCATGGTCGCGGTGGAGCGGGACGAGGACCGGCGACCCGACGACCCGCCGTGGGTGGCGGGACGCGGCCGCGCCGCCGGGCAGCCCGCCGTGCTGCTCGACCCCGCCCGACTGTTCGAGCCCGTACCCTGAGAATGGAGCGCACGATGGAGCCTGTCCCACGCCCCTCGACCCTCCGCCGTTGGCTCGGCATGGTCGTCCTGGTGGCAGTCGTCCTCGCCGGAGCCGTGGTCATCGAGCTCGTGTCCGACGACGGCGCGAACCCCTGGCCTTTCCGCGCCTGGGCCGTGATCGGGCTGACTGCGGTCATCGCGCACCTGCTCCTGTCGTCCCTGCCGCGGGTCCGCCTCGAGCGCGCCCACGACGAGCTGCTCCGGCGCCACGACGAGCAGTGCTCGGCCCTGCGGAACTCCCTCGACGAGATCCGCTTCGGCGACCTGGTGGGCTGTCTGGAGCCCGCCGCGAAGCTGCCCGAGGCCATGCAGGCCGCGGTCGACGCGGCGGCCCACGCCATGGCGACCCTGCTCAAGCAGATCCAGAACGCCTCGGTGGACGTGGCCACGTCGGCGGGCACGGTCCACAGCACCTCCGCCGAGCTCGTGGACGGGGCCTCGCACCAGGCTGCGGCGGTGGTGGAGATCACGGCCACCACCGAGGAGCTCGCGCGCACCGCCGGGCAGATCGCCACCAACGCCGTCGCCCAGGCCGACCTGGCGGATCGGGCTCGGGAGGCCGGCAACGCCGGGGCCCGGGCTCTGGAACGGGCGGTGGAGAGCGCCGGAGCCCTCCGGCAGGGCATCGAGGTGATCGCCGACCGAGCCGACGTCCTGGGCGAGCGGTCGCGGGAGATCTACCGGGTCCTCGACCTGATCACCGAGATCGCCCAGGAGACCCACATCCTGGCCCTCAACGCCGCCATCGAGGCGTCGGCGGCGGGCGAGCACGGCGCGCGCTTCGGGGTGGTGGCGGAGGAGGTGAGGCGCCTCGCCGAGCGCTCCAGGGAGTCGGTGGACTCGGTGCGCAAGCTCCTGGACGAGTTCTCGGGCGGCATCCGGTCGGTGGTGGTGGCCACCGAGCAGGGCAGCAAGGCGGCCGACCAGGTCCTCGAGCTGAGCCGCTCCACCCAGAGCGCCATCGAGCAGCTGCGCACCGCCCTCGACGACACCGCCCGCACCGCCAGCGACATCTCCCTGGCAACCGACGAGCAGCGCACCGCCTCCGACCAGGTGGTGCTCACCCTGCGACAGGTGGCCGAGCTCGTCCAGCGCACCGCGGACGGCTTCCGCCAGTTCAGCGCCTCGGCCGAGCGCCTCGACGACCTCGCCCTGTCCATCCAGCTGCTGACCCAGAGCTTCCGCATCGACTCGGTGCACTCTCTCAAGCACCAGGTGCTCGGCTGGAGCGACCGGCTGCGGGACGCCACGTCCAACCTGGAGGCAGTGGAGGGCGTGCTCGCCACCATCGTCCGCGACTTCCCGTACATCGAGCTGGCCTACCTGGTCGACCCGTCGGGCACGATGGTCGCCTTCGAGGTCAACCCGCAGGTCGTCGACGAGCAGCGGCTCACCGGGACGCTGGCAGTGGGCCAGGCCTACGCCGACCGCCCGTGGTTCCTGGCCGTCAAGCGGGACGAGCGGCCCGCGGTCACGTCGCCCTACGGCTCCCTGCTCACCGGCGAGCGCTGCTTCACGGTCGCCGCCGCGGTCCACGACCGCGAGGGCGCCACGCTCGGCACCCTCGGGGTCGACGTCAACGTGCGCTCGTGGACGAGGATCTGAAGGGTGGGGGCGGGCGGCCGGTGACCGACGAGCTCGGGGACCTGCTGCCCATGTTCCTCGAGGAGGCCGGGGCCCGGCTCGAGCGGCTCTCGGGGCTCCTGGTCCGCGCCGGCGACGATCCCGGTGCGGCGGTCCAGGCGCGTCGGGAGCTCCACGCCGTCAAGGGCGCCGCCCGGATGATGGGGCTCGACGAGGTCGCCGAGCTCTGCCACCGGACCGAGGACTGCCTGGTGGGGGAGGAGGGCGCCGACCTCGAGGCGGCGCGGGAGCTCGGCGAGCGCCTGGCCGAGGTCGTCGACGACCTCCGGGATGAGGTAGGTGCGGCCGGGCCGGCCCCCCCGGGAGCGCCGAGGCCGCGGGGCCGCCGCCGGGGCTCGGAGATTCGCGGCGGTTCGGGCGAGATGCGGGTGGCGAACCGGATCGTGGACGGCCTGGCCGAGCGCAGCACGAGGCTGCGGCTGTCGGCGTCGGCCACCGGAGCCCTCGCCGACCGGTTGTTCGAGCTGGCGCGGGGCGCCGGCCGGGCGGTGGGCGAGGGTGAGAGCCGGCGCGCCCTGACCGAGCTCGCGACCTCGTTGCAGCAGGCCGCCCTCGAGCTGGAGCGCCTCGGCCGGAGTGCCGGGAAGCTCAGCGAGCAGCAGCTCGACGCGCTGCTGCGCCTCCAGGTCCAGCCGCTGCGCCCCTTCCTCAGAACCCTGGCGCGCCACACCCGTGATCTTGCCCGATCCCTCGACAAGGAGGTGGTGATCGGCACCTCGGGCGGCGACGTCCAACTTGACCGGCGGATCCTCGAGGCGATCCGGGAGGCCTCCCTGCACCTGGTCCGCAACGCCGTCGACCACGGCCTGGAGAGCACCGGGGAGCGCGAGCGGGCCGGTAAGGAGCCGGTGGGCAGGATTCGAATCGAGGCGGCGGCCCGGGGCGACCGGGTCCGGCTGACGGTGGCCGACGACGGCCGGGGCATCGACCCCGCCCGGATCGTCGAGCTGGCGGTTGAGAGGGGTCTGGTCGAGCCGGCGACGGCCGCGCGGCTCACCGCCGACGAGGCCTACCAGCTGCTCGAGCTGCCCGGCTTCACCACCCGCGACCGGGCCACCGAGCTGTCCGGACGCGGCGTGGGGATGGACGCCGTCGCGACGGCCATCCGCAGCGTCGGCGGCGACCTCTGGATCCGCTCCGAGCCGGGCCGGGGCACCACCGTCACCGTCGAGCTGCCGGTCACTCGTCGCGGCGAGCGGCTGCTCGTGGTCCGGGTCGGCGACCTGGAGCTGGCCCTGCCGGCGGCGGCGGTGCGCACCTTCGGCCGCCTGCGGCCCGAGCAGGTCGTGCGTGAGGACGGCCGGGTCAGGATCCGCCGCGGCGGCGGCGCGGTCAACGCCGTCTTTCTGGCCGGCTTCGCCGGCACCGAGCCGGTCCGAAGCCCGGTCGTCGTCGAGACCAACATCGGCGGCGCGTCCCTCGCCGTGGTGGTCGACGCGGTCGTCGGCGAGGAGGAGGTCTTCGTCCGGCCGATTCCGGCGGCGGCCGGGGCGCCGGTCCAGGTCGAGGGGGTGGCGCTGCTGGCCAGCGGCCGCCCGGTGGCCGTGCTCGAGCTCCAGCGCCTCGGACCCCTGAACCTGGACGATGGCACCCAGAGCGAGGAGCTCCGAAGGGTTCCGAGGGTGCTGCTCGTCGAGGACACCCGGGCGAGCCGCGAGATGCTGCGCCGGCTCCTGGAGGACGGGGGCTTCCAGGTGGCGGCCGAGGCCTCGGTGCCGGGAGCACTGTCCCGCCTCGGTGAGGAGGCCTTCGACTGTGTCGTCACCGACGTGGAGATGCCCGACCAGGACGGCCTCGCGCTGATCCGGCGGATCCGCGGGAACGGGCGCTGGTCGGAGCTGCCGGTGGTGGTGGTCTCCACCGGCAGCGGCCCGGCTGCGCGCCTGTCCGGGCTGTCGGCGGGCGCGGACGCCTGGTTCGTCAAGTCCCAGCTCGACGCCGACGACCTCCTCGCCACGGTCCGCAGGCTCAGCGGCCTTCCCTGACGACGCCGGGGGAACTCCGGCGGCCCGTGCTAAGCTCCCCCGGGCAGCGCCCGGGAGGGAAGGCAGCGTGGAGATCTGGGACGGCCAGATGGGCCTCTTCGACGACAACCCGCAGCGCGAGGTCGGCGCCGACCGTCTGGTGGTGGTCTTCGACCTCGAGACCCAGCGCTCCTTCGACGAGGTCGGAGGGCGCAGCCAGCTGCACCGCCTCGGGGTGTCGGTGGGCGTCGCCTACCGCTACGACACCGACGAGTTCCTGGTCTACACCGAGGACACCGTCGGCGAGCTCGTCGAGCTGCTGCGGCGCGCCGACCTCGTGGTCGGCTACAACATCCGGGGCTTCGACTACCAGGTGCTGCGGGGTTACACCGACGTCGACCTGCAGCTGCTGCCGACCTTCGACCTGATGGCGGACCTCGAGGATCGCCTCGGCTTCCGGCCCAAGCTGGAAAGCGTGGCGTTGCCGAGCCTCGGCTGCGGCAAGACCGCGGACGGGCTCCAGGCCCTCGACTGGTGGCGGCTCGGCGAGATCGACAAGATCGTCGAGTACTGCCGCGAGGACGTCAGGGTCACCCGCGACCTCTACGACTTCGGCAAGCGCAACCGCTGCGTCATGGTCTCGCGCTTCGGCGGCAAGCCCCGCACCGTCCCGGTCGAGTGGTAACGGGCTCCGCCCGTTCCCCTCTCCCGCTCCTTCTCCTTCTCTCTCTCCCTCTCCCTTGCGATAACCAGCCCGCCCGCGAAGGGAGACGGAAAGGGAGAGGGAGAGAGAGAAGGAGAGGGGTGGAAGAGTGCAGGTGGCATTCGGGGGCGCAGCCGGCCCGGGTATACTCCCGCCGTGGAAGTGAATCCCGATCTCGTCGAAGAGGCGCTCCTCGGGCCGCCCGTGGAGCTGCCGGTCTTCACCGGCCCCCTGGACCTCCTGCTGCACCTGATCCGCGCCAACGAGGTCTCGATCTACGACATCCCGATCGTCAGCATCTGCGAGCAGTACCACGCCCACCTGCGGGCGATGGCCGACCTCGACCTGGAGATCGCCGGCGACTTCCTGTGGATGGCGGCCTGGCTGCTCCAGCTCAAGTCGCGCATGCTCCTGCCGCGGGCGGTGGAGGAGGAGGGCGACCCCCGCGAGGAGCTGGTGGAGCGACTGCTCGCCTACCGCCGGGTCAAGGAGCTGGCCTCGATCCTCCACGACAAGGACCTGGTCCGTCGCTGCGTGTGGCCGGCGGGGGTCCGGCCCGAGCTCGGCGACGACGAGGTGGAGCTGGACTGGGAGGAGGTGGACCTGCGCCTCCTCGCCGAGACCTACCTGCGGGTGATGCAGCGCTTCGCCGCGAGCCACCCGCCGCCGTTGAAGGTCCTGCCCCTGCGCTACAACGTGCGGGACACCATGCGCGAGATCTACGACCGCATCGTCCACGACGACCTGGTGCCGCTGCTGCGCCACCTCCACGCCCGACCCGACCCCGAGGAGGTGGTCGTGCTGTTCGTCGCCGCCCTCGAGCTGGTGCGCCTGGGTGCGGCCCGAGCCGAGCAGCGCCTGGCCTTCGCCGAGATCTACCTGCGGCGGGGCGACCGAGCCCTGGATGTCGAGGCCCTGCGAAGGGCCGACGAGGAGGCCGACGGTGGATCGTGACACCCTCGCCGCGGTGGTCGAGGCGGTGCTGCTCACCTCCAGGGGACCGGTGACCGCGGGTGCCGTCTCCTTGGCCGTGGATCGCGAGGCCGGGGAGGCGGAGGTCGAGGAGGCCATCGCCGCCTTCGCCTCGGCCTGCGACGCCGACGGCCGGGGGATCCGTGTCGAGCGCACCGCGGGCGGCTGGCGGTGCGTCACTCCGCCCCAGCTCGACCACGTCCTGCGCGCCTTCCACGGCATCGCGAGCCGCCAGCGCCTGTCCCAGGCCGCCCTCGAGGTGCTCGCCATCGTCGCCCACCGCCAGCCGGTGACCCTGCCCGAGATCAACTTCATCCGCGGCGCCAACTCGTCGACGGTCACCAGGACCCTCCTCGAGCGCCGACTGATCCGCCTCGCCGGCCGCAAGAAGGTCGTGGGCAAGCCCTTCCTCTACCGCACGACCCAGGAGTTTCTGCTCCACTTCGGCCTCGACAGGGCCGAGGACCTGCCCGACCCCGAGGAGCTGGTCGAGGTCGGCGTGGCGGCCGAGGCCGAGGTGGCGGCCGAGGCATGAGCCCGGGGCGCGCTCGCCGCCGACCGGCGCCGGGCCCCATCGCCCTGCTCGCCCTCGCTGCCGCCGTCGGGGTCGGCTGCGGCAGCGAGCCGCGGTCGGTCCTGGCTGATCTCACGGCCGATCCGTCAGCGGTCCTGATCGCGGTGGAGCCGACCGGGATCGACCTGGGCACGCCGTCGGCGCGGCGCCACCTGGGCCGCGGGTGGTTCCACGACGAGCGCGCTCGGGACAGCGGCGAGACCTTCGTCTGGAGCGACGGGCCGCTCTCCGAGCTGAGCTTCCACCTGGGCTGGCGGCGCGATCTCGAGCTCGAGATCCGCTGCCGTCCGTTCCTGTTTCCCGGCGCAAAGCCCCAGGTCGTGTCCCTCGAGCTCAACTCCCACCCGGTGGCGGAGCTGACCCTGGCGACCGGACCTGCCGAGTACCGGGTCGTGCTGCCGGCCTCGGCCCAGGTCGAGGGGCGGAACACCCTGGTGGCCCGCTATCGCCGGTTCGATGCTCCGGCGGCGGTGGTACCGGGCTCGGACGACCGGCGGCAGCTGGCGGTGGCCTGGGATCGGATCCGGCTGGCCGGCGTCGACCCGACGCCGGTCCGGGTCGCCGACGGCGCCGTCGAGCTGCCGGCAGGAGCCTGGGCCGACCACTTCGTCGAGCCGCCGCCGCGATCCGTGCTCGAGGTCGGACGCTGTGAGCTCCTCGGATCGGGGTCAGCGGCGGTTGCAGTGTCCGTTCTGGACGACGGCGCCGGTGACGCCCCGACCGTCGTGGGGCGCTGCGACGGCGCGCCGTTCGAGGTTCCGCTCGGTGACATCAAGTCATTGAAAAAAATACGTTTGCACGTCGTTCCCGGCGATGGCGGCAGCGCTACCGGCGTCCGGCTCGTGGCCCCCCTGGTCCGGGCCCCGGGGGTGGGGGAGGCGGTGGCCGAAACCGCCGCGACGAGCCCTCCGGCGCCGGTCGAGCCACGGCCGAACCTCGTGGTCTACCTCG
This sequence comes from Candidatus Methylomirabilota bacterium, assembly GCA_035464095.1. Classification (GTDB taxonomy): domain Bacteria; phylum Acidobacteriota; class Thermoanaerobaculia; order Thermoanaerobaculales; family Sulfomarinibacteraceae; genus JAHECW01. Next base: position 87,063 of record DATHSO010000150.1, on the reverse strand, counting down.
TGGACGCGTTGCGGGCCGACCATCTCGGGGTGTACGGCTGCGAGCGCCCCCTGTCGCCCCACCTCGACGCCATGGCCGTCGACAGCGTCGTCTTCACCGACGCCATCGCCCAGTCGTCGTGGACCAAGGCCGCGGTGGCCTCGATCTTCACCGGCCTGTGGCCGCGCGAGCACGGCGTCAACGGCCCCGACGACCGGCTCCCCGAGGACCTTCAGACCCTGCCGGAGCGCCTGCACGACGCGGGTTACCGCACCGCCGCCATCGTCGCCAACGCCTACGTGGGCCGGCCCTTCGGCTTCGCCCGCGGCTTCGACCACTTCGAGTTCATCGAGCACAGCCGGGGCCGCTCGGAGGTCCTGCACGAGCGCGTCACCGCCTGGCTCGACGGGCTGCCGGACGACGGCCGGCCGTTCTTCCTTTATGTTCACACCATCGACCCCCACGCCCCCTACGCGCCGCCGCCGCCGTACCTCGAGCGCTTCGCCGGGGAGGTGGCCGACCCCTCGGTGGGGGAGGTGGAGACCGTTCGCGGCCTGGTGCTGGGCACCGTGGACCCGAGCCCGGACCTCACCCGGGACCTGCGCGCCCTCTACGACGGCGAGGTGGCGGCAAACGACGCCAGCTTCGGTCGGCTCCTCGACGAGCTGGCAGGCCGGGGCGAGCTCGACCGCAGCGTGGTCGTCTTCACCTCGGACCACGGCGAGGCCTTCGGGGAGCACGGCACCTTCACCCACGGGCTCGACCTCTACCACGAGGTGCTGGCGGTGCCCCTGGTCGTGCGGCTGCCCGGCGGCGTCGGAGGGGGCCGGCGCGTGGATGCCACCGTCCAGCACATCGACCTGCTGCCGACCCTGCTCAGCCTGGCCGGGGTCGAGGGCGCCGCCGAGCTTCCGGGCGCGGTCCTGCTCGGCGGCGACGGCCATCCCCGGGACGTGCCGTCGCGCGCCGTGCTCGCCTACCTGGACTACTGGGGCCGCACCGGAGCCGCCGCCATCCGGGACGGCTGGAAGCTGATCGAGCCCCTTTCGGGCGCCTTCGGGACCGGGACCGAGCTCTACCGGCTGCCCGACGATCCCGGCGAGTCCCGGAACCTGGCGTCCTCGGCTCCGGTGCGAACGGGGTGGCTGCTGGCCCAGCTGGACCACGCCCTCCTGACGGATCGGTTGGGAGAGCGAACCAGGATCGATTCCGAGACGCGAGAGCAATTGAAGGCCCTCGGCTATCTGGAATAGCCGCGGCGCGGAGGAGGCCAAGGTGGACGGTCATGAACTCCAGCCCAAGATCCGGGCGCTCATGATGCCCAGGGACACCAACGCCTCGGGCACCATCTTCGGCGGCGTGATCCTGTCGTACATCGATCAGGCGGGCTCCGAGGAGGCCATCTGCCAGGGCGCCCTCCGGGTGGTCACCGTGGCCATGAACCGGGTGGTCTTCCACGAGCCGGTCCTCGTCGGCGACCTGGTCTCCTTCTACACCGAGCACGTGCGCACCGGGCGCACCTCGGTCACCGTCAGGGTTCGCGTCCGGGCCGCCCGCCGCTTCGACCGCCAGAGGATCGTCGACGTCACCGAGGCCGAGATCACCTACGTCAACGTGGACGGGGACGGGCGCCCGACCCCGATCCGCCCAGCCCGCGGCGTCGAGGTCTGATGAGCGGGGTCCGAACCGCCGTCGCCCAGCTGCTCGCCGCCGCCGTCCGTGCCGGGCTTGCGCCCGGAGCGGTCGCGGCCTGGGTCGGGTTGGGGCAGTCGGCGCCGTCCACGGTGGCCACGGGCACGGCCGACCTGGGCCCGCCGCCAGCTCCCGCGACGGCGGACACCGTCTTCGACCTGGCCTCCCTCACCAAGCCGCTCGCGACGGCGACGCTCGTGCTCCTGGCCCGCCGCGGGGGACGTCTCGACCTGGACACCCGGGTCGGACAGCTCCTGCCGGAGCTTGCCGCTCGACCCCTGGGCGAGCGCTCGGTCCTCGAGCTGCTGACCCACAGCTCCGGGCTGCCGGCCTGGGCGCCCCTGTACGCCCTCTGCCGGGGTCGGCGGGAGCGGCTCGCGGCGGTGCTCGGCGAGCTGCCCCTGGAAGCGGCCGGGCGGCAGGTGGTGTACTCGTGCCCCGGCTTCATCACCCTCGGGCTCGCGCTCGAATCGCTTCACGGCCGACCCCTCGACCGCCTGTTCGCGGAGGCGGTCGCCGCCCCCCTCGGCCTCGGCATCGGCTTCGGGCCGCGGCCCGGCGACCGGGTCGCGGCCGGAGCGGGGGTCCCGGCGGCGGAGCATCGGCTGATCGCCGAGCGCGGCCTCGACGAGAGCTGGATCCCGGCCACCGGTCCCGGCCTGCCCGACGACGGCAACGCCCGTTTCCTGGGCGGGGCCGCCGGCAACGCCGGCCTCTTCGGGAGGGCCCTCGATGTCCTGGCCCTGGCCTCGGTCTACCTTCCGGGGGGTGGCCTCCTCACCGACGAGGAGCGTGCCCTGGCAACCGGGAACCACACCCCCGGTCTCGGCCAGGCGCGGGGGCTCGGCTGGCAGCTGGCGTCCTCGCCGGGCTGCTCGGCCGGGGCGTCCCTGGCGCCGGAGGCCTTCGGCCACACCGGCTTCACGGGCACCTCGCTGTGGGTCGACCCGCACCGGCGCCTGATCGCGGTCCTTCTCACCAACCGCACCCACCCGGGCCACGGCGAGGTCGACCTCCACCCCCTGCGCCGCCGCTTCCACGACCTGCTCGCCCAGCCCTGATGTCGGCATGCCGACATCGTCGGCACCGTGATCTCCGCGATCTGAAGTTCGGACCTTCCGGCGCAGCGATTTGTTGCCTCGATTCCCCAAGCGCCGAACCCCAAGTGCCCTGATCAGACGATCCTGCGGTGCTTGGCGACCTTGGCGTCGTCGCGGTGAGATCAGGTGCGCAGGGTGGTCAGCCGGTTGACGGCGACCAGGGCGGCGAGGATCACCGGCGCCCAGGCGCCGATGACCGCCGGCAGCACCTCGGCCTCGCCGAGCTTGCCGAAGAAGGCCACGGACACGTGGTAGGCGATGCCGAGCACCAAGGCGAGGGCGATGCCCTGCATGGTGGTGACGCGCCGGCCGCCCCGGTTGAGCCCGAAGGGCAGGGCGAGGAAGACCATCAGGAAGGCCGACAGGGGGTAGGCGAACTTCTGGTGCCAGCGCACCAGCAGTCGGGCCGGCTGGTGCCCGGACTCGATGAGCTCGTCGATGTGGGCCCTGAGCTCTCCCACCGTCATCTCGGCCGGCAACCGCCGCTCGCGGGCGAAGTACTCCGGCCCCTCTGGAACGCCGATCTCGGCTCGTCCCGAGATCATCTGGAAGTCCACGCTGCCGTCGGGGTTCACCCGGCGGAACCACCCCGACTCGGCGAACCACGAGCCGTTGTCGTAGCTGACGCGCTGGGCGAAGAGGTGGAAGCGCAGCTCCATGGCCTCGTCGACCGTGAACTGGGTGAAGCGGACCATGGACGTGGTGGTCTCGTCGAACTGCAGGAAGCAGTAGAAGCTCTCGTCGTCGCGGGACAGTAGCCACTGCCGTCCGCCAGCCATGGTGGAGCGCACCGACTCCCGGCCCTTGATGCGGTCGAGGAGGCGCTTGGCCTCGCGGTTCGCGTCCGGGACCACCGACTCGCTCAGCAGCCACATGGCAACCGCCATCGCCGAGGCGATGAGGAGGATCGGCACGACGACCCTGTACAGGGAGATACCGCCGGCCTTGATGGCGGTGAGCTCCTGTCGGCGCTCGAGCACGGTCAGCAGGATCAGGACGGCGATCATCAGGGCCAGGGGCATGATGTCCATGACCAGCTGCGGCACCAGGTTGACGTAGTAGCCGATGATGACGTCGAGGGGCACCCGGTTCTTCGCCATGTGGTCGACGTTGTCCGTGAGGTCGATGACCACGTAGAGCAGGGAGGTGCTGACCAGGACCAGGGCCAGGGGCGCGATCAGGCTTCGGATGACGTACCGGTCGAGGAGGGTCGGAAAGCGCGAGGCGGCCCGCCCGCGCGGGAGGCTCACAGGGTAGCCCCCCGCCACCAGCGGCTCGGCGTCGGGGTCGATCCGCCCGTGGCTCGACGCACGGGCGTGGCGAGCCGCCTTCCATCGCCGGAGCAGTCGCGCCAGGGGCCCTTCCGGCCGCTGCCGCTCGCCCATCCAACGCCCCATGCGCGAGATCAGGAGCAGGCCGAAGGCGGTGAGGACGATGTTCGCGATCCATACGCCGAGCCACGGCGGAACCCGGCCCTCCGCGGCCAGTAGCTCGCCGTTGTTGTTGATGACGTAGTAGGCCAGGATCACCGCCACCGACACGATGAAGCCCCGGCCGCGGCCGCCGGACCGCGAGCCCACGCCCAGGGGCACGGCGAGGATGGCGAAGACGATGCACGCGAAGGGAATGGCGAGGCGCCGGTTGAGCTCGATGACCGCGAGGCGTCGTTCCAGGGTGCGGTCCTGAGAATCGGCTGCCGTGATCCCGGTCTCCTCGTCGGCGAAGGCGCCCTTGTCCAGGTAGCGCAGGAGCTCCGCCGTCTCGCGCTCGCGCATGTCGAGCCGGTACCGGGACACGCCCTGGCCGTTGCGGGTGGGGTCCGGTCGCACCACCTGCTGGAAGCTGTGGGAGTACCGGTACGACTCCGGGTCGTTTCGGTTGAACTGGTGGTTGACCACGTCCTCCAGGAGAATCCACCGATCCGACGGGCCGGTCGCTCTGCCGAGCTCCGGAGCCTCGAGATGGGAGTCGCTGCCGTCGCCGGTGGTGACGATCCGACCGCGACGGGCGAGAGTCAGCCGCTGCTCCTCGGGATGGCTGGTGTCGAAGATCATGACGCCCCGCCACCGGCCGCCCCGGTCGGCGACCTCGCGCACGTACAGCAGCAGGTTCGGGAACTCCTCGTAGAAGACCCCGGGCTCGATGCGACCGATGTTCTTGGCGCTGGCGAACAGGGCCACCCGCATCTCGCGCAGGGTCCGGTTGGCCTCCGGGATGACCCTCAGGTACATCCAGGCGTTGACAACGGTGAGCAGGATCCCGAGCAGCGCGATCGGCCGCAGCAGCCGTGAGGTGGAGATCCCGCTCGCCTGGAGCGCGATGATCTCGTTGTCGGCGTTCATGCGTCCGACGCCGATGAGCACCCCGAACAGGAAGCTCATGGGAACCGTCAGGACCATGACGTGAGGGATGGTGTTCGCGAGCACCACCAAGGCGTCCGACCACGGCACGCCGCGCACCAGGACCTGCTCGACCAGGGAGAAGATGGGCCGCATCATGAGCAGAAAGGTGTAGACCACGAAGCCCAGGAAGGCGGGCGGAATCACCTCGCGGATGACGAAGCGGTCGAGCCGGCCGAAGGTCCTCATGGTGCGAGCCTCATCGCGGCACAGTCTACACGAGCGGCCGCTCCGGCGATCGCCCTCGGCCGGGCCGGGGGAGTTTTCCTCAGCCTTTTCCACAGGGCCCCGTTTTCCGCAGATCCCTGCCCCGGATGCAGCGTCCGATAAGTTATATTATGTAAACCTGAAGCCGACGAGGGCGGAGAAACCTGTCAATCGACGCTCCCCCGGCTTCGTTTCCTTCTCGGTCGTCAGTCGGCCTGGTCGCCTTCCAGGCTCGCCTCGATCTCTCGGATCAGGGTCCGGAGGGCCTCGATGACCTGTCGCGGCTCCGGCTCGGTCTCGGTCCGGAACGACAGCGACACGCCGAAGGGGCGCTCGGCGGACGGCTTGAACCGCACGACGTACGGTCGCACCGACTCGGGGGGCTTGCCACCCTCGGCGCCGACGGCCTCCTCGCCCCGGCGACGACGGCGCAGCTCCGCACGGTCCAGGCGCTCCTCGACGATCTCGCGCACCAGCTCGAGCATGGCCTCGGCGTCGGGAGCGCGGGCGATCTCGAGCAGCGTGCTCTTGGCCGTGATGTCGGCATGCCGACATGCCGACCTGACCTCGCCCGGGATCACCAGGAGCTTCAGGGACTCGGTGACCGTCACCCGGGACCGTCCCACCGCCTTGGCAACCTCCTCGTGGGTGTAGCCGTAGCTTTCGATGAGGGTGCGGAAGCCCTCCCCCTCCTCGAAGGACGTCAGGTCCTTGCGCTGGAGGTTCTCGATCAGGGCGATCTCCAGGGCCTGCCGGTCGTCGAGCTCGAGCTCGATGCAGGGGACCTCCTCGAGGCCCGCCATCATCGCGGCGTGGAAGCGCCGCTCGCCGGAGATGAGCTCGAAGCCGTCACTGTCCCGACGGCGCACCAGGAGAGGCTCGAGAATGCCGTGTCGGCGGATGCTGTCCACCAGGTCCTCGAGCTTGCCGAGGCTGCTGCGCGGCTGGTCGCGGTTCGACGCGATCTGGCTGACCCGCAGCATGAAGCCGATCCCGTCGGCGGTGCGGGGCGCGATCAGCTCGTCCACATAGTGGCGGTCGTGGCGCATCCGCCGGCGGTTGGGCAGACCGATGTTCTTACGGCTGGCGTCGGACACGCTCGAGGACCTCCTCGCAGAGACGGTAGTACTCGTACGCACCGCTCGAGCTCGGTGCGTGCTCGAAGATGCTGCACTGGTGGGCCGGCGACTCCTCGAGCCGCACGGACTTGGTGATGACGGTTTCGAAGACCAGGTCTCCGAAGACGCCCCGGATCTCGTCCGCCACCTGCTGGGCGAGGAGCGTGCGGCGGTCGAACATGGTCACCAGGACGCCCAGGATGCGCAGGCCCGTGTTGGGTCGGGCCTTGATCTTGTCGATGGTGTCCAGCAGGTCGTCGGTGCCCTCGAGGGCGAAGTAGGAGGACTGGATGGGGATGATCACGGCCGAAGCGGCCACCAGCGCGTTGACCGTGGTCAGCCCCAGAGTCGGCGGGGTGTCGATGATCACCGCCTCGTAGGTGCCGTCGATCTCGTCGAGCCGGTCCTTGAGGCGGTAGGGCGCGTCGAGCTCCCCGACCATGGAGACCTCGAGCTTGGCCATGGCGATCCGGGAGGGCGCCACCCAGAGGTTGGGCTGGTGGCCGGGGACGATCACGTCCGCAAGGGCCAGCCGGCCGGTGAGGACGTCGAACATGTTGCCGTCGACCCCTGCGAGGTCGACGTTGGACATGGTCGAGTTGGCCTGGGGATCGATGTCCACCAGGAGGGTGGAGATGCCCTTCTGGGCGAGTCCGGCGGCGAGGTTGACCGCGGTCGTGGTCTTCCCCACCCCGCCCTTCTGGTTGGTGATGGCGATGATCATCGGTGGTTGGCGCCTCCCGGCGACGTGCGCCGTCCATGATAGGGGCGCGTCGCGGAGGGTGTCAATCGAGGGCGACGGCCTTCCGGGGCCCCGGTCACATCTCGTAATCGCCCAGGTCCTCGGGGCGGAGCCGTTCCAGCACCGCCTTGACGGCCTCTTCCTGGGTCGCCTCGGTGACCACGGCCTGCTCGAGCACCGACGGGTCGACGAGCACGTCGGCCTTGGCGCGCAGGGCGATGGCGATGGCATCCGACGGGCGGGCGTCGACCTCGCGGGTGCTCGTGCCGTCGCTCCCGACCAGGTGGAGGGAGGCGTGGAAGACGCTCTCGGCGAGGCTGTGGATGAGGATGTGGTCGAGGGTGAAGCCGAGGCTCGAGATCAGGGACACCATCAGGTCGTGGGTCATGGGCCTGGGGGTTGTGACGCCCTCGAGGGTGACGGCGATGGCGTTGGCCTCGCAGACCCCGATCCAGATCGGCAGGTAGGCGTTCTTCTCGGGCCGCGCCAGGATGACGACCGGCGAGTTGGTGGAGGGGTCGACCACCAGGGCTCGGACCGTCATCTTCACCGGGGGCGACGGGCTCGTGTCGGTCATACCCCACTGTCCCCCGAACCGGGGGCGGATGTCAAGGAAGGACCGGAAGCCGCACGGCGCCGGCGACGATCTCCCCCGCGAGGGCGTGGGGACCCGCCCGAAGGATCTCCACCTCGACCAGGTCGCCCACGCCCTCGCGGCCGAGGGCCGGGAAGTTGACCACCCGGTTGTCCTCTCCCCTGCCCTGCCAGTGCGACGGGTCGCGCCGGCTCGGCCCATCGATGAGGACCTGCACCCGACGGCCCACGAGCTCCTGGTTGAGCTCCAGGGAGATCCGGTCGGTCATGGCGAACAGGCGTTGGAGCCTCTCGCTGACGACCTCGTCGGGCACCCGGGGGCGGTAGCGGGCAGCCGGGGTTCGCGGTCTCGGCGAGAACCCGAAGGCGAAGACCTGGCCGAATCGGACCTCGTCGAGCACCGCCAGGGTGGCTTCGAAGTCGGCCTCGCTCTCCCCCGGAAAGCCGACGATGATGTCCGTCGACAGGTTGATCTCCGGGGAGGCGGCTCGGATCCGGGCCACCAGGTCGAGGTACTCCCCGCGGGTGTACCGGCGGTGCATCCGTTTCAGGACCGGGTCCGAACCGGACTGGATTGGAAGATGTAAATAACTGAAAACAGTGGCTTTCGCTGCAATAACATCGATCAGACCCTGGTCGAAGTGGCGCGGGTGCGAGGTGATGAAGCGCACCCTGAGGAGACCATCGACCCCCGCCACCCGCTCCAGCAGGCCGGCCAGGTCGGCCCCGGTCCGGGGGCAGCGGTAGGCGTTGATCGTCTGGCCGAGGAGCTCCACCTCGCGCACCCCGTCGGCGGCGAGTCTACGGACCTCGTCGAGGATGCCGTCCAGGGGCCGGCTGACCTCCCGGCCCCGGGTGTAGGGCACGATGCAGAAGGTGCAGAACTCGTTGCAGCCCTCGATCACCGTGACCATGCCCCGGGTCGAGCTCTTGCGGAAGATCGTCCGGTGGTTGTGCTCGGTCTCGGCGTCGAAGCCCGTGAAGACAGGTCGCTCGCCCTGGGTCAGCGCGCGGACCGCCTCGCCGATCCGGCCGGCCTGACCCGGCCCGAGCACGAAGCCCACCGAGTGCGACCGGTCGAGCAGGGCCCCACCCTCCTGCTCGGCAACGCAACCGCACACCCCGATGGTGGTGCGCGGGCTGGACTTCGCGAGGGCGCCGATCCGGCTGATGATCTTCTGGACCGGCTTGTCCCGGACCGAGCAGGTGTTGAGGACGACCAGATCGGCGCCGTTGGCCGACGGGGCCGGCTCGAGGCCGTGGCGCCGCAGCTGCCCCTCGATCAGCTCGCTGTCGTGCTGATTCATCTGGCAGCCCCAGGTCTCGACGAAGAAGGTCCTCATGGTGAGATTGCGTTTCACTCCCAAAACACGCTCACCGGGGGAGTCTACCCCGTGAGCCGATCGCTGTGCAAGGACAAGCCGATACGTTCGACCTCCAGCACCTCCCCGAGCCCGGCCACGTCGCTGGCGGCTCCTCCTTCCCAGCGCGCTGAACGCCATCGCGAGGGAGAGCGAGAAGGAGTGGGAGAGGTGGACGGCGGCAGCGGCGCGGGCGACTGTTCACTGCCACTGCCACTGCCACTGCCACTGGCACTGCCACTGTGACTGTCACTAAGGTCCGGAACGCCCGGGCGAGGCCGGCGAGCCGCCGGCCCCACAATGCGGCACGCCGACCAGGCCGCGTCAGAGCTGGGGATGGAGCAACCGCCAGGTCATGGCTCGCACTTCGTCGAAGAGGCTGATCGCGGTCAGGGCTCGATCGGCGGCACCCGCACCGATCAGGAGCCTGAGATGGGTGTCGACCTCTCGAGCGGAGCCGTACGCGATGCGCCAATGGTAAGCGCGGTCCTTCCCGAATCGGCCCTGGCCCTCGGCGAGGTTGGCGGCCACCGACGAGGCGGACCGGACAACCTGGTCGGCGAGGCTCCTGAGATGGGCGGGTAGCCGTGGGACGAGGCTGATGGCGATACCCGCGGCCTCGACGGCCTTGCGGTGGGCGGTGAGCTCGTTGCCGGATCGGTTGTCGTGCATGGTCACCTCCGGGTCGTTCATGGCCCTCTCCCCCGAGTCGCCGGGGCGTTCCGGGTCAAGGGAGGTCGGGTGGTCGGGCGCCCATGACGCGGAACGTCCCGGCGACTACCACCGCCGCCAGGAACGGCCCGGAGGTGATCATGCCGGCGGGGCCGTAGCAGGAGACAGCGGCAGTGACAGTGGCAGACTCAGTGGCAGTATCAGATTCAGTGGCATCGGCAGGGGTAGCGGCAGCAACCGGACTCGAACCCGGACCCGGGCCGTTCGGGACCGGGATCGGGACCGGGATCGGGATCGAGGTGAGACGCCCGCTCCGGCGCGGGCGATCGTTCACGGCCGCTGGAACTGCCACTGCAAGTCACCTCACGGCGAGGTCATGCGACTGACAGGCGCGTCGACGTCGCCGGCCGGCGATTCCGTTCTCAGGTCTTTTCCAGGGGGAGCCGCCGGCGGCGTCCCGGCCGCGCTCAGGGGGGCATCACGCCGCGGGTCGGCACCGGCGTCGGCGGCTTCTCGATGCCTCTGAACCAGCCCGGCTGGGCCCCGTCGCGACGGGCATCCTGCTCGATCTGATCGAGCCGGGCCTCGGCCTGTTGGAGGTCGGCCTCGAGCTTCTGGCGCCGGGCCATGGCCTCGTCGAGCTTGGGCTTGATGACGCCGTCACGGTAGGCGGGGTCGTCCCAGGCGTAGTAGTCGCGCCACAGACCCGGAATCTCCCGGTCGAGCTGGTCGATCTGCCCACGCAGCGACGTCACCAGATCGACCTGCTGCCGATACAGACCCTGCCAGTACTGCTTGCGCTCCTGACCCTCGGCGAAGCCCGGTCCCTGCCCTTCGACCTCCGCACCGGTGCCGGTGACGTCGGCCAGGTTCCTCTGGCCCTGGGCCGGGCCCCGGCGGGTCACCTCGGTGATGGCGCCCTTGCCGGCGAGCTCCGACAGGTTCTCGTCGCTGATCACGATCCCGCCTTGGGCGCCGACCGCCTTGGGGTCGAGCGTGATGGAACCGGCGACCTCGGACAGGGTGCGCTCGCCGACGAGCGGAGTCGGGCTGGGGGTCGGGGTCGCGGTGGGCTCCTCGCCGGCGGCGGCCGAGAGGGTCCAGGCCAGGGCCACCGCGAGGGCTGCTGTCGTCATTGACCTAGTCACGGCTCACCTCCGGAGCGGCTCAGGGGTCGCTGGTCCCCTGGCGACCGTAACGGTCCTCGAGACGGACCACGTCGTCGAGGTGGTTGGTGGACACTTCGAGCAGGGTGCAGTCGGAGGTCGCGGCCATCCGGTGCAGGGTGCCGGGGGCGACGTGGAAGACCGCTCCGACGGTCAGGTGGTGGGTCCTGAGGGACTCGAGGTCGGGGCCGAGCACCAGGTCGAGGCTGCCGTCGAGGACCCTGAGGGTCTCCTCCTTGATCTCGTGGTACTGCAGGCTCAGCGCCTCGCCGCTGCGGATGAAGAGGATCTTGCCGACGTAGCTGGGGGTCTCGGCGAAAATCTCCTCGTGCCCCCACGGCTTGTCGACGATGCGCACCGGCGCCGGGACCATCACGCGGCCTCCCTACACCCGAATCTTGATCTTGGCGAGCGAAAGCGCAAGCTGCTCGAGGAGAAACTCCTCGACGTCACGGGCGGTGACCATGGCGCAGGCCCGGGTCGCCAGGTTGACCGACTCCCGGTAGGACAGCTGGCGGACCAGAGCCCGGACCACCGGCGCGGCCTGGGGATTCATGCTGAAGCGCTCGAGCCCGATCCCGAGCAGCACCGGCACCATGAGCGGGTCCGAGGCCATCTCGCCGCACATGGAGACCGGGATCCCCTCGGCTCGACCCGCTTCGACGACCCGGGCGATGAGGCGCAGAATCGCCGGGCTGGTGGGCCGGTAGAGGTTGGCGACGAGCTCGTTGGAGCGGTCGACCGCCAGGGAGTACTGGATCAGGTCGTTGGTGCCGATGGAGATGAAGTCCACCTCCCGGGCGAGCTCGCGGGCCATGATCGCCGACGACGGCACCTCGACCATGGCCCCCAGGGGGATGGTGTCCGGGACCCGGTGGCCGGCCGCCCGGACCTCCTCCACCATCTTGCGCACCAGCAGCCGCGCGATCCGGAACTCCTCGATGCCGCTGATCAGGGGAAACATGATCCGCACCCGACCGGGCTCGTACTCCCCCGCCAGGCGCACCAGCGCCCGCAGCTGGGTCTTGAAGAAGTCCGGCTGCGAGAAGCACAGCCGGATGCCCCGCAGGCCGAGCACCGGGTTGGCCTCCGACGTGCCGATCACCTCCCGGGCGAGCTTCTTGCCGCCGAGGTCGAAGGTGCGGATCGTGACCGGGTACGGGGCCATCCGCTCGGTGATCTGCCGGTAGACCTCCAGGTGGTCCTTCTCCGACGGCAGGTTCGGGCTCATCTTCATGTACAGGAACTCGGAGCGGTAGAGCCCGATGCCGGCGGTGTTCCACTGCCTCGCGAGCTCGACCTCGTTGGGCAGGTCGATGTTGGCGAGGATGGTGATCTCGCGCCCGTCCCGGGTCACCGACGGCTCGCTCCGCATGGCCAGCAGCTGCTGCTGCTGCTCCCGGTACTCCAGCTGCCGGTTGCGGTACTCGGCGAGCTCGGCCGGGTTGGGGTCGAAGACGATCTTGCCCTCGAAGGCGTCGAGGGCGACCTGGCGCGACTGCCGCGCCGCCTCGCACAGGCCCTGGGCGCCCACGATCACCGGGATCCCGAAGGAGCGCGCGATGATGGTGGTGTGGGCGGTGGGCCCGCCGGTCTCCAGGGCGAAGCCGAGGATCTTGTCCATGGGCAGCTGCACCGCTTTGGACGGCGGCACGTCGTCGGCGACCAGGATCGACGGCCGGTCCAGGTGGTCGAGCTGGCCGAGGTCGAGGCCGTGGAGGGCGTTGAGGATCTGGGTCGCCACGTCGAGGACGTCGAGCTTGCGGTCGGCCAAGTGGGCGTGGGGCAGGGCTTCGAAGCGAGCCACCAGCCGCGCCACGACCTGGTCGGTGGCCCACTCGGCGTTGACCCGTTCCTCGCGGATGATCTTCTTGACCGGATCGACGAAGGACGGGTCGGTGGCGATCAGCTGGTGGGCCTCGAAGATCCCGGCGTACTCGTCGCCCATCTGGGTCCGGGCGCGCTCCCGGTTCTCCCAGATGTTGTCGACGGTGGCCGTGACCGCGGCCGAGAAGCGCCGGACCTCGGACTCCACCTGGTCCGACGGGATGGTGATCCGCAGGGTCGAGATCGGTCGGGTCTCGTGCACCACCGGCTCGCCGATGGCGATGCCCGGGCTCACCCCGAGGCCGGTCAGGGTGCGGCTCACTCGCCCTCCCCGAACTTGTCCTCGAACAGCTCGACCAGGGCGCGCACCGCCTCGGCCTCGTCCGGGCCCTCGGCACGGACCGTCAGCGGGGTCCCCTTGGACGCCGCCAGGGTCAGCAGGCCGAGGATGGACTTGGCGTTCACCTCCTCGTGGTCGCCGCCGATGAAGACGTCCGACTCGAAGGTGTTGGCCGTGTGCACGAGCTTGGCGGCCGCCCGGGCGTGGAGCCCGAGCCGGTTCGTGATCATCACCTTCTGCTGCGTCATGCCCTTCGCGCTCCTGATGTCGGTGGGGAAACCCGGCCCCCGGCGACGTGCGGTCGGCAGCCGCCGGTCCCGCCGGCCTCCATTGTACCTGGACGCGGTCCCGGCCCTCGTTCAGCCTCCGCTGCGGTTGCGCAGGAACTCGCTGGCCAGTCGGATGCTCTTCTGACCGGACTCGGCCAGCCGCGCCGCCAGGTCGCCGAGGGGGATGTCCCGGCCGCGGAGCGATCCGAGCTTGACGAGCATGGGGAGGTTGGCCCCGGTCACGATCTCGATCCGGTCGGGAACCAGAAACGGCAGCGCCAGGTTGGTGGCGGTGCCGCCGAACATGTCGGTGAGCACGAGCACACCGGACCCGTTGTCCATGGCCTTGAGCCGCTCCCGGAGCTCGGCGGTCGCGGTGTCGGTGTCCACGTCCCACGGCAGGGTGATCGCGTCGGTCTCGTCGTCCAGATGCGGGTCGATCTTGCGCGCCGACTCGAGCAGGGCGTTGGCGAGCTCGCCGTGGGTGAGAACCAGAACCGGGATCATGTGAACCTCCACTGCTCCTTGTCGCGGTGCCGCAGCACGACCTTCTGGCCGGCCTCGGCCAGGGCCTCGGCGAGGCGGTCGGCCACGTACACCGAGCGGTGGCGCCCGCCGGTGCAGCCGACGGCGATGGTGAGCTGGCTCTTGAGCTCGTTGCCGTACCGCGGCAGGAGGTAGAGCACCAGCTCGACGACCTTCCGGATCGCCTCCTCCACCTCCTCCTGGCCGCCCAGCCAGCTCTTCACCGGCTCGTCGTCACCGGCGAGCTGGCGCAGCTCCTGCTTGAAGTACGGGTTGGGCAGGAACCGGACGTCGAAGACCAGGCTCGCGGTGGACGGCACCCCCTGAAGGTAGGAGAAGCTCTCCACCTCCAGGGTGAGCGCCCCCTGGGGGTCCGGGTCGCCCCCGCCGAGGGCCAGAACCTGCCGGCGCAGGTCGTGGGGCGACAGGTTGGTGGTGTCGACGATGAGGTCCGCCAGGCTTCGGATCGCCCCCAACGAGCTGCGCTCGGCGGCGATCGAGTCGGCGATCCCCCCGTCCCTCAGGGGGTGGGGCCTGCGGACCACCGAGTAGCGGCGGAGCAGCACCTCGGTGGACGCCTCGACGAAGACCAGCCGCAGGTTCGGGTAGCGCTCCTTGAGCCCCCGGAAGATGCTCGGGAAATCGTGGGCCAAGCCCTTGGCCCGGACGTCGATCCCGACCACCAGGCGCTCGATCTCCCGCTGGGTGGCCTCGAACAGGGCGCTGACGAGCTCCAGGGGAATGTTGTCGACGCACAGGTAGCCGATGTCCTCCAGCGAGCGCGAGAGGACCGTCTTGCCCGAGCCCGAGAGACCGGTGATGACGAACGGTCCCCCGAAGCGCGACTCAGTCATCCGGCTCCCCCTGGGCGATCCGGTTGACCGCCTCGAGGAAGTCGCGCTCGTCCTGGATCCCCCGCTGGGCGAGCAGGCACTTGCGGACCGCGGTCTCGACCATGATCGCCACGTCGCGCCCGGGCGCCACCACCATGGTGTACTTGGGGATCTCCATGCCGAGGATCGTCTCGGTGGAGGTCCACGCCCGCGGCCGCTCCATCATCTGCTCGCGCCAGCGCTGCTCCATGGCCTTGGCGTCGGCGCTCAGCTTGATGAGCTGGATCACCAGCGAGATCGCCACCGACGGTTGGGTCGCCGTCATCCCGAAGTGCTTGCGGATGTCGATGATGCCCACGCCCCGGAGCTCGAGGTAGTTCTGCAGCAGCTCGTGGGGGCTGCCGGTGAGGCCGCGGTTGTGGGTCCGGCGGACCATGACGATGTCGTCGGCCACCAGCCGGTGGCCGCGGTAGATCAGCTCGAGGGCGCACTCGCTCTTGCCGATTCCGGCGTCGCCCACGATCAGGGTGCCGAGGGAGAAGACGTCGAGCAGGACCCCGTGCAGCTGCACCCGGGGCGCCAGCTCGTCCTCGAGAAAGGCCGAGATGATCTCGATGGTCTCGGAGGTCTGCAGGGAGGTCAGCAGCAGCGGCACCCGGCGCTCGTCGCAGGCATCGATCACCTGGTCGGGGGGCCGGTTGCCCTTGGTCGAGATCAGGCACGGCACCTCGAGGTCGACGATCCTGAGCAGGCGCTCGGTGGCGACCGCCTCGCCCAGGGTCTCGAGGTAGGCGTACTCCGACTCGCCGAGGATCTGGGCGCGGCCGCCCTTGACGTAGGGCAGGTAGCCGGCGAGGGCGAGACCGGGCTTCTGGATCCGCGGGTTGGAGATCTCGCGGCTGTCGAGACCGCCCTCCCCCGCCACCACCCGGAGGCGCAGCGGGGCGAGTCGGGGCTCGCGGACCAGGCGCGACACCGGGATCGGGGGCGGCAGCTTCACAGCCCTTCCCGGTCGGCCGCGCGCTCGACGGCCTCCACCACCGTGTCGCTGTCGGCGGCGTCGAGGAGCTCGTCCCTGAGCTCCCGGCTCTTGAGGATCCTCGCGATCTGGGACAGCACCTGGAGGTGCTCGGCGGGACGGTCGGGCGGGGACAGGACCACGAAGAAGAAGGACACCGGCTCGTGGTGCCGGTTGCCGCCGAAGTCGACGCCCGCCTCGAATCGGGCCAGCGCCACCACGATGTCCTCGAGGTCGCCGAGCTTGCAGTGCGGGATGGCGAAGCCGTTGCCCACCGAGGTCGAGCCCAGCCGCTCGCGCTCGCCGAGGGACGCCGCGACCTTCGTCGCGTCGAGACCGGCATGGTCGGCGAGCTGCCGGGACATCTCCGCGATCGCCTGGGCGGCGTCCGCCGCGCGCAGGCCCAGGAAGACGAGATCGCGGTTGACCGCCTCTCGGATCTTCATCAGATCTCGGGGGTGATCAGACCCAGGTTGTTGTCGCTGCGCCGGTAGAGCACGTTGATCTGGTCGGAGGTGGCGTTGCGGAAGACCAGGAACTGGTCGCTCCCGCGCTCGAGCTCGAGTACCGCGTCCTCCACCGACATGGGCTTGATGGCGATGGTCGAGCGCTCGACGATCTGCGGGGGGCCCGACACCGTCGCCTCGGGCTCGGCCGCCTGGTCCCCGAGGCTCTGCGCCGCCCGGGCTTCGCCGCCTCGGGCCTTGTGGTCCTTGAGCCGCGCCTTGGCCCGCCGAGCCTGGATCTCGAGCTTGTCGATCCCCTCCTGGATCGCCGCGTTGAGCTCCTTGTGTTGGGTGGTGGAGTGGATGTCGAAGTCCTTGCCCTTGACGAACAGGTCGACCACGTGCAGGTGCCGCTCCTGGCTGACCTCCACCCGCATGTCGAGGATGTCGTTGAAGTACTTGGTGATCTTGGCCAGCTTCTTCTCGGTGAGCTGGCGGAAGGAATCGTCCAGGGTGACCTTGCGCGCGATGTAATCGACCTTCATGCTAACTCCAAACAAGGTGTCAGAACACCTTCTTCCTCTTGTCGGATGACGGGATCGACATCTCCTCTCGGTACTTCGCCACGGTTCGCCGAGCGAGGCGGATGCCCTCGCGCTGCAACATGCGCATGATCTTGGAGTCCGACAGCGGTCGCGACGGGTCCTCGGCCTCCACCAGCTTGCGGATCCTCTCCTTGACCACCAGGGACGACACGTTCTCGCCCCGCGCCGAGTCGACCCCGGAGTGGAAGAAGTACTTCATCGGGAACAGCCCACGGGGCGTGTACATGTACTTGTTGCTCACCACCCGCGAGATGGTGGACTCGTGCATCCCGATGTCCTCGGCCACTTGGCGCAGCACCATCGGCTTGAGGTGCTCGAGGCCGTGGTCGAGAAAGTCGCGCTGGAAGTTCACGATACTCCTGGCCACCTTGTAGATCGTGCGCTGGCGCTGGTCGATGCTCTTCATCAGCCAGACCGCGCTGCGCATCTTCTCCCGCAGGTAGCTCGCCACCTGGGGATCGACCGACGCACCCTCGAGCATCCGCGTGTAGCCCGCATTGAGGCGCAGCCGTGGCAGCCCGTCGTCGTTGAGGTGGATCGTGTACTCGTCGTCGACCTTGCGGATGTGGACATCCGGCTCGATGTACTGGTTGCGGTCCTGGTGGAAGATCCGACCCGGCTTGAGCTCGAGGCGCTGGATGATCTCCACCAGGACCTTGAGCTCGGCGATCTCGCAGCCGCAGGCCGCCGCCAGGCGCTCCCACCGCTGGTGGAGGAAGTCGTCCCAGTGGTCGGTGATGACGGTGCGTGCCCGATCCAGAGCCTCGATGTCGGCCTCCTCGTCGGCGGCCTGGATGAGCCGGTCGATCTGCATCGCCAGGCACTCCTGGAGGCTGCGGGCGGCGATTCCCGGCGGGTCCAGGGAGCGCACGGTCGCGAGCGCCTCGGCGACCTCGTCCGGGTCGGCGTCCGTGTCGGCGGCGATCTCCTCGTCGGACACGTGCAGGAAGCCACCCTCGTCCAGGTTGCCGATGATGTACTCGCCGATATCCACGCTGCGGGCGCTGCAGTCGAGCAGGTGGAGCTGCCACACCAAGTGATCGGACAGCCCGCCCGACGACGTCAGCACGTTCTCGAGCGGTACGCCGTCGCCCGCCGCCGGCGCCGACATCGAGGGCCCCTCGGGTCGGCTGTCGGCCAGGTAGTCGGCGAAGAAGGCCTCGACGTCGATGTCGCCGTACGCCTCCTCCTCCGAAGGCAGCCCGTCCTCCTCGGCCGCCGCGCTCTCGGCTCTGGCCTCGCCCTCCGCCGGCGCCTCGCCGGCCTCGGCCACCACCTGATCCTCGGCCTCCTCCACGTCGAGCACGGGGTTCTCGAGAATCTCCTGGGCGAGAGTCTCCTCGAGCTCGAGCCTGGACAGCTGGAGCAGCTTGATCGCCTGCTGCAGCGACGGCGTCATCACCAGCCGCTGGGCGAGCTTCAACCGGAGCTTTTGCTCGAGAGCCATGAAACCGTCAACACCTCACGCGCGACCCGGCGGCCCCGCCGTCGGCATTCGCGCCGCCGGGTGGCGCCGGCCGATCGAGATCACAGTCGAAATCCTTCACCCAGGTAGATCCTACGAACGTCTTCGTTCTCGGCCAGCTCGACAGGGTGCCCTGTAGCAAAAATCTTGCCGTCCTTGATTATATAGGCGCGGTCGGTGATCTTCAATGTCTCGCGGACGTTGTGGTCTGTCATTAAAACACCTATTCCCAACGACTTGAGATGCGCGATGATGCGTTGGAGGTCGAGCACCGCGATCGGGTCGATGCCGGCGAAGGGCTCGTCGAGGAGAATGAAGGTGGGCTCGGTGGCGAGGGCGCGGGCGATCTCCAGGCGTCGGCGCTCCCCGCCCGACAGGGTCTCGGCCCGCTGGTCCTTGAGGGCCGCGAGGCCGAAATCCTGGAGCAGCCGGCCGATCCGGTGACGGGAGGTGCCCGAGTCGACCCCGAGGGCCTCGAGGAGGAGCCAGATGTTGTCCTCCACGCTCAGGTGGCGAAAGGCGCTCGGCTCCTGGGCCAGGTAGGCGACCCCCATCCGCGCGCGCCGGAACATCGGCTCCGAGGTGATGTCCCGCTCCCCGAGAACCACCCGGCCGCCGTCCGGCTCGATGAGCCCGACCATCATGTAGAAGGTGGTGGTCTTGCCGGCCCCGTTCGGTCCGAGCAGGCCGACGATCTCGCCCGGGGCGATGGCGAGCGTGATGCCGTCGACCACGGAGCGACCGCGGTACGACTTCCTCAGTTCACGGGCGACGAGGTCCAGCGCTTTCGGGCTCAGGGTGTCTCCTCCGGATAGTAGATGAGCTCGCTGCCGCCGCCGATGGAGACCGTACCATCGGCCTGGTTCCAGGTCAACGAGTCGCCGGAGGCCACGTTGCCCCGCTCGTCGATGAGCTGGGCCGGCGAGCCGGTGACGGTGATCACCTGGGTCGCCAGCTCGCGGTGGGCGTGCTGGCCGGTGAGCCGGCGGCCGCCGACCAGGTCGTTGATCTCCACCGCGCCCTCGGCCTCGACGTCCGAGATCTCGTCGTTGTCGTCGAAGGTCACCGTCATCCGGTTGGCGGACAGGGAGTGCTTGGGGTCGGCGTAGCGGACCGAGCCCCGGAACTCCGCCCGCCGCTGGGCGGCCTCGTAGTCGAGGGCCCGCGAGACCACCACCACGTCCTGCCCGGCATCGGCCTCCGGGTCCATCTGGTCGGCGGGGAAGGTGGCACGGACGTGGCCGCGGGCGGCCACCGCCTCGGCGTCCTGCCGGTAGATGACGCTGTCCGCCAGCAGCAGCCGCTGGCCCTGCCAGACGCGGGCATTGTCGCGCAGGACCGTCGTGGCGCCGCCGTCGGTGAGCTCGACGACGTTGCCGGCGAAGCGCACCGGCTCGTCGTCGGCCGGAGCCCCGGCCGAGCCGAAGAGGCGTGCTTCGTGGAGCTCCCCGTTGACCTGGCCGCGGGCCTCGACCCGGCCCTCCCGATCGAAGAGGTTGGCCTGGTCGCAGGTCATCTGTCCGCGCTCGGAGCTCACTCGGACCCGGGTGGCGCCGGTGGGGTCGCCCTGAACCATCACCAGGCCGGTGGCCTGGACGAGGCGCGCGCGGGCCGCGTGGACCGTGTGCGGCCCGGCGACCAGCTCGACCTCGCCGTCGAGCTCGACGTCGGTCATGAGCCCGTCGCGGAACCACGCTCGGGCGGTCTGCGCCTCGCCTCGCCGCGCCGGGCCCTCCTCCGGCACCTCGAAGAGGCAGATCCCGCGCTCCGCCTGCAGGCTCAGCAGTCCGGTCTCCCCCACCACGGCCCCCAGGACCATGGTCTGGATGACCCGCTCGTAGTAGCCCGGACCGCCCAGGAAGCGGATCTCCACCCACGGCCCGCTGGACCGGGCGTCCACCTGCCAGTTGCCTCCGGCGTCGATCTCGGCGACGACCCGCTCGGCCTGCATCGTCACCAGCGCGCCGCCCCCCTCCTCGATCGTGGTCGCGCTGACCCCGTCGAGCAGCTGGATGGCCCTGGGGGGGCCGTCGTCCGGCGCCAGCTCGACCACCGCCCGCGGCGCCACGACCTTGGAAGGCCCCCGGGTCAGGGTCACTCCGCCCGCCATCAGGACCCGGTTCTCGTCCCGCCGGTAGACCATCTCGGGGGCCGTCAGCAGGGTGCCGTCATCGGCCCTGAAGGCGGCGTTGCCCTCGAGCAGAATCCGGTTCTCGGCCAGGTCGTAGCTCGCCCGCCTCGCCTGGCCGAAGGTGGGGCCGTCCACGTACAGCACCGGCGCCTCCGAGTCGAAGACCTGGGTCTTGGCTCGGAAGTGGCCAGCCTCGGTGTTGAGGAAGGCGCCGCTGGGAAACTCCACGTGGATCCCGCCCTCCAGGCGGGCGTCCCGGCTCTCGATGTTGAACGAGGCCCGCTCGGCGGTGAGCACCGGACCCTCCTCGCCGTCCCGGTAAAGCTGGAGCCGCACCCCCTCGATCTCCTGCCAACCGGAGGCCAGGCTCAGGGTCTTCAGAGAGTCGAGGATGAACAGGGGCTCGCCCTTCAACGTCTCGGTGTGGCGGAAGCCCCGGTACAGCCCCACCGCCACCTCCGCCACGTCGAGATCCGCCGCGTCGGGGCCCAACAGCGCCCCCCCCCTGCCGTTGCCTCGGGTCCGGTCCCAGCCGATGAACGCCACCACCGCCAGGAAGGCGACGATGAGCACCCCGGTCAGGCGCCGGATCCAGCGCCGTCCGGCGCGGCTCACGCCGAACCTCGGGCCGACGGATACCGCGGCGCCGACGACGGCGGCGGGACGAGATCACTCACGGGGCGGGCCTCCCCTCAGCGATCGGTCACGAACCCCATACTTCGGAACTTCTTGTAGCGGCGGGCGACGAGGGCGTCGGGCCGGACCTTCCGGATCTGCCGCAGGTGGCGGCGGATCCCCGTCACCACCGTCTTGGCCATGGCCGGAGCGTCCATGTGGGCGCCGCCCTGGGGCTCGGGCAGGATCTCGTCGATCACGCCGAGCTCCTTGAGGTCGCGGGCGGTGAGCCGGAGCGCCCGCGCGGCGTCCTCGGCCCGCGCCTGGTCCTTCCAGAGAATCGCCGCGCACCCCTCGGGCGAGATCACCGAGTAGACGGCGTGCTCGAGCATCAGGATGCGGTCCCCGACCCCGATGCCCAGGGCCCCGCCGGAGCCGCCTTCGCCGGTGACCACCACGATCACGGGAACCGGCAGCCGGGCCATCTCGAGGAGGTTGTTGGCGATCGCCTCGGCCTGGCCGCGCTCCTCGGCGTCGATCCCCGGGTAGGCGCCGGGGGTGTCGACGAAGGAGATCACGGGTCGCCGGAAGCGGGCCGCGAGCTGCATGATGCGCAGGGCCTTGCGGTAGCCCTCGGGCCGCGGCATGCCGAAGTTCCGGTGGAGCTTGCCCCCGGTGTCCCGGCCTTTCTGGTGGCCGACCACCGCCACGGGATCGCCGTCGAAGAGCGCGAAGCCCGCCACAATGGCCGGGTCGTCGGCGTAGCGGCGGTCGCCGTGGAGCTCGGTGAAGTCGGTGAACAGGGCCGAGATGTAGTCGAGGGTGTACGGACGGTCGGGATGTCGGGCCACCTGGCAGCGTTGGTAAGGGGTCAGCGACGAGAACACGGTGTCGATGGCGGCGGCCAGGGCGCGGCGCTTCTTGACCAGGGCGGCGCTCGGCTTGGAGCCCGCCGACGCGGCCTCGAGCTCCCGCACCTCGGCGCGCAGGGACTCGATGGGCTCCAGAAAGGGCAGGGTCGGGGAAGCCATCGACGGACTCTACCAGAGCGCCGAAGAACGGGTCAATTTACGCTCACCCGGCAGCCTTGGGGACGACCAGGGGCGGCAGGTAGTCGGCCGGGGCGGAGAAGCCGAGGAGCAGGAGGATGGTGGCGGCCAGGTTGCCGAGCCCCGGTGCCTTCACCTCGGGGTTGGGAACGAGCTCGTCGGCGCGCTCGCCGACCAGCAGCCACGGCACCGGCGACAGGGTGTGGCTGGTCTTGACCACCGGCTTGCCGTCGCCGTCGAGCTTGACGTGGCCGGTGGCCCGGTCCACCTCCCACATCATCTCGAGGTTGCCGTGGTCCGCGGTGACGATCATGGTGCCACCGGCCTCGGCGACCGCTTCCTCGAGCCGCCCCACGCACCGGTCCAGCGCCTCCATGGCCGTCACCGCGGCCTCGAGGACGCCGGTGTGGCCGACCATGTCGCCGTTGGCGAAGTTGACCCGCAGGAATCGGTAGCGGCCGCTCGCGAGGGCATCCACCACCACCCCGCACACCTTGTCGGCCTGCATCTCCGGCGCCTGCTCGAAAGGGATCACGTCGCTCGGCACCTCGACCCAGTCCTCCAGCGCCGGGTCGAACTTCTCGGAGTTGTTGCCGTTCCAGAAGTAGGTCACGTGCCCGTACTTCTGGGTCTCGGCCGTGGCCAGCTGGGCGACGCCGTTGTGGACCAGGTACTCCGAGACGGTCCGGGCGATGGCGGGCGGCTCCACCAGGTACCGGGGCGGGATCTGGAGGTCGCCGTCGTACTGCATCATGCCGGCGTAGGCCACCTCCGGGCGTCGCTCCCGGTCGAAGAATCGGAAGTCGTCCTCGGTGAAGGCCCGGGAGATCTCGATCGCGCGGTCGCCGCGGAAGTTGAAGAACACCACCGAGTCGCCGTCCACGATCTCCCCGAGCGGCCGGCCGCCGCCGTCCTCGATCACGAACGGGGGAAGGTCCTGGTCGATGACCCCTGGGCGCTCGGCGCGCAGGGTCGCCACCGCTTCCGCCGCCGACCGGAAGCTCCGGCCGCGCCCGAGAACGTGGGTCTGCCAGCCCACCCGGACCATCTCCCAGTTGGCGTTGTAACGGTCCATGGTGATCGCCATCCGGCCGCCGCCCGACGCCACCGCCACGTCGCAGCCACCCGCCCGAAGCTCGTCGAACACGGCTTCCAGCCTCTCCAGGTAGAGGTGGTAGGTGACCGGGTCCACGTCCCGGCCGTCGGCGAGGGCGTGGAGGCGGACCCTGGGCACGCCCTCCCCGGCGAGGCGGCGGATCAGGGCCTCGAGGTGGTCGATGTGGCTGTGGACGTTGCCGTCCGAGACCAGCCCGATCAGGTGGAAGGTGCCGCCGCCGTCGCGCACCCGTTCGACCAGCTCGCGCCACACCGGGCCGGCGAAGATGGTGCCCGCCGCGATGGCGTCGCTGACCAGCTTCGCCCCCTGGGCGAAGATCCGGCCCGCCCCCATGGCGTTGTGCCCGACCTCCGAGTTGCCCATGTCGGCGTCCGACGGCATCCCGACCGCGGTGCCGTGGGCCTTGAGCTCGAGCCGCACGGGCGCGGCGGCGAGAAGGCGGTCGAGCTTCGGCGTGGCGGCCAGGTCGAAGGCGTTGGCCGGGTAGCCCTCGGCGGCTCCGCGATACAGCCCGACCCCGTCGAGGATGACGAGCAGCAGCGGCCCGGGCACGCCGGAGAACTGCGGTGATGGCGGCAGATGGAAGTCGGCCATGGGCGTGCACCTCGTTGGCGGCGCTCCGGCGGCGCCTGCTCGACTGCGGCAACCTCGGACCCGGCCCGACCATTCCCCTGCCCTGCCGGGTGGTGGACGCTCGATCGCCGGGCTCGGACGACGGTGGCCTGGGCGGTCGGGCCTGGAGCTTCAGGCTTTCGGGGTGATCTGGCAGGCCCGGAGCAGGACGACGGTGACGTTGTCGTTGCCGCCCCGCTCGTTGGCGGCGTCGATGAGCCGGCCGGTGCACTCGTCGAGGTTGTCCGCCCGGGCGAGGAAGTCGGCGATCTCCTCGTCGGTGAGCATCGAGTTGAGCCCGTCCGAGCACAGCATGTAGAGGTCGCCGTGCATCATCTCGGTCTCGAGGATGTCCACCTTGGGCTCGGCGCTGCCTCCCAGGGCCTGGGTCACCACGTTCTTGAGGGGGTGGTTGCGGGCGGCCTCCTCGGACAGGAAGCCCGCAGCCACCTGCTCGTGGACCCAGGAGTGGTCCTCGGTCAGGATCTCGAGCTGGCTGCGGCGCCAGCGGTAGGCCCGGCTGTCGCCGACGTGGCACACCACCAGGTGCCGACTCGCCGGCGGGTGCACCGCGACCACCACGGTTGTGCCCATCCCCTTGAGGTTGGCGTCGCGGTTGACGGCGTTGGTGACCCGCTCGTGTCCGGACAGGATCGCGTCCACCAGCAGGTTGGCGGTGACGCTGCGGTCGCGGTCCCAGTGCTCCGGCCAGGTCTCCTCCACGCTCCCGCCGCGCCCGCCGAGGGTGCGGAAGATCTCGTCGGCCGCCAGGCGGGAGGCGACCTCGCCGGCGGCGTGGCCGCCCATGCCGTCGGCCACCAGGTAGAGGCCCAGCGACTCGTCGGTCAGGAAGACGTCCTCGTTGAGCTGGCGCTTGCGGCCGACGTCGGTCGCGCCTGCGGACTCGAGCCGATAGCCGATGACGCGGTTGGGGTTGATGGCCACGATCCCTCAGCCCCTCCGCCGCAGACGTCCGAGCAGACCGCCTTCGCCGCTCGCGGACGGGTCCTCTTCGTTCGATGTCTGGAGGACCTTGGCCGCCTTGTCGTTGGTCGGGTCGAAGGTCAGGGCCTGGTCGGCCAGGCGCTGCGCCTTGGCCCGCATGCCCACCTTGAGCGCGAGCACGGCGGCCTCGGCGAGCATCACGGCGTTGCGCGGCTCGAGGGTGGCGGCGCGCTCCATGTGGCGGAGCGCCTCCTTGTCGCGATCGCTGATCCGTGACAGGGCGAGGCCCATGAAGTAGTGCGCTCGTGAGCACGCCTCGTCGTGGTCGAGGGCGGACTTGAGCTCCGCCACCGCGTCGGAGACCCGTCCCTCGCGGAGGGTCTGTGCGCCCCTTGACGCCAGCCTGCGGGCGATCTCGGCCGGCTCCATGGCGGCGCTGTCTGCCTGGCCCTGGGCCAGGTTGTTGTCGTACTTGGCCCGGCTCTCGGGCCGGCTGAGGACGTTGAAGGCCTCGGTGATGCCCTGGAAGCGCTCCTCGGCCCGGGCCCGTTCCGGCCCCCTGAAACGGTCGGGGTGGTGCTGGAAGCTGAGCTTTCGGAAGGCGGTGCGGATCTGCGCCTCGCTCGCATCCGGCTCGACCCCGAGGATCTCGTAGAGGTTGTATGACTTCGCCATCGATTTCTCGCGGTGGTTCCGCAGGTTGGCCTGCAGTCAATTGATTACCATATCCACACCGGCAAAGCAACGCCGCCCGGACCGCAAGGTCTTCTCTGGCAATGAGGTTCGTGTGCCGCCCGACAGCCGTCAGCGGCGCCGTTGGGCGATGTTCTGGGCCGACCGCCGCACCACCGGGTTGACGTTCCGGTTGATGGCGAGGCGCTTGAGGTCGCGGGTGTTGAGCCTGGGAACCAGGCGCATGGAGATCTCCACCGGGGTCTTCGGGTTGAGGCACAGCTGGAGGGCGACCTGGTAGCGCCTGGTCCAGCGCGGGTTGCGGTTGATGATCCGGAGCACCTCGGTGTCGACGGTGCGCGAGCCGGCGAAGACCTCGACCTCGCCGTCGGACAGCCGCGGGCACGCCAGCACCGCCCGCACCACGAGCCGGTTGCGGGAGTTGATGAGGATCGCGCGCTCCTCACGGCTGCTCTTCAGCGCGCAGATCACCTTCTCCTTGATGTTCATCTTGAGCAGCCGGCTGAACGCCGTGTCGCCACCGCCGAGCAGCCCCACCGCTTCCTGCAGGCCCGCATCCTCGTGCGGCCGCTGGTAGGGAAGGCGGTCGAGGGCCGGGATGTGGGCCCCGATCAGGCGCAGCGCCGCCAGGGCCTCCTCGATGTTCGGTGCGTCGGTCCCGCCGAGGGCCCCCTCCGCTGCCAGTGCCTTCTCGAGGAACTCCTCCTCGAACTCTCGAACCCGGCGCAGGATGGTGTCGGCGATGTGCCGGTTGGCCCTCAGGTCCTCGAGGATCTCGAGGCAGTTGAAGATCCGCACCTGGTTGGTGATGATGATGTCCTGGACGACGTTGCCGCCGTTCTTGGCCAGCACCCGCAGGGTCTCGTCGGAGACCTCGGGGCTGGTCGCCACCGCCGCCCAGATCGAGTCCTCGTCCCGAAGCCTCACCAGGAGGTCGAGCTCCACCGGCTGGTGCGTGTAGCTCTTGACCCAGTCGACCAGGGTCGCCTCCTCGACCTCCGCCACCGACGCCTCGGCGACCTTCGCGAGCTCGGTGTCGGGGTCCGTGGAGAGCAGCACCTGGAGGCGCAACAGGTCCTCGCGCGAGATCGGCAGCAGGCCCTGGGCGGCGAACAGCCGCACCTGGCGCGGAACCTTGCCCTCGAGGATCCCGTTGAGAAGGTCGTCGGTGGTCTCGAAGCGGCTCATCAGCCCCCGAACCCACCCGACTCCAGAGGACGAATGCCGTCGTCGGTGATCTCGGTGTGGATCACCTGGCCGGGCAGACCGAGATCGCCGAAGGTCCGGCCGTCCACGCTCACCCGGACGGCGCCGGCATTGCCCACCGTCAGCTTCACCGGGACCGGGAGGTCCAGGGCGACCCGCTCACCCCCGGTGAGGAGCTGCTGACCGGTCATGCCCTCACTGTCCCGGTAGTGGATCCAGCACTCCTCGCCCTCGTCCACCTCGACCGTCATCCGGACCACAGCGTCTTCGGCAGGCTCGGGCACCGTCGCCGTGGCCGTGCCCACCGGAGGGACCGGAATCGTCGGTGGCTGGGTCGGTTGAGAGACTGTCTGCCGCGACCCCGAACGCCTCGGGTCCGGCTTGAGGCCCTGGGGGCCCGACGACGAGCCGCTCAGGATCACGCCTCCGGCCACCAACAGGATGAGAGCGCCGGCGGCGATGGGGATCCAGAAGCGCCAGCGGATGGACGGGCTCAGGTCGGCCACCTCCGGCACCGGGCGTGCATGGATCCCCGAGCTTTCGGTGTGGTCCTGCCAGGCCCGGTCGAAGGCGGCCACCAGGGGATCGGGGTCGATCCCGATGGTGCCCGCGTACTGGGCGACGAAGCTCCGGCAGAACACCCGCTCCGGCAGGGTGCCGAAATTCCCCCCCTCGAGAGCCTCGAGGACCCGCCGCGAGACCTTGGTCTCGGCGCTGATGTCCTCGATCTCCAGTCCGGCGCTCTCGCGCACCCTCCGCAGCTGCTCGCCGAAGGCTCTGGGGTCGGTCCGGGTCGGTTCGTCAACCGTCACCACCCCAGGATCTTACCACTGCTGCGCAGGGTTCGCGGCGCGCCCGTCGATTCCCCTTTTTCTCCCCTCCTTCCCGGCCCCGTGCCCGTGCCCGTGCCCGTGCCCGAGGGAGTTCCATCGGCGGCGACCAGCGCCGGTGACAAGGGACAGCGACCAGCGGCAGTGATCAGGAACAGTGGCAGTGGCAGTGGCAGTGGCAGTGGCAGTGGCAGTGGCAGTGGCAGCGAACAGTCGCTCGCGCCCCCGCGGGAGTCAACCGACCCCGATCCCGTTCCCGATCCCCGCCCCCGGCCCCTCGCCCCGTTCGCGACGGCAAAGCAGCGCCGAGGCTGCGTCCCGCAGGCGCTCCGGCAGCCGCTCCTTGGCGGCAATGCGCTGGAGCTCGACGGGCGGCAGCTGGACCAGGACGCTCAGCGCCAAGGGAAGCGGGCTGGTCGGGCACTCGACGACGGCCCGCCGAACCCCGAAGCACTGACCCCAGCGGTGGTGCCGAACGATCTCTCCCAGCAGCTCGGGAGGCGGCTCCCGGGTGTTGACGAGCACCACGATGTCATTCTCCACCAGGCGCGGGTTGTCGAGCAGCGCGCTCAGGATCATCGGGTCGCCCTCGCGCACGAGGGCCGTAAACAGGGCCCGATGCGCCCGCCTCGCCATGGCGACCTTCTCGCCCAGAGCCATGGAGTGGACCTGGAGAATGAGCTTGCGCTCGGCCTGTCGCCGCACCAGCGGCGGGGTCCGGGGCGCCTGGGCCACCGCCAGCAGCGAGGTCCAGGGCAGCGATGACAGGAGGTTCATGGCCCGCGCGTTGCTCAAGCCGGGGAACCCCGCCAGCAGCTCCCGCACCGACTGGGTCCCGAGGTGCTCCCGGTCCGACGCCACCAGCTCGGCGATCTGGGCGGTGCAGAAGGGGCTGCGCAGGACCTCCAGCACCTCGAGGTCGTCCAGGCTGCCGCCGCGGACCAGGGCCAGCAGCTCCGGCGACGAAAGGTCGGCGACTCGGCTGGTCACACTCACATGGTAGGTCGCCGGCCGGAAATCAGGAGCTCGCGGCTTCGCCTTCCACAGAGCTTTGACATTCGTCGGAGGTTGCCAACATGGCCCGGATCCGTTGCCGCAGTCGGACCACCTCGAGGCCGGCAAGGTCCGATTCGGGTCGGCCGAGGCGGCGCACGGCGTACTTGCGGAAGGCGAGCCGGGTCAACAGCCGCGCCAGGACGGTGCGCTCCCGCCGCGACGGCCACCAGTCGGACCGGATCCGCCGTCGATAGGAGGGGATGACCTCCGAGACCCAGGCCGGGACCATCTCGAGTGCCACCTCCTCGCTCAGCAGCTCGCGCAGGATCCGCTGCTCCGAGCGCAGGAAGAGGGCCAGGATGCCCAGGTACAGGGCGTAGAGGACGGGAAGGGCGGCGAGCCAGAGCTCGGGGACTCGGGGCCCGGCCGCCGCAGCCGCGCCCAGCACCGTGAGGTTCCAGGTCGCGTGGAGGGCGACGGCAGCCGCCAACCCGCCCGCGGCCCAACCCACCCGGCGCCGGCGGCTGCCGGAAAGGGTCGCGAAGCCCAGGCAGCCGCCGAGGGCCGCCGACGACAGGGCATGGATCCCGGCGCACATGGCCGTCCGGACCAGCACCAGGGACGCGGTCTCGGCAACGCCGACCGCCCCGAGCCCCGCAGCGGCGTAGATCACGTTCTCGGTGGCGCCGAAGCCGAGCCCGACGGCGGTGCCGTAGACCAGCCCGTCGGTGGGGTTGTCGAACTCCCGCGACAGCAGCACCACCAGGCCGAGGCCCGCCGCCTTCATCACCTCCTCCACCACCGGCCCGAGCCAACCGAGGGTGACTGCCGGCGTCACGTGCAACGCCGCCGCCAGGAAGGAGCTGACCGCCACCGACAGGACCGGCGCGACCAGAGCGCCCCACAGGAAGACGCCCGCCACCAGGTGGAGGGGCTCGCGGTCGTAGCGGTCGAACCACCACACGGCAGTCACCACCGCCACCAGGAGCCCCGTCGAGAGGATCAACGCCGACAGCACCGCGACGACGTCGAGGCCGGTCACGGGATGATCAGCTCCAGGCTCTCGACCGGGTGCTGCAGGAAGTGAAGCCGGCTCGCCTCCACGTCCTTCTGGATCTGGGCCATGAGCTGGACCGTGGACGGGAAGCTCATCTCGTCGCGCAGCCGCCGCAGGAAGAACAGGCGGACCGGCTCGCGGTAGACATCGGCCGAGAAGTCGAGGAGGTGGGTCTCCACCGTCAGGATCGAGTTCTCGTAGACCGTGGGCCGGGTCCCGACGTTGGTGACCGAGGCGAAGGTGCGCCCGAAGGACGGGATGTGGACCGCCGTGACGTAGACGCCCCGGGCCGGGTGGAGCTCGTTGTCGACCTCGACGTTGAGGGTCGGGAAACCGAGCTTGCGGCCGAGGCGCTTGCCCTCGAGCACGCGACCGTCGATGAAAACGAAGCGGCCGAGCATGGCCGCCGCCTCCGTCACGTCGCCGGCCGCCACCGCCTCGCGGACCCGGCTCGACGACACCACCCCGCTCGGGATCTCGACGATGGGCGACGCCGCGGCGGCGAAGCCGAGCTCGGCGCCCATCCGCTCGAGCAGGGCCACGTCGCCCCCGCGGTCGGCCCCGAAGCGGAAGTTGGCCCCGATGTAGACCTCGCGGATCGCGAGGCGCTCCACCAGGACCTCGCGCACGAAGGCCTCGGCCGGCATCCGCGACAGGCGGTGGGTGAAGGGCAGGACCAGGGTCGCCTGGATCCCGGTGCGGGCGATCAGCTCGAGGCGCTGCTCCAGGGTGGTGACCAGCTGGGGCGCCTGCCGGGGCCGCAGCAGCTTCACCGGGTGGGGGTCGAGGGTCATCGCGGCGGCCACGGTCGCCAGGGTCTCGCCGCGCTCGACCACGTGCCGCAGCACCGCCTGGTGACCGAGGTGGACGCCGTCGAAGTTCCCGATGCTGAGCACCGCTCGGCGCGGCGGCTCGTCGGCGCCCAGGGGGTCCCGGAAGACCTTCATGGCCATCAGGCCACCACCGGCAGCATCCGGGGCGGCGCCGCGCCGGGCACAACCACCCGGTCGATCCGGCCCACCAGGTCGTAGGGATGGGCCTCGGTGATCTCCACCTCGACCAGCGACCCGGCCGCAGCGACCCCGTCGTTGATGAGCAGGCGGCCGTCGATCTCGGGCGCCTGCCGCTTGAGCCTGCCTTCCGTGAGAAGGTCCATCTCGGCCAGCGGGCCGCAGACGATGGCCGGCAGGGTCCGCCCGATCAGCTCGCGGTGCCGCCCCAGGGACACCTCCTGCTGCGCTCGGAGCACCCGGTCGCGCCGCTCCCGCTTGGCCTCCTCGGGGACCGGGTCGCCCAGGTCGGCGCCCGGGTTCTCCTCCTGCCACGAGTAGGTGAACACGCCGAGGTGGTCGAAGCGCACGGCCTCGACGAAGTCCACGAGCTCGTCGACCTCGGCCTCGCCCTCGCCCGGGAACCCGACGATGAAAGTGGTGCGCAGGGCGATCTCGGGCACAGTCGCGCGGGCCCGTTCGATGAGGCGGAGGAAGCTCCGCGCGTCGCCGCCCCGGCGCATCGCCTTCAGCACCTTCCGGCTTGCGTGCTGGAGAGGGATGTCGAGGTAGGGCACGAAGCGCTGGTCGGCGGCCATCAGGTCGAAGAGGCCCTCGTCCAGGGTCGCCGGATAGGCGTAGAGGAAGCGGATCCACGGGATCTTGGTCGCCTCGAGCAGGGCCGACACCAGGGTCCTGAGGCCTTGCTCGATCCCCAGGTCCTCGCCGTAGCGCGTGGTGTCCTGGGCGATGAGGACGAGCTCGCGCACGCCGGCCGCGTCGAGGCGCCTCGCCTCCGCCACCAGGTCGCCCACGGGGCGCGATCGGAAACCCCCGCGCATGGCCGGGATGTGGCAGAAGGCGCACGGGTTGCCGCAGCCCTCCGCGACCTTCAGGTAGGCGTAGTGGCCGGTGGACAGGAGGCGGGGGTTGGCGTGGTCGTAGAGCCGGACCGCCCCGTGCTGGTCGGGGAGGTGGTCCTCGAGCTCGCCGCGCACCGCCTCGGTCACCCGCTCGAGCTCGTCGAGGCCGATGAAGGTGTCGATCTCCGGGATCTCCCGCTTGAGCTCCTCGGCGTAGGCCTGGGCCATGCACCCCGACACCACGAGCCGTCGAACCCTTCCCCGGCGCTTGGCCTCGGCGACCTCGAGGATGGAGTCGATGGACTCCCGCTTGGCGTCGGTGATGAAGCCGCAGGTGTTGACCACGACCACGTCCGCCAGGGTCGGGTCCGAGGTCACCCGGACGCCGCCCGCGGTCAGGTGGCCGAGCATGACCTCGCCGTCGACGAGGTTCTTGGCGCAGCCGAGGCTGATCATGCCCACGGTCACCGGGGCTCGCGGGTCGTCGCTTCCGGGCATCGGTCCTCCGAGCCGGGGATTTTACCATCCGCCGGTACCGGCACTCCCCGTACCCGTGCCCGTGCCCGTACCCGTGCCCGATGTCAGCAACCAGCGTCAGCGATCAGCGACCAGCAACCAGCGATCAGCGGCAGCAACCGGCGACAGCGACAAGCCCCGGGTCCGGGTGCGGGTCCGGCCCGGGCGCCACGGCGCCCGAGGCCCGGGGGGAGGGTGCAAAACCCTCCCCTACGAGCGGTCTCCGGTTCGCCTCGTCGGTGCCGGGTTCGCCGAACGGTTGCCGGTGGCGACTCGTAGGGGCGGGTTTGACACCCGCCCTCACGGGCCCTGCGGCGCTCGGCAGCGCACAATCCGGGTCCGGACGCTGGTCGCTGCCGCTGTTCGCTGTTTGCCGTCCCTGTCGCTGTTTGCCGTCCCTGTTCGCTGTTTGCTGCCCCTGATTGCTGGTTGCTGGTCGCTGATCCTGATCGCTGCCCCTGCCACCGATCAGAGGTGTTCCAGGACGGCGTCGGCGGCCCGCCGGGAGGCGCCGGGGGCGCCGAGGCGATCGCGCACGAGCGCGAGAGCCCCGCGCTGCCGGGCTCCGCCATCGGCGAGCACCGACTCGGTGGCCTCGACCAGGCGCTCCGGCCGCCACGCCCCCTGGAGCAGCTCCGGCGCCGCCCGCTCGCCGGCAATGAGGTTGACCAGGGCCACGTGGGGCACCCGGACCAGCAGCCGGGCCAGCGCGAAGGACACCGGCTGCAGGCGGTAGCCCACCACCATCGGCACGTCGACCAGGGCGCACTCGAGGGTGGCGGTGCCCGATGCCGTCCAGGCGACCTCGCTCGCGGCCAGGTGGTGCCGCCGATCCCGGCCCCGGATCCGGCGCAGTCTGGGGTCGACGTCGCCGCCGGCCAGCACCTCGTCCACGGCCTTGCCGACCCCGGGGGCCTCGATGAGCACCGCCTCGCCGACCCGATCTCCGGGCAGGGCGGCGAGCGCCCCCAGCATGGCGGGAAGGAGGTGGCGTACCTCCATGACCCGCGACCCCGGCAGCAGGGCGAGCCGCCCGGGATTCCGCGGCGTGGCCTGACCCAGGAGGCGGTCGCGGACCACGTCGTCCACCAGCGGGTGACCCACGTAGCGGGCGCGCACCCCGTGCTCACGGTAGAAGTCGACCTCGAAGGGCAGCAGGCACAGCACCTCCCGGGCGAGCCGGCGAACCTGCCGGACCCGGCCGCGCCGCCACGCCCACAGCTGCGGCGACACGTACAGCACCACGGGGATGCCGAGCACCTTGAGCCGAGACGCGAGCCGGAGGTTGAAGTCGGGCGAGTCCACCAGCACCGCGAGCCCCGGCCGGCGCCGCGCGGCCTCGGACACCAGGCGGTCCATGATCCCCCGGATTCGCGGCAGCTCCCGAAGCACCTCCATGAGCCCCATGTGGGCGAGCTCGTCCGTGCTCGCCACGCACTCGAACCCGACCTCGGCGAGCCGCTCACCGCCGACGCCGAAGGCCTCGATCTCCGGCGTCCGGGCGCGCAGCTCGGCGAGCAGGTTGCCGGCGTGGAGGTCGCCGGAGACCTCCCCGGCCACGATCAGGAGCGAGGTCGCCACGTCCGCCTCCGGGCGACGAGGCTCGAAACGGTCGCCACGGCGCCGCACACCAGCACCGCCCCCACCGTGTTGGCCGCCAGGTCCCGCACCTCCACCGCCCGGGCGGGCTGCAGCAGCTGCAGGCACTCTGTGACGGCTCCGAAGGCGCTCGCGCCCACGATCCCGGTGGCTGCGGCGCGCAGGCGTCCCGCCACCGGCAGCCGCGCCCAGAAGATCAGGGACGCCTGAACGCCGTAGGCCAGGCCGTGGGCCGCCCAGTCGGGAACGACGACGAGATCGGGGACCGCCGCCGGCAGCGACGGGGAGAGAGCCATGGCCACGAGCGCCGTCGCGTAGAGGGCGTTGACAGCCCACCGCCAGGCGAGTCGGCGGCGCCCGACGGCTGCTCCCGGACCGTCGAGGCTCACGGGAAGGGGAACATGAGCCAGCCGAGGACGACGGCTCCCACCACCATGATCAGGAAGGTCTTGACGAACAGCACGATCCGGCCGCGCCGGTCGGAGCGCCACAGGAAGGCGAAGAAGACCGCGACCAGGAAGGCGTGCCAGACCAGGAGCAGGAAGTGGTCCATCAGCTCTTCTCGCCGCGGGCGATGTCGTGGACGTCGAGCACGACCAGCAGGTTCATGAGCCCGGCCGTGTAGAGGAAGGTCTTGCCGTAGAAGAAGCCGGCGGTGATCGGGTCGCCGCCGCCGTGGAGGCCGTAGGGGAAGGCCGAGCTGAAGATGCCGTCGAGGCCGTTGAGGGCCAGCAGCCGGACCAGGTACAGGATGCCGTTGCCGAGGCAGCCGAAGGTGAAGAACCAGGACAGGGGGCTGTTGGCCTGCGGGACCGCCAGCTCACCGTGAAGCAGGGAGCCGGTGACGAAGGAGGCCACCACCAGCCCGGCGAAGATCCCGGCCCGACGCCGCTTGCCCAGCAACCAGTGGCCGAGCCCCGGGATCAGCCAGGCGACGAGCAGCAGCCACCGAGCGACCTTCGTGCCGGAGGCGTCGTCGATCGTCGGGCGCTGGTCCTTGTCCGCCATCACGTTCCGTCACAGAAGCTCACTGGTTGAGCAGCTCTTCGCGGAGGTGCTTGCCGGGCTTGAAGTACGGGATCTTCTTCGGGGGGACGTGGACCTTGTCTCCGGTCTTGGGGTTACGGCCGGTGCGCTGGTCGCGCTGCCGGATCCGGAACGAGCCGAAGCCCCTGAGCTCGACCTTCTCGTCGCGGTGCAGCGCGTCGACGATGCTGTCGAGGACCACCTGAACCACCGAATCCGCCTGCTTCCTCGGCACGTCCGCGCTGTCCGCAACGATCTCCACCAGGTCCGCCTTGGTCATGGTCATCTTCGAACTCCCCCATCAGCGCTCCGGCGGCGAGGCGCCGGCACGACTCGAGCTAGCCCTTCGTCTCGTCCTTCTCCGACTCGTCCCCTTCGTCGTCGGCCTCGGATTCGGCCGCGGGTTCCGGCTCGTCGGGCTCCTCGGAGCTCTCGTCGGCAACCATCGCCGCTTCCGGCTCCTCGTCCGCTGCAGCCTCCGGCTCCTCGACGGCCGCCGGTTCGGCAGGCTCCTCGACCTCGGGCTCGGCAGGCTCCTCGGTGGCCGCCGGCTCGGCAATCTCCTCGACCTCGGGCTCGGCCTCCACCACCCCACCGGCCTTCAGAGCCGCCGCCATCGCGGTCTCGGCCACCACCGGCGGCTCCGAGACCTTCGGGGTCGATTCGGAGGGCCCCTCGGAGTCGACGCTGTGCATCGAGAGGCCGATCCGGTTCTCGTTCCAGTCGATGCGCAGGATCCGGCAGGTCACTCCCTGGCCGCTGGCGAACATCTCGACCAGACTGAGGCCGCTGTCGCGTTCGATCTCGGAGATGTGGCACAGCCCCTCGACCCCGGGCGCGAGCTCGACGAAAACGCCGAAGTCGGTGATGTTGGTGACGGTTCCCGAAACCAGGTCGCCGACGCCGTGGGCGTTGGCGTACTCCTCCCACTCGTTGGGCAGGAGCTCCTTCATGGACAGGGAGATCCGCTGGTTGACCACGTCCACGGACGTGATCACGGCCTCGACCTCCTCGCCCTTCTGGACCACCTCCGAGGGGTGGTTGATGCGCCGGGTCCAGGACATGTCCGAGATGTGGACCAGCCCGTCGACGCCGGGCACGATCTCCACGAAGGCGCCGAAGTCGGTCAGGTTGCGCACCACGCCCTTGACGCGGCTTCCCACGTGGTGCGTCTCCGCCACCTGCTCCCATGGGTTGGGCTCGGTGGCCCGCAGCGACAGGGACAGTCGCCGCTTGGTCGCGTCCACCTCCGACACGACGACGTCGATCTCCTGGCCCACGTCGAGGATCGAACGCGGGTTCTTGACCTTCTTGGTCCACGACATCTCGCTGACGTGAACCAGCCCCTCGACGCCCTCCTCGAGGGCCACGAAGGCGCCGTAGTCGACGATGCTGACCACCTCGCCGTGGACCCGCTTGCCCACCGGGTACTTCTCGGGAACCAGGATCCACGGGTCCTCGAAGCGCTGCTTGTAGCCGAGGGAAACCCGCTCGCGGTCGCGGTCGAATCGCAGCACCACGACGTCGACCTCGTCGCCGACCTTGAAGTACTCGCTCGGGTGACCGACCCGGCCCCACGAGATGTCGGTGATGTGGAGCAGGCCGTCGATGCCGCCGAGGTCGACGAACACGCCGTAGTCGGTGATGTTCTTGACCGCGCCGGTGATCAGCTTGCCCTCCTCGAGGCCCTCCATGGTCTCTTCCTTGATCCTGCCGACCTTCTCCTCGAGCACCGCCTTGCGGGACAGCACCACGTTGGAGCGCCGACGGTCGAAGGAGATCACCCGGGCCTCGACCTCCTGATCGACGTAGTCCTCCAGGCGACGGTTGGGCCGGAGGTCGACCAGCGAGCCGGGCAGGAAGGCCCGGATGCCGATGTCGACGGCCAACCCGCCCTTGACCCGCTCGATCACCCGCCCCTTCACCGGCGTCCCCGAGTGGTAGGCCTCCTCCACCCTGCCCCAGACCTTGAGCTTGGTGGCGCGGTCGCGGGAGAGGCGGACCCGACCCTCGGATTCGTCGAGGCGCTCGACGAAAATCTCGACCTCGTCGTTGACCTCGACCGTCACCTCGCCGGTGTCGGGATCGGTGAACTCCGCGACCGGGACGCTTCCCTCGCACTTGTAGCCGATGTCCACCAGGACCTCGTCGGCGGTGACCGACACGACGGTTCCCCGGATGACCTCACCCTCGCGAAGGCTCTGCAGAGAGGTTTCCATCAGCTCTTCCATGGAGAGCTGATCCATCCCCTCCTCGTTGTTGTTCTCACCGTTCAGTTCAGGGTCCATGTTCAAGACGACTCCTCCTCGATGGGCGCAGACCTCCCGCGCACCAATCCTCCGTGATTCCGAGACCTTATGGTGTTCTGGCCGTTCGTGTCAAGGCGCTCTTCGGAAGTCCTCGCGAGCTCCTCGAGCAGCCTCTCGACCACCTCGTCCACGCTCATCCCGGTGGTGTCGACCACCACCGAGCCCCGCGCCACCTGCAGCGGGGAGTCCGCCCGTGACGCGTCCTGAAGGTCGCGCTGGTGTTGCTGGCGAAGGACCTCGTCGAGGTCGATCTCGTCGCCGCGCTCGCTCAGGTCGCGGTGGCGCCGTCGGGCCCGCTCCTCGGGGCCGGCGGTCAGGAAGACCTTGAGGGATGCGTCCGGGAAGACCACGCTGCCGATGTCGCGGCCCTCCATGACGCATCCGCGCTCCGCTCCCGCCCGCCGCTGGGCGGCCACCAGGGCCCGCCGCACCGACGACACAGCCGACACCGCGGAGGCCATGAGGGCGCACTCGGGGCTCCTGATCGCCGAGCTCACGTCCTCGCCGTCGAGGAGCACCCGCACGCTGTCGCCGTTTCGGTCGAGCTCGATGCTGCGCTCCCGGGCCAGGCGGGCCACCGCCGCCTCGTCGTCGCCGTCCAGCGGTGCCTCGATCCCCGCCCGGATGGCCGCCAGGCCCACGGCCCGGTACATGGCGCCGGTGTCGAGGTAGGGCACCCCGAGCCGCTCGGCGAGCCCCTTCGCGACCGTGGACTTGCCCGCCCCAGCCGGCCCGTCGATGGCGATGATCAGCGGCGCGGCGGGTTGTGGGCTCGGGACGGTTGGCATGTGGTGACGACTTCCTTCGGCGGCGGCACGAGGGGCGATTGTACGCCAACCCGGTTTCGGAATCCACGATGTTCTCGCCCCGTGCTCGCTGCGCGACACGCCTCCACCCTCTCCCTTTCCCTCTCCCTCCCCTGCTCCGTTGTCTTGACAGCGCTACCCGGAGGGAGAGGGAAAGGGAGAGAAATCGGAGCCTCGATCCCCGATCACCGACGCCGGTCACTGCCACCGTCCCGACGCGGAGCCGGACCCGCACCCGGCCCCGGATCCGGCCGCTGCCGCTGGTCGCTGCCACTGTCGCTACCGCAGGTCGCTGCCGCTGCTTGCTGTCCCTGATTGCTGGTCGCTGATCGCTGTCGCCGGTTGCTGATCGCTGTTTGCTGCCGCTGCCGCTCCTAAGTAACACCCCCGCGGACTTGGTCGGGGATGTCTGCTGGAACCAGTGTTGTGTTACTTCCCCGGTGTCTCCCGGGGCAACAAGGGTGGGGGGCTGATCGCTGACATCGGGCACGGGTACGGGTACGGGCACGGGACCGAACCGGACGCGAAGACGGTCAACCGGAACCTCCCGGACAAGGCCGGCGAGCCGCCGGCCCCACAATGCGGCTCCAGGTTCCCTCCACCTCAGGACCTTGGATGCAGCAGCCGCCAGGTCATGGCGCGAACCTGGTCGAAAAGGTCGAGCGCCTGGGCAGCCCGCTTCGCATCGACGGCGCCGACCTGGGCAAGCAGGCTGAGATGCGCATCGACCTCTTTCGCCGAGCCGAAGGCCATGCGCCAGTGGTGGATCCGGTCGCGGCCCGACCGCCCATGGCCCTCGCTGAGGTTCGCCGGCACCGACGAGGCACACCGGATCACCTGGTCGGCAAGGCTCTTCAGGGGAGCTGGGACCCGCCCGACGAGGGCGATGGCGGTTGCCGCCGCGTCGAGGGCGGTGCGGTAGACGGTGAGGTCGGCGGCAGCGATCAGCGAACAGGGACAGCGATCAGCGAGCAGGTGCAGCAAACAGCGAACAGCGGCAGGGGACAGTGATCAGGGACGGCGACAGCGATCAGCGTCCGCACCCAGGTTCGGCGCTGCCGACCGCCGCAGCGCCCGTGAGGGCGGGTGTAAAACCCTCCCCCCGGCTCGGGCGCCGACGCGCCTGAGCCGGACCCGGACCCGGACCCGGGCGCTGTCGCCGGTTGCTGGCCTCGACCTCGGGGAGCCGTTGCAAGGGAGAAGGAGAAGGAGGGGGAGAGGGAAAGGGAGAGAAACGGCTGCGCGTGCTACCTTGCCCCGATGGACCCCCGCCGACGACTGCAGCTGCTCCGAGACGAGCGCCGCCGCCTGGCTCTCCCCGGGCACGGCCGGCTGCGGGTCGCCGTCGGCTACCCGAACAGCTACCGCGTCGCCCACTCTTCCCTGGCCTTCCAGTGGGTCGTCGAGATCGCTGCGAGCGTCCCGGAGGTCGCCGTGTCCCGCTGCTTCGCCCCGCCCGACGGCGACGGCGCCGCCTTCGACGACGGCCGCCCCCTGGGCTCCTTCGACGTGCTCGCGTGGACCCTCTCCTTCGAGCTCGACGCCGTCAACCTGGTCCGCACCCTGGACGCCGCCGGCGTGCCGCGCCGCCGCGACCGGCGCGGCGCCCGCGACCCCCTGGTGGTTGTCGGCGGGCCGGTGGCCTCGATCAACCCACTGCCCCTGGCCCCGGTTGTTGACGTCTTCGTGCTCGGGGCCGCCGAGCTGCTGTGGCCGCCCCTGCTCGAGCTCGTCAGGGACCGTCCC
This sequence comes from Candidatus Methylomirabilota bacterium, assembly GCA_035464095.1. Taxonomy (GTDB): domain Bacteria; phylum Acidobacteriota; class Thermoanaerobaculia; order Thermoanaerobaculales; family Sulfomarinibacteraceae; genus JAHECW01. Next base: position 47,600 of record DATHSO010000150.1, on the reverse strand, counting down.
GACCGCGACCGGGTCCTCGAGGAGCTGGCGGGCCGGGACGGCTACTTCGTCCCCGCCCACCATCTCGACGCCGACGGCCGGCCGCGCCGCCGCCTCCGGCGGCTCGACAAGCGCGATGCCCAGATGGCCGACCCGACCATGGTGCCGAGCTCGCACCTGGTGACCCCCCACACCGAGTACGCCGGTCGAGGCCTCGTCGAGATGTCCCGGGGCTGCCCCGAGAAGTGCCGCTACTGCTGGATCAGCTACAACGCGGGGCGCCTGCGCTGCTACCCCACCGACGCCATCCTGGCGCGCGTCGACGCCCTCGCCGAGCTCGGCGACCGGATCGGCTTCGTCGCCACCGCGGTCGGCGACCACCCCGAGCTGCCGGCCATCCTCCGAGCCTGCCGCGAGCGCGGCCTCGACGTCGCCCTGTCCTCCCTGCGCATCCCCGCCCTGGTGCCCGAGGTTCTCGAGCCCCTCGCGGCCTCCGGCGCCCGGTCGGTGACGATCGCGCCCGAGACCGGATCGGACCGGCTGCGGGCGAAGCTCAACAAGCCGATCGCCAACGACCGGATCCTGGAGGCGGTGGCGACGGCCCAGCGCTGCGGCATCCCGGACCTCAAGATGTACTTCATCATCGGCCTGCCCGAGGAGACCGACGACGACCTCGAGGGCATCGGCGAGCTCGTCCGGTCAGCGTCGGCCATCCTGCGCGAGCACGGCCGGGCCCGGGGCCGCCTGGGCACGCTCCACATCGGCTGCAGCGTGCTGGTCCCCAAGCCCTTCACCCCCTACTCCAGGGCGCCGGTGCTGGACCGATCGGAGTACCGGCGACGGATGGCGGTGGTTGAGGCCGCCCTGTCGGGCCTCGACAACCTCCGGTTCGACCGCCCCTCCTACCGGGAGGCGGTGTGGCAGGCCGTGCTGAGCCGCGGCGACGCCGGGACCTTCGAACTCGTCGACGAGCTCGCCAGCCACGGCGCGCTGGGCCGCCTCCTCGCCGACCACCGCGACGGCGCCGTCCGCGACGCCCTGAAGGCCGTCGACGGCGAGCCGGTGTGGCGCTGCATCTCGTCGGCGCCCACGGCGCCGGCGCCCGCGACCGCCTGAGCGCCCGCTCTCCGGCCGCCCCCGTCAGGGCAGCGGCCGAGGTGGACGGGGCGCTGCCGGCCGGCGCGCCTCCACCGTCACCGGGATGGAGATCAGGGGCTGCAAGGGGTCGTCGGTGGCCAGCTCCAGGCGCTCTATCCGGCGCCCGCCGACCGCGTCCGGCTCGAGCCCGTCGACCAATCGTACCGCGATCGAGTGAACCGGCCTGCGGCCGTCCTCGCCCACCAGCTGGGCCAGGAACAGCTCCGGGGCGGACGGCGCCAGCCCGGTGATCCGGAAGCTCGTCTGCCGGTTGTGCTGGAGGCGGAAGACCGTCGCCCGCGCCGCGGAGTTGCCATCCTCGAGGACGAGCCGCAGCTGCTCGGGTCGCGCCTCGATGATCGGCCGCACCCGGAAGGTGAAGGGAATGTCCACGACCGCGGCCGCCGGATGGTCGGTGCTCACCCGGACCCGACCGTTGACCGTTGCCGGGGCCACGTCGGGAGCCAGGGTCGCCACCAGCACGACGTCGCCTGGCACGACCTCCCGACCATCCCGGACGGCGCCCTCGCCGACCATCTCGACGGTCACCTGGAGGCGCGGGTCCGCCGCCTCGACGCCGGTCACGGCGAGGGGCTCGCCGTCCTGGCGCCGCAGCACCAGGGTGGCGGACGGCCGCTCGCCCTGGAGGCCCGTCAGAAACACCCGGGGCTGGGGCAGCACGCTCACCGCGGGCACCGACCGCAGGGTCATGCTCAGGGTGAACCGCTCCGCGCCCGCAGCATCCGTGGTCACACTGATGCTCTTCGACAACGGCCCCTGTTGCGTCGCCGTCGTCTTCATCTTCGCTGTCAGCTTGCCCGACCCACCTGCCGGGATGACCGAGTCGAACTCGGTCACGGTGCATCCTCAAGAGGGTTTGGCGCGGAGGATCCGGACATCGGCGGGACCACTGTTGTGGAAGACGAAGGTGGCCACGGCATCGGCGCCGGCCCTGATCTCACCGAGGTCGATCCTCGCCTGCTCGACGGTCAGGAACGGCCCGCCGGCCTGGCCCGCCGCGCCGCCCGCCACCACCGCGACCGCCGCGGTCAGCACCACAATCGTCACGAGCTGTCGTCGCATCGGCACCTCCACGACCCCGGGCCGCGGCGGTGGGCGCCGACCGTTCCGGGTCCGGCAATTGTACCTGGTTCCGATCCGATGGTCGCCGCGGCTCAGCCGGCCTGCTCGAGCCCCAGCTCCCGGCGGACCTCGCCGTCGACCCCGACCACGGTGCACCGGACCGGGATCTGGCGCGACGCCCGGCGCCGGGCCTGCTCCACCAGCCGCACCAGCCCGCCGCAGCACGGCACCTCCATGACCACGACGTGGATGGAGCGCACCCCGGCGGTGTCGATCATGGCCGTGAGCTTGTCCAGGTAGATCTCCTGGTTGGTGTCGAGCTTGGGGCACGCGATGGCGAGGGAGCAGCCGGCCAGGAAGCGCTCGTGGAAGCCGGCCAGGGCGAAGGGCACGCAGTCCGCCGCCAGCAGGACCTCGGCCCCATGGAAGAAAGGCGCCGTCGGCGGCACCAGGTGGAGCTGGACCGGCCAGTGGCGGAGCTGCGACGCGGGCGCGGCCCCATCGCCCGCCGGCCGCACCGGCGGCGGCTCGAAGGTCCTCGACCGGGAGCCGGGGCAGCCGCCGCCGTGGCCGGCCGCGACCTGGCCGATGACTCCCAGCGCCGGCCCCGACGCCGTCGGCGGGGCCGCGGCGGGCCGGGTCGCCGACAGGTGGGCGGCCACCGCCGCCTCGTCGAAGCCCTCGGCCTCCCGGCGGACGATGGTGATGGCGCCCTGCGGGCAGTCGCCCAGGCAGGCCCCGAGCCCGTCGCAGTAGCTGTCACGGACCAGCCGCGCCTTGCCGTCCACCAGCTGGATGGCGCCCTCGGCGCAGGCCGACACGCAGTCGCCGCAGCCGTCGCACAGGTCCTGGTCGATCTCGATGATGTCGCGAACCGCCATCTCGTCCTCCCCGATCCGTCGATCCGGCGCCATCGTCCCCCGAACCGGCCACGCCGTCCTTGACCCGGGTCAAGCCCCCGCGCGGTGGCGGCAGCGCGAGCCCCTGCCGCGCTCAGCCCCGCCCTTGGGTCCGAGGCCACACCGGGCCCTCGGCGAGGACCCCGACCCGGCCGCTCCCCGGCGCGTTCCGCCAGCGCTCGGCCACCTCGTCGAGGTCGTCGGTCGGGATGAACCCGAGGCGGCGCCCGAGCTCCGGGTCGAGGCGGGACATGAGGTGGACCCGGTAGCGCGAGGTCTTCTCGACGATCCTCAGGGTGGTGTGACCATACTGGACGTAGTCCTCGGCGAGCCGCGCCGCGATCGCCTCGGGCCGGGGGTCGTCCAGGAACGGCGCCATGGCGGACGAGCCGGGCCCCTGGCCGAGCTCGGCCGCGAACAGGACCTCGGCGCCGGGCGCAGCGAAGCGGCAGGCCGCGTCGAGACCCTTGTGGGCCTGGATCAGGCTGGCGTCGCCGGGGTGCCCGCCGCCGGCGGCGACCACCATCTCGAAGCGTTCCGGCGGCAGCTCGTACCACTCCCGGGACCGTTCCACCGCGGCCGAGAAGGCGGTCCGCCAGCCGCCCGCCCCGGCCCAGGCGACGGCGCCATCGCGCCCCGGTACCAGGCACAGCGCCAGGTCCGGAGGGCGCAGGTCGGCGGCGCGGGCGATCTCCTCGGCCACCGGGTTGCCCGCCAGACGGCCCGGCTCGCACCCCGGGTGCCGCTCGAGCCCGGCCCCGTTCCGACGCAGCACCAGGGCGTGGTTGGCCTGGATCTCTTCGTGCCCGGCGATGCCGGGGAAGATCATCTTGGGCCCGCCCCCGAAGCCCGCGAAGTAGTGGTGGCGGACGGCTCCGACCGTGATCAGCAGGTCGGCGGCGGCCGCCGCGGCGTCGAGGCGCAGGGGTAGCCCGGGGCGGAGCTCGCCGACCGCGGTCAGGGCCGCCCCGTCGCGGCTCGAGTGCTGGCGGACCCCGACCCCGCTCGGGACCTCGCCCACCAGCTCCGCCACCGTCGCCTCCGTCGCCGGCGGGTGGGTACCGCAGGCGAGCAGGACTGTGACGGCTTCGCGGGCGATGCCCGCCAGCAACAGCCGGTCCAGGATCGCCGGCAGCAACGCCGGGAGGAAGACCCGCCGGGTCGCGTCCGGGACCACCACCACCGCCGAACGGCGGCCCGCGGCGAGCTCCCGCAGGGGCGCACCGTCGATGGGGTTCTCCAGCGCGCGGGCCACGAGCTGTCGAGGCTCGCGCGCACCGCGGGGTGCAAACGGCAGCAACGGCTTGACCCGCAGCCCACGGAGGTCGACCGCCGTCGCGTCGTCGCCGTAGGGCAGCTTGACGATCATCGGGTCACCATACCATCCTGGGGACGGGGACACGCCGTGGACGGACCCGAGACCCGTGACCTCACCGCCGACGAGCGCCGATGGCTGCTCGCCCTGGCCCGCTCCACCATCGAGGCCCGCCTCGGGGGGCGCGCCCTGCCCGACGCCGAGCCGACGCCGGGGCCCCTCACCGAGCACCGGGGCGCCTTCGTGACCCTCACCGCCGACGGCGCCCTGCGCGGCTGCATCGGCCACGTGGTCGCCGCCGAGGCCCTCTGGTTGTCGGTGCGCGGCAACGCAGTCAACGCCGCCTTCCACGATCCCCGCTTCTCGCCGGTGGCGGCGAGCGAGCTGCCCGGGCTGCAGGTCGAGATCTCGGCCCTCAGCCCCCTGCGGCCGGTCGCCGGCCCCGCCGAGATCTCGGTCGGCCGGGACGGCCTGCTCGTGGCGCTCGGCGCCGCCCGCGGCCTGCTCCTGCCCCAGGTGGCCGAGCGCCACGGCTGGAGCCCCGTCGAGTTCCTCGACCAGACCTGCCGCAAGGCGGGGTTGGAGCCCGGGTGCTGGCGCGAACCCGAGGCTCGGGTCCTCGCCGTCTCGGCCGAGGTCTTCACCGACGGCGAGTGACCCCTCAGCCCATCACCCCCAGCACCTCCTGCTGGTAGGCCTCGATGGACGGAAACGACCGCGTCCCCGGTTGTCTGACGCTGGCCTCGTCCGGCAGGGGCGCGGCGCCCGACCTCTCGAGAACGGTCTCCAGCAGCCGCTGGAACGCCGCCATGGTGTTCTCGCCCCCGACCAGCCGGCGGGGGTCGAAGGCGGTGCTGCGCAGGCGCACCACCCGGAGCTCGCCGCTGCCGTCCCAGGGCGGATCCAGCAGGAGGTCGACCACCAGGTAGGGGCGCCGGCCGTCCTCGCGGATCGCAGCGACCGCCACGCCCAGGACCGACGCCAGCGGCACCCGCCCTCGGCCACGTTCGAGGAAGACCGTCAGCGCGCTCTCGTCGAGGGCCTTCGGGACCCCGTCCGCGACCCGTAGCCGCTCGGCTGGCCGCAGCTCCACGGTGGGCCCGGCGGGCGTCGGCGGCCGGTGCGCGGTCCTTCCCTCCCCGGTCCCCGGTGGCTCCGCCTTCGCGGACGCCGCCAGGGCCCGGCGCAGGTCGTCTGGGAGGCGATCGTCGCCGCGGACCGCCGCCGCCAGCTGCGTCCCGATCAGCCGGTCGCCACACTCCGTCGCCAACCGGCCCAAGCGCTCCAATACCGGCGCCGGAGTTGCCGCCGGATCGCCGATCTCGACCCGTTCCAGCACCTCCGCCACCGCCTCCTCGTCGTGCCGGCGCTGCGCCACCTCGGCGATCCGCATCGCCAGCACCGGCTCGAGCGTGACGTGGGGAACCGCGGCCGCCAGGTGCCGCCACCGGTCGAGGACGGCCTCGTCGTCCCGCCGCCGTGCGGCGCGCCGGATCAGACCGAGCATCACCGGCACCCCTTCGGCCACCCGGCCCGTCTCCAGCGCCAATGACCAGAGCGCGCCCGGCGCCCGGTCGTCGTCCGGGCTCGCCGCCGCCGCCGCCCGCAGCGCTGCCAGCCCCTCGTCCACCCGACCGGCCCGGCCGACCAGCAGCGCGGCCTCGATCCGACGCTCCAGGTCCCCGGCCCCGGCGGCCTCCGGTGCGGAGCCGCCGACCCCGAGACGGCTCACCACCGCGGCGAAGGCGGCGCCGACGATGAAGCCCCAGACGTGCGCCCAGTGGGCGACCCCGCCGCCACCCTGCCCCTGGTACGCGACGTCCATGGCCCGGCCCGACAGGACCTCCGTGACCAGCCACAGGGGCAGCATGAGCCAGGCGGGGGCCTCGAAGGTCCCCCAGATGAGGCCGAACCAGTAGAAGAACTTGATCTTCGAGGCGCCGAAGCAGACCAGGAAGGCCCCCATGACCCCCGCGATGGCGCCGGAGGCCCCCACCAACGGCACCTCGAGCTCCGGGTAGCGTGCGACCCAGAACAGGGCCGACACCGCTCCGGCGAGGATGTAGAAGGCCGCGAACAGCCCGGATCCCCAGCGCTCCTCGACCAGCGGAGCCGCCAGGTACAGGAAGAGGAGGTTGCCGAGCAGGTGCAACCAGCCGCCATGGAGGAACTGGTAGGTGAGCAGGCTCAGCCCCGACAGCCGGTCGGGGACGACTCCGAAACGGTAGGCCAGCGAGCCGCGGTACGCCTCCCAATACCTCGCCACCAAGGCGTCGAGCTGTTCCTGCTCTCCGGCGTCGGTCCGGCGGAACCGCGCGCCTGCCTCGTCGCGAAGGGTCTCCAGGAAGACCTCCCGCTGGTTCTCGTCGACCCCGAGCGCCTGCAGCAGCCGCTCTTGGGTGGTCGGATCCAGGTCGAGGTCCGGGTTCTCCCGGAACCGTTCGCCGATCTCGGCGAACAGCCGCCGGGCCTCCTCGTCCGAGCGGCCGATGGGCCCGTCGGTGACCAGGAACACCACCAGGCAGAGCCCGAAGATCACGACCGTCGCCCACGGTAGGGAGCGCACCGAGCGCTCGTGGCCGTAGGGGACGATCATCGGCCGGCCGGGTGCTGCGGCATGGTACCGGTAGTATATCCGGCACATGGCGGTGGGAGCTCTGGTCCTCGTGGAGACGTCGCTGGCCGGCAACCTGGGCGCGGCCTTTCGGGCCGCTGCCAACTTCGGGGTGCCGCGGGTCGAGCTGGTTCGCCCCCGTGTGGCGCCGCAGGACGACGAGGTCCGACGGTGGGCGTGCGGCGCCGAGGACCACCTGGAGCTGGGCACCTTCGAGCGCTTCGAGGACGCGGTCGGGCCCTACCGCACCCTGGTCGGCACCGCGTCCGGCCGCGGCCGCAGCAACCTGCCGGTGGTGGCGCCGCAGACGGCCTTCGCCACCCTCGCCGCCCGGGGCCTCGACGCCGCGGCCCTGGTCTTCGGCAACGAGACCAGCGGCCTCGCACGGCGCCACCTGGACCGCTGCGACCTGGTGGTCAGGATCCCCACCGACGAGGCCTTCCCGGTGCTCAACCTCGCCCAGACCATCGCGGTCCTGCTCGGCTTCTTAGCCCTCCAGGCCGCACCCCCCGATGGCGAGGCGCCGCCACCTGCCGAGGCCGCCGCGGTGGACGGGCTCATGGCCCACCTGGAGGCGGCCCTCACCGACATCGGTTTCATGGACCCGCTCAACCCGGATCGGATCCTGCGCAAGCTGCGCCGGCTCTTCGGCCGGGCCGGCATCACCACCAACGAGGTCGAGATCCTGCGCGGCGTCTGCCGCCAGATGCAGTGGGCCGCGAAGCGACCGAGCGGTGATTGAGACGTACTCCTCTATCTATTTTTTGATCGTCAATTTTCAGCGTTACGTCACGCAGTCGGCAGAACGTCGGCGAAAATTGACGATCAAAAAATAGGATGGAGGAATCATCTGGTCACCTCCGCTCGCAGCCGCTCGGCGAGCGCGAGCAATCTGGCGTCCGTGGGGAAGCGGTCGAGGGCCTCGGACAGGGTCACCGTGGCCTCCATCAGGTCGCCGTGGCGAAGGTGCAGCTCCACGAGCCGCGCCCTGATGGCCGGGTCCCCGGGGGCCACCGCCGCCGCCCGTTCCAGGGCGAGGCGCGCGTCGTCCATGGCGCCGGCCCGCTCGGCCGTGGCGGCGACCCTGAGCAGCAGGCCCACGTCGGTGGGGTTCATGCCCCAGGCCCGTCGAAGGTGGCCCAGGGCGTCGTCGAGCTCGCCCCGGCGCTCCGCCAGACCGGCCAGGACCAGGTAGGGCGCCGGGGAGCGCGGGTCATGGCGGATCGCCCGGTTGGCCGCGTCGAGGGCGCCGTCGGCATCGCCACGCTGGTCGCGGGCCAGAGCGGTCGTCGACCAGGCCTGGGCCCGGAGGGCGTCGGTGAGACCGGGCCGGCTGAGCAGCTCGGCGAGCCTCGCCTCGCCCTCGGCGGTCAGCCCTGCCTCCACGTCCCATCGGGCGAGCTCGAGGTCGATGCGGGGATCCCCGGCCTCTGCCTCCAGGAGCTCCCGTCCGCGCTCGACCTCGCCCCGCCGCCGCAGCTCTCCGGCGAGCTGCAGCACGCCGCGTACCCGAACCCTCGGGTAGAGGTCGAGACGTCGGCGCAGACCCTCCAGACGGACCCAGGCGGCGTCCTCGGCACCGAGCTCCACCACGCCCTGACCGGTGCCGTCGGCCAGGCCTTCCGCCGTCGCCAGGTGGTCGAGGCTGGCAGGGTGCCGGCCCCGCGCGCGCTCGCTCAGCGCCGCCAACCGGTGGAGCTCCGGCGAGGTCGGGTCTCGAATCAGGGCGCGCCCGAGAGCCTGCGCACCAGCGTCCAGGTCCCCCTCGATGAGATCGACGCGAGCCAGGTTCTTGAAGCCCTCCGGGTCCGAAGGGAACCAGCGCACCTGCCGGGCCGCCAGGGCGGCCAGAGCCGGTACGACGAGCTCATCGGCCGCCGCTCCGAGATCCCGCGAGGGCAGCCGACGGGCCCGCCGCACCGCGGGAGGCAGCTCGAGCCACGGGCTGCCTGCCAGCATGGCGGCGGCCTCCGCCGGCCTCGCCTCGAGCGTTCCGACGGTCTGCCGCCAGGCCCACCAGCCGGCCACCCCGACCGCTTCCACCAGCAGCGCGAGACCTGCGGTCGCCACCAGCGTGGTCCGGGCCGCCGGGCTCACAGGGCCAGCTCCCGACCGCCGTCGTCGATGAAAACCAGGACCGAGCGCAGCTCGATCCCGGTCGCCTTCAGGACCTGGTCGCGCGCCCCGCGGCACAGCTGGAGCACGTCCGTCGAGGTGGCCGAGCGACCGGCCACGAGCTCGTTGGGGTCCACCACCCCGAGACGGACCCCGCCCACCGTCATCCCGCAGCACCCCGCCTCGGCCAGGAGGTCCGTCGCCCGTGCGTCCTCGGCGTCGAGGAAGACCGGAGCCGTGGCGCGCTGGCCCGGTCGCCCCGGGCCCCGGACCATCCGGGGCTGAACGTCGGCGAGGCCCACGGGGCGCAGGGCAAAGCGCACGGCAGTGACCACCCGCCGCCGGAAGTCGGAGAGGACCGGCGTCCAGGACCCGTCGGCCGCCCGCCAGCGTCGTGACCCCCCCCCCGGACAACGGAACTCGACCCAGTCGAAAACCCCCTCGGCGTCCAGGGCACCGGCCGCGGCCGCCCGGGCGATCCCGCCGATGCTGTGGTCCCCGTCGCCGAGCTTGTCGAGGCCGTCGAGGCCGTTTCGGGACGCCGCGCGGCACACCTGTGCCAAGTTGGCACCGGCGCCCGCCACCAGCCCGTCGAGCTCGAGCTCCCAACGCCCCAGTGTGCCCGTGAGGCTGAGCACCGGCACGCCGATGCCGCGGTCCGGGGGAACCAGGCGCGAGCCGCCGCCCAGGGTGACCCACGCCAAACCGTGCGCAGCCGCGAGATCCAGGCTCTCCTGGACCGCATCCTCGCTGTGACAGCGCATCACCACGTTCGCCAGGCCTCCCACCCCCAGGCTCGTCCACGCGCGCAGATCCACCCTCTCGTGGACCTCGAGATCGGCCCGCCGACGCAGCTCACGAAGGCTGACACCGAGCTTTTCCAGCTCCCCGACCAGCAAAAAATGCTCCCGCTGGAATACTGGCACGGCGCTTGCTAGTTGCAAAGGGTGCCGGGCACACAACGATCCGGTACACGCATCATACCTCCTCCTTCCTCCTGCGGACCGCAAGGTCCGCACCTTTTTTTAACCGCACGGCGACCACCGAAGAGCCACCCGGACATGGCGTCACAGGTCGGTGAGACCGAGCGCCTTGAGCTGGTAGAGCAGGGCCTGTCGGGTGATGCCCAGCTCGCGCGCCGCGGCACTGCGGTTGCCGCGGTGCCGGGTGAGCACCTCCTCCAGCAGGGCGCGCCTGCAGTCCGCGAGCACCTGTTCCCAGGTGCCCCGAGGCGCCGGCTCCGAGGCCGCCAGCGGCAGGTGCTCCGGGCGGATGACCTGACCGCCCGCCCGGGCCATGGCCACCTCGACGGTGTGCTTGAGCTCGCGGACGTTGCCGGGCCAGCGGTGCTGCCGCAGGATCCGCTCGGCGGCCGCGCTCCACCTCGCGGCCGCCAGCCCGTGGCGCTCGACCGCTTCACGCTCGAAGATCGCCACCAGGTCCGCGATGTCATCCGAACGCTCGCGCAGGGGTGGCACCGCCACCCGCGCCACGGCGATCCTGTAGTACAGGTCCTGCCGGAAGCGGCCGTCCCGAACCAGCCGCTCCAGGTTCCGGTGGGTCGCGCAGATCACCCGCGCGTCGACCGTCGCCACCCGATCCGCACCCACCGGCCGGACCTCGCCGGACTCCAGGAAGCGCAGCAGCTTCACCTGGAGGGTCGGGTCCAGGTCGCCGACCTCGTCGAGGAACAGGGTGCCCCCGTCGGCCGCCGGAACCAGGCCACGGCGTGACCGTTCGGCGCCGGTGAAGGCCCCCCGCACCGACCCGAAGAGCTCGGCCTCCAGGAGGTTGCCCGGGATCGCCGCCACGTTGACCGCGACCAGCTCGCCGGTCCGCCCGGACAGCCGGTGGATCTCCCGCGCCACGATCTCCTTGCCGGCGCCGGTCTCGCCGTGGATCAGCACCGTGAAGCGCGCTCGAGCAGCTCGACGAACCTCCTCGCGGAGAGCTGCCACCGCTTCCGAGCGACCGTCCAGGCGCACCGCCGGTCCGCGCGTCGTGGGCCCGGCCGCGGGCCCGGTCGGGTCGGTCAGCTCGGCCAGCTCCGACACCAGGCGCCAGCCCGGTCCGGGCGTCGGCTCCCGTCCGAGGGGAAGAAGCTCGAGCCGGCCGTTGGTCACCGCTGTCCGCGGCGTCCCTGCGCCGATGCGCCATCGCTCGATTCCGTCCGCCGCCGACCGCAGTGCCAGCCCCTCCACCCCGAGGAGATCGAGGAGGACGCGCCGCCCGCCCTCGGTCCAGCTCCCCGGCGCCCGGCCCCGTGCCAGCTCCGCCAGGGTCGCGATCAGCTCGGTGACCTCGGAGGAGGTCCATCGCAAGCTGGCGGCCCAGCCGGTGAGCCCGGCGTCCTCCAGGACCGCGGCCAGCTCCCGCCGCCGACCCTGGTCGGGCCAGCCCCAGCCGATGCCGACACGGCGGGCCAGCGCCACCGCCAGGCCCTCGGCGGGCGTCGCGGGCCCAGGCGGTGCCGCTTCGCTCGCCCCGGCACCGTCGCCACGGCGGGCCTGCCGAATCAGCTCGGCTGCCCGCCGGACACCCCAGGCGTCCGCCTCGCCGTGCGGCACGCCGGCGACCCCGTCGCCGCCGGCAAGGGCCTCGGCGAGGTCGAGCCAGGCCCTCCCCTCCTGGCCGCCTGCGGCCAGCAGCCCGACCGCCTCCCGCCGCCGGCCGTCGAGAAGGGCAGCCGCCCCGTGCAACAGGGAAAGGGCTTCCCGCAGCGCGGGGTCTCGAACCCCGTCGAGGCCGGGCAGCTCGTCGAGCCCGGTCCGGAACCCTTCGAGGTCGCCGACCGCGAGCGCGAGTCGGGCGCGCTCCACCGCCACGAACAGGCTGCTCCGCCCCGCCGCCACCTGCTCCAGGCGCTCCGCCGCCCGGACCACGCGCAGGTGGTCGATGTCGGCCACCGCCAGGTTGTGCAGCACCTCCCAGGTGCGGTGGCGAAAGCCCGCCGCCTGGAACAGCCTCAGGGCGCGCAGGGTGAGGCCCTCCGCCTCCGGTCCCCGGCCCTCGTCGAAGGCCAGGACCCCGAGGTTGACGTGCATGAGCGCCAGCCGCCCCGGGGCCCGCTCCCCCGCCATGACGCGATCCAGCAGCCGTCGCGCGAGTCGGGTACGGCCGTCGCGGGTCGCCCGCACCGAGCGTTCGAAGAGGATCAGGCCGGTGAGGTCGGGGTGGCCCTGGGCCGAGGCGTCGCGCCACTCCCGATCGTCGAGCCTCGCCGGCTCGAGGAGAGCTGTCAACCGGATCTCCACCCAGCGGCGAGCAGCCCCACGCAGGTTGTCGGCGGCAGCCCGGACCACCCCGACCGGGACGGCCGCCTCGTTCGGGCGCGACCGAAGTGCGCGCCTCACCGCCACCAGAGCCACCTCCGCCGCTGCACGCGGCGCCTGCCGAGCCTCGACGCCGCCCGGCATCGCCACCTCGAGCTCGGGGGGCCGGTCGAGAAGCTCCAGCCAGGCCAGCCATGGCCTCGCCAGCTCCCGGTCGAGGCCGTTGAGAGCACGGTCGGCGCCGTGGATGTCCGCGAGGCTCAGGCAGGCCTCTGCCAGGGCTGTCTGAACCCCGGGCCCCAGGGCGCCGGGGGCCAGCGGCGCCAGCACCTCCCTGACCTCCGCCGCCCGCAGCTCGTCCAGCTCCTTCCTCGTCCACCGCAGCAGCTCGCCCGGGTCTCCCGAGGCCAGCGCCCGATGCAGCATCCGTCGCGGATGATCGTCGGCCACCAGCCCGACGACCTCCAGGTGGAGCGGGTCCGGGCGCAGGTCCGGCGAGCCCTCGGCCAGGAGCCGTTCGCGTCGCACCACCACCGCCTGGGCCGCTTCGGCCGCGGCCAGCTCCTCGCGGTCGCAGCCGGCGATCTCGAGCGCGCGGCCCACCGGGACTCCCTCGGGCAGGAGGCGAGCGATCCGGACCAGCCCCTCGAAGCGGCCCCGAGGCCGGCGTGCCGCGTCGGCGAACAGATTCGAGGCCGACCGGGTGAGCCAGCCCCGATCGGCCGCGGAGCAGGGGTCGAATCGGTCGCGGTGGCGGTCGAGCCAGTGGAGCCGGCGGGCCGGCGGGATACCGACCACCGCCAGGTGGGCAGCCAGCCGCTCGCGGTCGAAGACCGGCGCCGGCGGCGGCTTCCAGCCGCGAGGGAAACGACCGATGACCAGGGTGGCCCCGCGGCGGGCGCCGGGAGCCTCGACCAGCGGCGCGAGCCAGTCGGGCTCGATCGCGCCGCCGATCACCCGCAGGCGGGACCCACCCGGTTTGGCCGCCACCACCTCCGGTTCGTGCCCGCCGCGAGCAATCAGCAGCTCCGCCCCTCGGCCCGCCCTCGCCGCCGCCGCCCACGACGCCGCCGCGACGCGAATGGCGGCGCCCCGATCGCCGAGCTCGTACAGGGCCGTGTCCCCGTTGTCCGGCAGCGGGGGCAGCGACCAGCGAAGCACCCACAGCGCCTCGGAGGTGCCGGGGTCGAGGGGCCTCGGCAGCCCTGACACCAGCCGTTCCAGGACCCCGTCCAGGACCAGCCCGGGCTCCCGCGCACCCGGCTCCGGAAGCTCGCCGCGCAGCCCTGTCGCCTCCGCCACGGCGGCCAGCAGCCCCCGCCGCGCCCGCTCGGCGGCCACGTCGCCGGCCCCCAGCCTCCGCCAGAGGGTCGACAGGGGCACCGGCAGCGCCGGCACTGACGCCCGCACGCCGCTTCCCGACGACACCACCCGCACCCGGCGCAGCCCCCAGCGCGGCAGCCACAGGTCGAACTCGGCGAGGAGCGCGGCCAGCGCCACCAGCTGGACCGCCACCCGCAGCCGCACCTCGCGGTCCAACGACTCGATCTCCACCTCGGTTCCGGGTTCCGGGGAGACCGCGAAGGGTCGCGGCAGCACCGCGTGCTCGACGAGCAGGGAGCGCGGCGCCGGAGCCCGCCTCATGGCGGCGCCGACGCTCCTTCGAGGAGGGTGTCCCACATCTCCCAGAACCGTGGGAACGACTTGGCCACGCAGGCGTCGTCGTCGAGCTCCAGGGGCCCGACAACCAACGCCGCCACCGCCATGGCCATGGCGATGCGGTGATCGGAGGCGGCCGTGACCGCCATCCCGCCGCCCGCGACGGGTCTCAACCGCCGCAGCGTGCGCAGGCTCGACGGCCCGACCTCGAGCTCCGCCCCCAGGCGCCGCAGGTTGGCCACCATCACGGCCAGCCGGTCGCTCTCCTTGTGCCCGAGGTGATCGAGCCCCCTCAGGACGGTGCCCACCGGACCGGCCGCAGCCACCACCGCGAGCGCCGGAAAGAGATCCGGGGTGTTCACCAGGTCCGCCTCGAAGGGTCGGGCGATCCGTCCAGACACCCGGAGCCCGTCGCCACTCGGGGCGGTGGTGACGCCGGCGCGCTCGAGAAAGCGGCAGATCGCGCGGTCGCCCTGCCTGGACGCCGCGGACAGGGGCGACACCGTCACCGTGCCGCCCGCCACCGCGGTCGCCGCCGCCGCGAAGGCCGCCGCGGACCAGTCCCCCTCGACCCGGTACGACGTCGGCCCGAGGCCGCCGGGCGCCACCAGCCAGCGGCGCCCGCCCTCGTTCCCGACGCGGGCCCCGAAGGCCTGGAGGACCTCCGCCGTCAGATCGAGGTAGGGCCGCGACGGTAACGGCCCCTCCACCTCCACCTCGAGGCCACGCTCCATCAGCGGCGCCGCCATGAGCAGCGACGACACGAACTGCGACGAGGCTCCGGGTCGGATCCGCACCGCACCGCCCGCCAGCCGGCGCCCCTCGACGGTCACGGGCAGGCGCCCGCGGTCGCTGTCCAGCTTCGCCCCGAGGTCGCCCAGAGCCCCGAGCAGGGGCGCCATCGGCCGCTCGCGCAGGCGGGGGCTGCCGTCGACCCGGAAGCTCCCCGGGACGCAGGCGAACAGGCCGAGCAGGAGCCGCGACCCGGTCCCCGAGTTGCCCAGGTCGACGGCGGCCCGGGCGAGCGGGCGGCGCGCTCCGACCTCGATCGCCCCGCTCCACTCGACCCACCACCCTGCCGCCGCCAGGGCCTCGGCCAGCAGCCGGGTGTCCTCGCAGTCCAGGGGCCGCTCGACCCTCCCCCCGCCGGCGGCGGCCGCCGCCACGATGGCGCGGTTGGTCAGGCTCTTGGAGGTCGGCACCGCGACCGCGGACCGAAGATCGGTGCGGGGTCCCGGCAGCCGCCGTCGGGTCATGACGTCGCGGCCGCGGCCCGGAGTGCCTGCGGCCCATTGCCGGGCGGCCGCGGCTCTCGAGCTCTCTCGGTGACGGGCATCAGTCGATTCTGGAAAGGCCGCGGCAGGGTGTCAAGTTCTCTTGCACCACGGACCAGCCGCCTTCGCTGTCCACGACCACTGCCAGCCTCGTGTCCAGCCAGGCCGGCAGGATCATGGCCAACCGGTGGTCATGGCGATAGACCCACGCCTCGTGGAAGTGGCCCCAGAGCAGGACGTCGGCGCCTTCGTCCCAGGCCTGCCGGGCCGCTGCGCGCAAGCTATCGAAAGGACGCCGGTAGCGGAACTTGCGATTGGTCTCCGCGAGCCGCGCCTCCATGGTGCGGACGATGGACACCGCGAGGCCCCGGGGCAGCAGGCGCGCCCACAGCCGCGCCGGGCTCGACTTGGACAGCCGCGACCAGAAACGGTACTGGAGGTCCCGGAGGTTGACCTTGTCGCCGTGGACCAGGCGGAAGTGGAGCCCGCCGCTGGCGAACTCGTAGCACCGGCCCGACCAGTCGATCTCCCGCGCCAGGTCGCCGGCGTCGAGGAAGAAGTCCCGGTTGCCCTCGACCACGACGACCCGGACGCCATCCCCGCGGAGCTCGCGCCACGACGCCATCACCTCCAGCATGCCGGCGGTCCAGAACTTGGACATCCCGATCAGGTACTGGAAGGCATCCCCTAGGTAGATGATCTCCGTCACACCGCGGCGACGGGCTTCGCGGAGCATCGCCACCATGGCCGACGAATCGCCGCGCCGTTGGCCGACGTGCGCGTCGGCGATGATCAGGCGTTTCACGCCGGCCATACTACCCCACGATCGCAGCTCCACCCCCGTCGCCATTCGGTTATACTGGGAATTCCCCCGCCCAACCGGGTCTTGTCCGTTACAGATCCGGAGGCGGTGTGGCGATCCACCGCCGGCCCGGCCCGGCAGCGGAGCTCGCCGTTGCGGCCAGCGACAGGAGGTCTCTCGATCGTGTCGGTGATGCGCACCAGGACAACGCCGGTGGCTATCGTCGTCGGCGCTCTGCTCGTAGGGACCGGCGTCGCCTCGTCCCGAGACGCCTTCGCCGCCGGCAGCCCGGACGACGGCGGCACCGCACACCAGCGGGTGATCGTCCACCTGGCCGCGGGCCCCGAGGTCAAGGCGACCCTCCGACCGGAGCCCGGTCTCGCCGACCGCCGGCGGCTCGCCGCGGTGGCCGAGGTCACGGCGCGGGCCGAGGCCGAGCTCGAGGCCGCGATCCCGGGCAACGATCTCCGCATCGAGCGCGCGTTCCTGCTCCAGCCCGCCCTCGTTGCCGACGTCTCCCATGCCGGGCTGGCCGCCCTCGCCCGGAGCCCGCTGGTCCGCCACGTCGAGCCGGATCGCCGCTGGCACATTCACACCGCCGAAGGCCTGCCGATGATCGGCGCCGACGTCCTCCACGACCTCGGCATCGCCGGCGAGGACACCGCGGTGGCCATCGTCGACACCGGGGTCGACTACCTGCACCCCACCCTCGGCGGCGGCCAGATCCCCAACGCGAAGGTGGTCTACGGGCTCGACACGGCCGACGGGGATGCCGACCCCATGGACTGCGACGGCCACGGCACCGCGGTGGCGTCCGTGGCCGCCGGCTCGTCGTACCAGTGGAGCCCGGGGCGCCGCTTCGCCGGTGGCGTCGCCCCGGCCAGCAAAGTCCTGGCCTACAAGGTCACCCCTGACGACGACTGCCGGACCGCGGCCACCAGCGCCGTGGTGGCCGCCCTCGAGGATGCGGTGCTGCAGCGTTTTGGTGCGGACTACCGCCTCGCCGCGATCAACATCTCCCTCGGCGGCGGCGCCTACTCCGGGCCCTGCGACAGCGACAACCGGGCCTACGCGGCGGCGGTCGACGCCGCGGTCGAGGCCGGGATCACCGTCGTCGCCTCGGCCGGCAACGACGGCTTCACCGACAGCCTGAGCGTACCGGCCTGCCTGACCGGAACCGTCGCCGTGGCCTCGGCCTGGGATGCCGACCCCGGCGAGGTCGGCTACAGCTTCTGCCTCGACCCGCAGTGCTCGAGGTCCTGCGACGACAGCTTCCGCTGGCAGGGCGCCGTCGCGTGCTACGCCAACTCGAGCCCCTACCTGGATCTGGTCGCGCCCTCGGAGTACCTCCGCGCCGCCGCCGCCGGCGGAATCACCCTCGACTTCGGAGGCACCTCCGGGGCCGCCGCCTACGTCACCGGCGCCGCGGCCCTCATCGCCCAGGCGCTGCCCGAGAACGCTCCCGCAGCGACCCGGTTCCTGCTCGCCGCGACCGGTCGGCCGACCATGGACGACCGCAACGGGCTGGTCCGACCCATCGTCGACCTGGCCGCCGCCCTCGAGGAGGCCGCGCGGGTTGGCGTGGTCGAAGGGCCTTCCCTCCCCATCCCCGCGTCGCCGCTGACCCCCCTGGTGTCGCCGATCGACGTCGATGCCCAGGTTTCGGTCGGAAACCCGGAAGTTTTCGTCGACCTCGCCCACCCCCGGCCCGAGGACCTCCGCGTGCTTCTCGCAGCCCCCGACGGCACCGAGGTCGTGCTTCACGACCGAGGCCCCGGAACGACCCCGGTCACCGCCGGCGGGGTCCGCACCGAGGGTCTCAAGGGCAGCTACCCCAACGACCTCGTGCCCGCGCAGAGCCTCGGCCGCTTCGGCGGCGCCGCCGCCTCCGGCCGGTGGACCCTCGTCGTCGAGGACCACGGTTCGGAGCCGGCCGGGGGCGGCGACGCCCGGCTTCTCGGCTGGGCCTTGAAGATCACCCCTCTGGTGGCCGATCTCGGGTCGGACAGCACCATGGTCTTCCCGGTCGTGGCCCGGACCGGGGGCGCCAACGGCACCGTCTGGCGCTCCGACGTTCGGATCTTCAATGCCTCGCCACGCCGAGAAGCCGAGCTCCGCCTGCTCCTCGTCCCCGACGCCGACGACGAGAGCCTGAGCCATCGGCAGACCGAGGTCGTCGTCCCCCACCGCTCGGTCCTCCGCCTCGACGACGTCGTCGCCGCCCGCTTCGGGCTCGAGTCTGGGCGCGGCAGCCTCCTCGTCCAGGACCCACTGGGCGAGGTCAACCACGGCTCGTCTCGCACCTACACCCTCGCCGAGCAGGGGACCTTCGGCCAGCTCATCCCCGCCCTCGTGGGCAGGCTCCGCTCCACCGGCGCCGGCGAGGCGCCCCTGGTGCTGCTGCCCCTGGGCGGCCACGACAGGCGGGTCAACGTCGGCTGCACCGAGGTCGCCGGGGCCCAGGCGACGGTGGCCGTGACCCTCATCGACAGCACCACCGGCATCGCCCTCGGCCCGTCGAGCTTCCACATCGTCGAGGCGCACCGGAACCTCCAGATCAACGGCGTCCTGCCCGACCACGAACTGCCGAGCGGGGCCGACCCGTACCTCACGGTGACTGTGGTCAACGGAACCGGTCGGGTGGTGGCCTACGCCTCGGTGGTCGACAACGGGACCGGAGACGCCGTTTTCATCGCCGGTGACCGTCCGGAGGTCGTGCCGTCGCTGCTGGTCCCCGTGGTGGCCCGGATCAGGGGGCAAGCCGGCACCGACTGGAGGAGCGACCTCCGGGTCCTCAACCACGGCAGCTTCTCGTTGCACGTCGACGCCGAGCTCCGCTTCTCCGACGCCGTCGGCCTGCCGCCGCTGCTGAGGAGCTTCGAGCTCCAGCCGGGAGCTGCGGCCGGCTTCGAGGACGTCGTGGGCTCGCTGTTCGGTTTCGACCAGGTTCAGGGTTCCCTGCGGCTGGTTCCGCGGGAGGGGCCGGCTTTGCTGTGTGCGGTCTCGCGCACCGCCAACCACGTCTCCGACGGCACCTACGGCCAGTTCGTGCCCGCCGTCCCCCACGGGCGGGGTCTGACCGGCAGCGGCGTGCTCCTCCACCTGGAGAAGAACGACCGCAACCGCTCCAACGTCGGCCTCGTGGAGGCCGGCGGTCAGGGGGTCAGCCTGCGCCTGCAGCTGCGCGACGAGATCGGCCGAGCCCTCGGGACCGTCGGGCGCCACGCCCTCGGACCCTGGGAGTCGGTGCAGATCAACGACATCTTCGCCGCCCTCGCCGCACCGGCGCTGGACAACGCCTACCTGGAGGTGGTCCGGGAGGGCGACTCGGGCGAGTTCTTCGCCTACGCCTCGGTGATCGACGGCGACTCCGGCGACGCGGTCTTCGTGCCGGCGATCGCGCTTCCGGAGCCCGACTGAGCCCCTAACCCACTGAACTGGCGAGTGATCTCGGTCACCCGTGCGGCCCGGGCCAGTGCGTATGATCGACGTGGGGGTCCTGGTGGCACCGACTCGTCGCCCCGCCGTCGCGCTCGTCCTCCTCCTCCTGGCAGCGGGGAGGGCGCCGTCGGCGACCGCGCAGGTCTGGTGCGACGATCCTCCCTCCCTGGTCGTGCTGACAGACGAGAGCGTGGCGGTCAGCGGCCTCGAGAGCGAGGGGCACCCGTCGGGCTACTCGTGGTTCGTCACCCCGCCGGGCTCTCCGGTCCCGGGCGAGCCCAGCGGTCACGAACCGACCCACGCCTTCACCCCGACCGTCCCCGGGCTGTGGAGCGTCGGTCTCGAGGCCGATTACGCCCACCAGGCAACCGGCGGCGGCCTGTGGTCGGCACAGGCGTGCATCACCGTCGAAGCCGCCAGCGTGGTCGCCGACCTCGGCCTGTCGGCGACGCAGGTCGCCACCGACGAGGACCTGATGCTGAGCGGGTCGTCGTCCCGGTGGGCCGCCTCGGTCGAGCCCCACGTCGAGTGGCAGATCGACGGCATACCCTTCGCACCCTGCAACAGCCCTTCGCCCCCGGCGTCCCCGGCGGAGCTGGCGTGCACCCTCCCGGCCGGCTGGCTGGCGCCCGGCTGGCACAGCGCCGGCCTGCTCCTGACCGACGCCGCCTCCGGCCAGAGCAGCCTCGCCATCGGGGACTTCGAGGTCATCGAGCTGGTTTCGCTGGGCGTCGACTTCACGTGGACGCCGGTCCATCCGAACCCGGACCAGCTGGTTTACTTCGAGGGCGGCATCGTCCCAGACATCGCCGAGGAGGACCTGACGCTGGTGGTCTGGGACATGGGGGACGGCTTCGTCAAGACCTACACCAGCTGCCCACCGTACTACGCCCCCTCCTGCCTGGAGTGGCCCCACACCTACGACGCGGACGGTTGGTACGATGTCACGCTGACCGTCGCGACGGCCGACGAGAGCGCGAGCCGGACCTACGAGATCGAGGTCGGCGATCCCCTCCACCCGCCGGTGGCGTCGTTCTCGGTGTCGCCGGCGAGCCCGTCGCTTCTCGAAAGCGCCTCCCTGACCTTCACGGGCAGCTGCGAAGGCAGCTGCACCTTCGCCTGGGACTTCGGCGACGGGACACACTCCTCCCTGGCCGCCCCGACCCACGCCTGGGCCGTCCCCACCACCTTCACCGTGACCCTGACCGCCACCAACGAGGGCGGCAGCGACCACACCGAGCTCGACGTCCCGGTCAGCAACTGCTGGACACCGCCGCCGCCGACCCAGGCCGGCACCTGCTTCGGCGGGCCGGTCGTCCTCACCGCGGTCGCCGGCATCGCCTGGTCGTGGAGCACCGGCGCCACCACCCAGGCCATCCAGGTCGGCTCGGCCGGCGGCTTCTGGGTCAACGTCCGTTCCGGCGCCTCCTGCTGGGGCCACGCGGCCGCCACGGTCGTGCTCGCGAACTGCGGCGACCCGGGCGGCGACGCCAACCTGGACGGCAGCGTCGACGGGGCTGATCCCGGCGCCCTGACGGTGGAGCTCACCGACGGCGACGGCGACGCCGTGGTCGGCGCGGGCGGCGGCGACCTCACCGCCCCCGGCGGCGACGTCACCCGCGACGGCCGCCTCCGCCTCGACGACCTGGCGGCCGTGGTGGCCGCGCTCTTCGAGTGACGGTCGAGATCCCGTTTCTCAGCGATTCGCGGCAGCGAATCGCCGCATGAAGTCGGCGAGCGCCTCGACGCCCTCCAACGGCATGGCGTTGTAGATCGAGGCCCGGCAGCCGCCCACCGAACGGTGGCCCTTGAGGCCGCACATCCCCGCCGCGAGGGCCTCGGCGACGAACTTCTTCTCGAGCTCTTCCGACGGCAGCCGGAAGACCACGTTCATGGTCGAGCGGCTGTCCGGCTCCACCGGACAACGGTAGAAGTCGGCATGCTCCGCCATGACGCCGTAGAGCAGGTCAGCCTTGGCCCGGTTGCGCCGCTCCATGGCCTCGAGGCCGCCCTGGTCGCGGACCCACTCCAGGATGTTCCGGACCATGTAGATCGCGAAGGTCGGGGGCGTGTTGTACAGGGACTCCTTGTCAGAGTGGGTCTTGTAGGCGAGCATCGTCGGGATGCCCTCGTTGGCCTGCGCGAGCCACGACTTCCTGATGATCACGACGGTCACCCCCGACGGCCCGATGTTCTTCTGGGCGCCGGCGTAGATCAGGTGGAAGCGGTTGGCGTCGAAGGGCCGCCAGAGGAAGTCCGACGACATGTCGGCCACCAGGGGCACCGAGGCCGTGTCCGGGAAGGCGTGGAACTGGGTACCCTTGATGGTGTTGTTGCTGGTGATGTGGACGTAGGCCGCGGTGGGGTCCAGGTCGTACTCGTCGCGCGACGGGATCCGGGTGTAGCCGTTCGGCTCGCTCGACGCGGCGACCCGCCCCGAGGCGATGATGTTCGCTTCCTTGAGCGCCTTGGACGACCAGCTGCCGGTGATGAC
Source organism: Candidatus Methylomirabilota bacterium (assembly GCA_035464095.1). Classification (GTDB taxonomy): domain Bacteria; phylum Acidobacteriota; class Thermoanaerobaculia; order Thermoanaerobaculales; family Sulfomarinibacteraceae; genus JAHECW01. The sequence goes on along the minus strand of DATHSO010000150.1, from coordinate 25,516 downwards.
ATAGTCCGCCGAGCCCCCCTTCGGGATGAAGTTCATGGGCACCATGGCGAACTGGAGGGACGCCCCACCCTGGAGGAAGAGCACCTGGTGGTCGTCGTCGAGGCCGAGCAGCTCGGTCAGCAGGTCCATGGCCTGGTGGTGGACGGTGTCGTACTCCTTGGAACGGTGGGAGGTCTCCATCACCGACATCCCGGCGCCCTCCCAGTCCGGGATCTCGGCCTTGGCGCGCTCGAGGGCGGGCAGGGGCAGGGTGGCGGGTCCGGCGTAGAAGTTCCAGATGCGTTTCATGGTTGTCTCCCTTGCGACGGCCGTCAGGCCGTGTGGTGGGCGAAGTCCTCGAGGATCCGAACCACCACGTCGCCGATCCGGAGCATGTTCTCCTTGGTCGAGGCCCCGAGGTGCGGGGTCATGATGACGTTGGGCGCGGTGTACAGAGGGCTCGCGTCGTCCGGCGGGTCGGACAGGAAGACGTCAGTGGCGTAGGCCCGGACCTTGCCCGACTCCAGGGCCGCCTTCATGTCGGCCTCGGCGACGCAGCCGCCGCGGGAGGTGTTGACGATCACCACCCCGTCCTTCATGCGGCCCATGGTCTCGGTGTTGACCATGCCCCGGGTCTCGTCGGTGAGGGGTACGTGGAGCGAGATGTAGTCCGACTCGGCGAGGAGCTCGTCCATGCTCACCAGGTCCACCGCCTCGTGGCTCTTCAGGAAGGGGTCGTAGGCGATCACCCGCATCCCGAAGGCGATGGCGCGACGGGCGAGCTCGGTGCCGATGTTACCGGCGCCGAACAGGCCCAGGGTCTTGCCCATGAGCTCGGTGCGCTTGAGCTGCTTCTTGAGCCACTCGTGGCGCGTCATCCCCAGGTGGCCCTCCACGAGCCGGGTCGGCACCGCGATCATGAGGGCGAAGGCCAGCTCGGCCACCGCCACCGCCGACGCCTCGGCGGTGTTGAAGACCTGGATCCCCTTGGAGCGGGCGTACTCGACGTCGATGTTGTCGAGGCCGACCCCGCCCCGGATGATCAGCCGGAGCCTGGCGGCGCTGTCGATGTACTCCCGGGTGCACTTGGTCTTGGAGCGGACCAGCACCACGTCGACCTCGGGCAGCCGCTCCTTGTCGTCCGTGACTTCGCCGAAGGCGGTCAGCTTGCCGGGCAGCGAGGCGTCGAAAGCGTCGGAGATCAGGATCTTCATTGTTCCTCCTCTCGGGTCGGCTGGCCGGCAGCAGTGCCCGGTCAGCCCTCCAGCGGGCGCACGATCAGCCCGGATCGGAGCTTGGGCTCGAACCAGGTCGATTTGGGCGGCATCACGGTACCGGCGTCGGCCACGGCGAACAGCTGCTCGATGGCGGTCGGGTGCAGGGCGAAGGCCACGTCCCACTCGCCCGAGCGCACCCGCTTCTCGAGCTCGGCGAGCCCGCGGATGCCACCGACGAAGTCGATGTTCTCGTCGCTGCGAGGGTCGCCGATGCCGAGCACGGGGGCGAGCAGGTTGTCCTGGAGGATCGCCACGTCGAGGCTGCGCACGGGATCGTCCGTCGGGAAGCTGCCGGGGCGGGCCGACAGGCGGTACCACTGCCCGTCCAGGAACATGGCGAAGGTCCTGGGTCCGGCCGGCTTCTCGGCAGCGCCGGGCACGACCTCGAAGCCCTCGCCGATCCGGGCCAGGAAGGTCTGCCGGTCGAGACCCGGAGGCATCCTCACGACCCGGTTGTAGTCCATGATCAGCATCTGGTCGTGGGGGAAGACCACGGCGAGAAAGAAGTTGTAGGGCTCCTCGCCGGTGTGTCCCGGGTTGCGGTCCCGGCGCAGGGCGCGCACCCGGGTCGCCGCCGCCGAGCGGTGGTGGCCGTCGGCGACGTACAACACGGCGACGTCCCGGAAGGCCGCGACCAGGGCCTCGACGTCACCGGGCTCGTCGACCACCCAGAGCACGTGCCGGATCGCGTCCGGGGCCACGAAGTCGTAGGTGGGCTCGGCAGCGGTCAGCCGGTCGACCAGGGCGTCGATCCGGGGCCGCGCCCGGTAGGTCAGGAAGACCGGACCGGTGTTGGCGCCGAGGGCCTCCACGTGGCGGGTGCGGTCGTCCTCCTTCTTGGGCCGGGTGTGCTCGTGCTTCTTGATCAGGTCGGACTCGTACTCGTCGATGCTGGCGCCGGTCACGAGCCCGGTCTGGACGTGGTCGCCCATGACCTGGCGGTACAGGTAGAGGGCCGGCCGGCCCTCGCGCACGAGGACGCCGTCGTCCTTGAGCCGCTGCAGGTTCTCGGCGCCCTTGGCGTAGACCTCGGGCGCGTAGACGTCGACCCCCGGGTCGAGGTCGATCTCCGGCTTGACCACGTGCAGGAAGGACAGCGGGTTGTCCGCCGCCATCGCCCGCGCCTCCTCGCTGGACACCACGTCGTAGGGCGGGCTCGCCACCCGCTCGGCCGCATCCGGCCGCGGCCGCCACGCACGGAAGGGCTCGATTCGCGCCATCGTCGGGACTCCGGTTGCTCGATTGCCGTGCCCCCGGGGGCACTGTGTGAAACCTATCACAGGTCAACGGGGATGGCTATCTGCGGTGACTGTGGAGGCTCCGATTCCGGCCGCGGCGGCGGGCTGCCGCGGCCGGAATCGGAGAATCGAGGCGGTTGCCGAGCCGGACATGCGGCGACCGGGTCGGGAAGTGGATCGCTCAGGATGGTGTTGCTCTCAGAGGATGTCGCGCAGAGCATCTGCAGTCGTGGCCGTGCTTGGCCTGTTGCTCGCCGGGGTTCCCGGCGGCGTGGATGCGTGCGTCCTGACCGCGGCAGGGGACCACGCGTGCTGCACCGGGACGGCACCCCAGTCGACCGCGTCGTGCTGCGCCGGCGGCCCTGAGGCTGTGCCTGCCACCGGGTTCGACTGCGACTGCGAACACCGAGCCAACACCCCGACGACCGCACCACAGAGCATGCGGTCCGCCGAGCGCGAACACGGAATCTGCACGCTGCAACCGGCTGTCGACTCCATTGTGGCTTCCGTGCCCCCCGTGTTTCTCGAGGGGGCCACGAGTGCTCCTCGAGGCCAGCCTCCGCCACCGCTCTTCCTGCTCGACTGCGCATTCCTGATCTGACCGCGACTCGCACCGCGAATCGCAGATCGGCGCTTTAGCGCCCGAGAACGGAGGATCAAGGAATGAAGACGTGCCTCGCAGTCCTCGCCGTTGCACTCAGCGTCTCGTCCGTTGCGGCAGCGGCCTCCGACACCGACACCCAACCGTCGCGGGGAGCGGTGGAGTCGATCATCAAGTCCCTCGACGACGACACCGTGCGCGCGCTCGTCACCGAGGTGCTCGAGCGCAACCCGAGGCTGGCCGCGCTCCGCGCGGAGGCAGCGGCTGCGGAGCAGAAAGCCCCGCAGGTGGCGGCGCTGCCCGATCCGGTGGCAGCCCTGACCCTGTACCTGCAGACCCCGGAGACCCGGGTCGGCCCCCAGCAGGCCATGGTTTCGCTGTCCCAGCGCTTCCCCTGGTTCGGCACCCTCGGCCTGCGCGAGCAGGCGGCGGTCCATGACGCCCTCGCGCGCGCTCTCGAGGTCGAGGCCCTCCGGCTCGAGCTCGTCACCGAGACTCGGCGGCTGGCTCATGAGCTCGCGTACCTCGGCGCCGAGGCGTCGATCGTGGCCCAGGAACGCGACACCCTCGCCCACTTCGAGGAACTCGCCCGCGCCCGCTACGCTACCGGGGTCGGGCTCGGCCAGGCGGTGGTCAAGATCCAGGGCGAGATCACCCGCGCCGACACCCGCCTGCTCCGCATCGCCCAGCGGAGGCTCGGCCTGCTCGCCGAGCTCGACGCCCTCCGTGACCGCCCGGACCGGGCGCCCGGCGACTCCTTCGAGGTGCCCCATGTCCACGGAGCTCCCCTCGACGCCGACGCCCTCGGCCTCGAGGCCGCCGCGAACCGGCCCGAGACCGCGGCGGCCCGGGCCCGGATCGAGGCGGCCGCGGCAAGGGTCGAGCTCGCCCGCAAGGCCTACGGTCCCGACGTCACCGCGGGTCTGACCTACAGCCTGGTCGGGCGCCGGGACGACGCCGCCGGCGAGCTCAACCCCCCCGAGGACGACGGCCAGGACGTGCTTGGCGTCTCTGCGGCGGTGAGCCTGCCGATCTGGCGGGGCAAGCTTGCCGCCGGGGTCGAGGAGGCCACCGAGACCCGACTGGCGGCGGAGCAGTCACTGCGCTCAACCATCGCGGCGATCCGCACGACCGTCGGCGACCTGGCCGCCCGGATTCCGCTCCTGCAAGAGGAAGTCGAGCTCTTCGGCTCGCTGATGCTGCCCCAGGCGGAGGAGGCGCTCGATTCGGCCCTCGCCGGGTACAGCGCCGGCAGCCACGGCGCGCTCGATCTCCTGGATTCCGAGCGGGTCCTGCTCCAGGTCCGCATCGCCGAGGCCCGCGCCCGCACCGACCTCGCCATCGCCCTGGCGCTGCTCGAGGGCGCGGTCGCGCGCCCGCTCGAGGCGGCCGAGAACGGAGACCGGTCATGACCAACGACATGCAACCCCCGAGCAACGACAATCTCGATCCGGCCGTCCCCTCGCGACGGCCCCTGGTGCCGCGTCCGGTGGGCTGGGTGCTCGTCGGCGTCCTCGTCGGCCTGCTGCTCGCCATCCCGCTCCGGTTCACGCCGGTCGAGACCTGGGTCGCGGACCTCATCGGGTCGGAGCCCCGGACGTCCGAGCCGGACGCCGAGCTCTGGACCTGCCCCATGCACCCCGACGTGATCCGGTCCGATCCGGGCCAGTGCCCGGTCTGCGGCATGGACCTCGTCCCCATGGCCGACGACGAGATGGCTCCTGACGCTGCCGCGATCGACCACGACGCCGCCGAGCTCTGGACCTGTCCCATGCACCCCGGCATCCTCGAGCCCGAGCCGGGGCAGAGCCCGATCTGCGGCATGGACCTGGTGCCGACCCGGACCGAGGCCGACGAGCCGCCGACCGCGGCGGCGGGCGCGCGGCAGGGCGCCACCGTCCGGATCGACCCGACGGTGGTCCAGAACATGAACGTGACCACCGAGACGGTCACGAGGGGCGACATCCGCCGCAGCATCCGCACCGTCGGCTCCCTCGACTACGACCAGGACCGCATGGTCACGGTCACGACCAAGTTCCCCGGCTTCGTGGAGAAGGTCCACGTCAACTACCTCGGCCAGCCGGTGAGCGCGGGCGACCCCCTGTTCGAGGTCTACTCACCGGAGCTCGTCCAGACCCAGCAGGAGCTCCTGTCGGCCATGGCCTACGCCCAGCGCCTCGCCGACGCCCCGGACGACGCCCGCCGACGGGCCGAGTCCCTGGTCGACGCCGCCCGCCAGCGCCTCGGCTACTGGGACATCAGCGCCGAGCAGATCCGGGCGCTCGAGGAGCGCGGTGAGATCGTCCGCGCCCTGACGGTGACCGCGCCGTCGTCGGGCCTGGTCATGAAACGCATGCACGGGCTGGAGGGCATGCGGATCCAGCCGGGAATGGACGTCATCCACATCGCCGGCATCGACACCCTGTGGCTCTCGGTGGAGCTCTACGCCGACCAGCTGCCGTGGGTCGGCGAGCACACCCCCGCCACCATCACCTTCACGTACTTCCCCGGCGAGGTCTTCCGGGGCCGGGTGCGCTACGTCGAGCCCGAGGTTTCCGAAACGACCCGGACCGTGCGCCTGACGCTGGAGGTCCCGAACCCCGGACGCCGACTTCGCGTCGGCATGTACGCCACCGTCGTCTTCGAGCCGGTACAGGTCGCCGACGCCGTCACCGTGCCGTCGCGGGCGGTGCTCCGCACGGGCACCCGCAACGTGGTCGTGGTCGCCCTGGGTGGCGGCCGTTTCGCCCCGCGCGAGGTCACCCTGGGGCGCGAGGGCGAGGGCTATATCCAGGTCCTCGAGGGGATCGAGGCCGGCGAGCGGATCGTCACCTCCGCCCAGTTCCTCATCGACTCCGAGTCCAACCTCCGGGAGGCGATCCGCAAGATGGCCCCCGCCGGGCGGACCGACGACGCCGACACCGGCGGCGACCCGGCCGCCGGCCACCAGCACTGAGACGGGGGGCAGCATGCTCAGCAGGATCATCGAGTGGTCTCTCGACAACCGTTTCCTGATGGTGGTGGCGCTGGTCTTCTCCGTGCTCGGCGGCATCTGGGCGGTTTCGGAGATCCGTCTCGACGCCATTCCCGACCTCTCCGACGTCCAGGTCATCGTCTACTCCGAGTTCCCGGGCCAGGCTCCCCAGGTCGTCGAGGACCAGGTCACCTACCCGATCACGTCGAAGATGTTGTCGGTGCCCCACGCCCAGGTGGTCCGCGGCTACTCCTTCTTCGGCTTCTCGTTCGTCTACGTCATCTTCGAGGACGGCACCGACCTGTACTGGGCCCGGTCACGCGTGCTGGAGTACCTGTCCGGGCTCCAGGCCGAGCTCCCCGAGGGGGTCACGCCCCAGCTCGGCCCGGACGCCACCGGCGTCGGCTGGGCCTTCATGTACGTCCTGAACTCCGACCGGCGCGACCTGGCCGAGCTGCGTTCCTACCAGGACTGGTACCTGCGCTACGGGCTGACGTCGGTGGAGGGGGTGTCGGAGGTCGCCAGCGTCGGCGGCTTCGTGCGCCAGTACCAGGTCGAGGTCGACCCGATCAAGCTCCGCGCCTACGGGTTCTCCCTGAGGGAGGTCAAGCAGGCCATCCGGGAGTCCAACTCCGACGTCGGAGGCCGGCTCGTGGAGCTCGCGGAGCAGGAGTACATGGTCATCGGCCGCGGCTACGTCCAGGAGGTCCGGGATCTCGAGGCGATCGCCCTCGGGGTCGGAGCCGGCGGGACACCGGTCCTGCTCAGGGACGTGGCCCACGTCGCCATCGGCCCCGAGATCCGGCGCGGGATCGCGGAGTGGAACGGGCAGGGCGAAACCGTGGGCGGCATCGTCGTCGTGCGCGACGGCGCCGACACCCTGGACGTGATCAGCCGCGTCAAGGAGCGCCTCGCCGAGCTCGAGAAGGGCCTACCCGACGACGTCCGGATCGAGGTCGGCTACGACCGCACGGGGCTCATCAACGCCTCCGTCGAGACCCTGACCCGCACCCTCATCGAGGAGTCGATCATCGTCGCCGTCGTCTGCGTGGTGTTCCTCTTCCACTTCCGGTCGGCCCTGGTCGCCATCGTCTCGATCCCGGTGTCGATCCTGCTGGCCCTGATCATCATGAACATCCAGGGGCTCGGCGCCAACATCATGTCCCTCGGAGGCATCGCCATCTCCATCGGTGTGCTCGTGGACGCGGCCATCATCATGGTCGAGAACGCGCACAAGCACTACGAGGAGTGGCGGCACGAGCGCAGCCACTTCGAGATCATCCTGCGCTCCGCGCAGGAGGTCGGTCCCACCTTGTTCTTCACGCTGCTGGTGATCACGGTGTCGTTCCTGCCGGTGTTCACGCTCCAGGCCCAGGAGGGGCGCCTGTTCCGGCCGCTGGCCTTCACCAAGACCTACGCCATGGCCGCGTCCTCGGTGGTCGCCATCACTCTGATCCCGGTTCTCATGTACTGGTTCGTCCGCGGCAAGATCCACTCCGAGGAAACCCACCCGGTTTCCAGGCTGCTGCGCTCGCTCTACACCCCGGTTCTCCGGGCGGTTCTCCGCGCCCGGTGGCTGGTGGTGGCCGCGGCTGCCCTCCTGGTGCTGTCCATCGCCTTCCCCCTCGCCCACATCGGCTCGGAGTTCATGCCGCCCCTGTGGGAGGGCGACCTGCTCTACATGCCGACCACCTTCCCCGGGATCTCCATCACCAAGGCCAAGGAGATCCTGCAGCAGACCGACAAGATCATCGCCGAGTTCCCCGAGGTCGAGTCGGTCCTCGGCAAGATCGGCCGCGCCGAGACCGCCACCGACCCGGCGCCACTGACCATGATCGAGACCACCATCCAGCTCAAGCCCCAGGACCAGTGGCGGGAGGGCATGACCAAGGAGAAGCTGGTCGCCGAGCTCAACGAAGCGGTCCGCTTCCCGGGCCTGACCAACGCCTGGATCCCGCCCATCAAGACCCGCATCGACATGCTCTCCACCGGCATCAAGACCCCCGTCGGCATCAAGATCGGCGGTCCCGACCTCGAGATCCTCGAGCAGCTCGGCCGGGAGATCGAGGCGGTCGTCCGACCGCTGCCGGGGACCATGTCCGCCTACGCGGAACGCGTGATGGGGGGCAACTACGTCGAGTTCGACATCGACCGGGACGCCGCCGCCCGCTTCGGCCTCCGGGTCGCCGACGTCCAGGACGTGATCATGTCCGCCATCGGCGGCATGAACGTCGACTGGACCGTGGAGGGCCTGGAGCGATACCCCATCAACGTCCGCTACCCGCGCGAGCTGCGGGACAGCGTCGCCGACCTGGCGGAGGTGCTGGTGACCGCACCGAGCGGCGTCCAGGTCCCTCTCGACCAGGTCGCGACCCTCCGAATCCGCCAGGGGCCCCCGGCCATCAAGTCGGAGAACGCCCGTCCCAATGCCTGGGTGTACGTCGACCTCGCCACCTCCGACGTCGGCGGCTGGGTCGAGCACGCCCGCCGGGTCGTCGAGGAGCGGGTCGAGATCCCCGAGGGCTACACCGTGTTCTGGTCCGGCCAGTACGAGTACATGCAGCGGGCCCGGGAGCGACTGCTGGTGATCGTGCCCATCACGCTGGCCCTGATCCTCCTGATCCTCTATCTCAACACGAAATCCTGGGTCAAGACCGGCATCGTCCTGCTCACGGTGCCGTTCTCGCTGGTCGGCGCCGTCTGGCTGATGTTCTTCCTGGACTACAACTGGTCCATCGCGGTCTGGGTGGGGCTGATCGCCCTGGCCGGCCTCGACGCCGAGATGGGCGTGGTCATGCTCCTGTACCTCGACCTCGCCTACGAACGCTGGAAGAAGGCCGGCCGCATGGCCGACTACCGCGACCTCGCCCAGGCCGTCTACCACGGCGCGGTCCAGCGGATCCGGCCCAAGATGATGACCGTCACCACGACCTTCGTCGCCCTGGCGCCGATTCTGTGGGCGAGCGGAATCGGCTCCGACGTCATGCGTCGGATCGCCGCGCCCATGGTCGGCGGGATCGTCACCTCTTTCGTCGGCGAGCTCGTCGTCTACCCCGCCCTGTACTTCATCTGGCGGTCGGTCAAGCTGAAGCGAACCGAGCTCTTCGACGGCGACTCCCAGGCCGCCGCGCCGCCGCTCTCGACCTGACCGCGGCTCGCGGAGCGTTCAGGACACGGATCGGTTTCGGCCCGTTGCCGGGGCCCGCTCGGGGAAACCCCCGTGCTCGCGGAGGTCCTCCCCGGGCTGCCGGATCCTGTCGGCGTCGGCGTAATAGGTGGCGGTGACCACGTGGTGACGCCGTCGACCACGTCGCCGTGACGAAGGGTTGGACGGCAGCTCTGGCGAGAAGGAGACCCCCGTGTCTGACGACTTCGAAGCCCCGCCGATCGACCCCATCACCCGGAGGCGCTTCCTGGTCACCGCCGGGGCCGCGTCGCTCGCAGGCTCCGGGCTCGTCGGCCCGCTCGGCGCCTTCGCCGCCGGGCTCCCCCGCGCCGGCGACCCCGGCGAGCTCGTCGCCACCGCCCCCGGCGGCATCGACCTCACCCTCGAGCACCGGGACCTGCTCGTGGGCGGGAGCCCGGGCCGGGCGATCGCCATCAACGGCTCGATCCCGGGCCCGGTGATCCGGATGCGCGAGGGCGAGGAGGCGCTCATCCGCGTGCACAACCGTCTCCCCGAGTCGACCTCCATCCACTGGCACGGCATCCTGCTGCCCTTCGACATGGACGGCGTGCCCGGCATCAGCTTCCCGGGAATCCCGCCCGGCTCCACCTTCACCTACCGGTTCCCCGTGCGCCAGAACGGGACCTACTGGTACCACAGCCACACCGGCCTCCAGGAGCAGCTCGGACACTACGGGCAGCTGATCGTCGAGCCCGCCGACCGCGACCCCGTGGACTTCGACGTCGAGCACTCGGTGGTGCTCTCGGACTGGACCTTCGAGGACCCGCACCGGGTGCTCAGGAAGCTCAAGACCATGGAGGGCTACTTCAACTTCCAGCGCCCGACGCTGGCGAACCTGGACGACCAGATGCACGCCACCGGCATGTCCCTCCGTGAGGTCATCTCCAAGCGCCTCGCCTGGGACCGCATGCGCATGGACCCGACCGACATCGCGGACGTCACCGGCGCGACCTACACCTACCTGATGAACGGTCGGGCGGCGCACGAGAACCCGACCTTCCCCGCGCAACCGGGCCAGAGAGTCCGCCTGCGCATCGTCAACGCGTCGACCATGACCTTCTACGACGTCCGGGTCCCCGGCCTGCCGATGACGGTGGTGCAGGCGGACGGACAGAACATCCGGCCGGTGGAGACCGACGAGCTCCGGATCGCGGTGGCCGAGACCTACGACGTGATCGTCACCCTGCCGGACGCCGGCGCCTACACCCTGTTCGCCGAGACCATGGACCGCAGCGGCTTCGCCCGGGGCACCCTGGCGCCGCGGGAGGGCATGTCGGCCGCAGTCCCCGAGCAGCGCCGCCGGCCCATGCTGACCATGGCCGACATGGGAATGATGATGCACGGCGGCATGGCCGGTATGGAGGGAGGCAGCGGCGATGAACATCATGCTCACGCAGCCTCGCACCGCCCGCTCGCTTCCGGCGGCGAGCTCCCCACCGAGAATCTGATCGACCGGATCGAGCACGGTCCCGCCCGCCACGGTCCGGAGAGCATCACCATGGCCCAGACGGCGTACCGCCGGCTCGACTATCCCGGCGCCGGGCTCGGCGAGGACGGCTGGCGGGTGCTCACCTACGGCCAGCTCAGGGCGCTCGACCGGCCGTACGGCCGGCGGCCCCCGTCCCGCCAGTTCGACCTCCACCTCACCGGCAACATGCACAAGTACGTCTGGGGCTTCGACGGCAGGAAGTGGTCCGACTCCGACGTGATCCGCTTCCGATACGGCGAGCGGTTGCGGATCAACATGATCAACGACACCATGATGAGCCACCCGATCCACCTCCACGGCATGTGGATGGACCTCTACGCCGGCGGCACTCTCGAGACCAACCCGCGCAAGCACACGGTCATCGTCCAGCCGGCGGAGCTCCTGACCGTGGACATCACCGCCGACGCGCCGGGCCAGTGGGCCTTCCACTGCCACCTCCTCTACCACATGGAGGCCGGCATGTTCCGGACGGTGGCGGTGGTCCGCTCGCTGGGGGGAGGGCCGATCCGTGCCGACGCGTGACCGCTCCCTCGTTCTGGTGCCGATCCTCGTGGCGGGATTGACGCTCACAGCCGCGGCGCAGGACGCACCCGACCTGCCGACCACCGCGGATCGACCGGGTCATCGGGAGTCGGCGGAGCAGCACGACGAAGCGCCGCCGCCCGAGGTGGAGACGCCGCCGCTGCCCGAGGGGATGACCCTCGACGAGGTGCTCGAGCGTGCGGCGAGCCCGCCGCCCGCGGCATGGCCCGACCCCGTTCCCGACACCCGGCCCTACGTCTTCGCCTTCGTCGAGCAGCTCGAGTGGCGGTTCGGTGCGGACGATGCCCCGGACCACCTCGGATGGGAGGCCTGGGGCTGGGCCGGCGGCGACATCAACAAGCTCTGGTGGAAGCACGAGGGCGAGGCGGTCTTCGCCGGCAGCGACCGCGGCGAGACCGAAACGGACCTGCTCTACTCGAGGCTCGTCACGCCGTTCTGGAGCGTCCAGGCCGGCGCCCAGTACGCCAACGAGTGGCACGGCGGCGAGTACGAGGACCGCGTCTCGGCGGCCGTGGCCCTCCAGGGCCTCGTGCCCTACAAGATCGAGCTCGACGCCTCGGGGTACCTGTCCGAGGACGGCGACGTCACCGTCGAGTTGGAGGCCGAGTACGACGTCCGGATCACCCAGAGACTGGTCGTCCAGCCCCGCCTCGAGGCCGGCATCGCCGCCCAGGACATTCCCGAGCGTCGGCTGGCGTCCGGCTTCACCGATGTCGCACTCGACCTGCGGCTCCGGTACGAGCTCAGGCGCGAGCTCGCGCCGTACCTCGGCATCCGGTACGACACCCTGCTCGGAGATACCGCGGACCTCGCCGAGGCCGCCTCCGAGACCACCGACAACCTGCGCGTCCTCGCCGGCTTGAGGTTCGCGTTCTGACGGAAAAGGAGATTCCTCATGTCAAACCACATCGAAACGACCTTGTGCGCGTTGGTCGCCGCCACCGCGCTCATCCTGGTGCCCGGTCCCGCCGCCGCCCAGGCATCCGGCACCGACTCGCCCCCCGAGAGCGGCGGAATGAAGGGTCACATGATGAGCTCGGAGCACATGAAGACCATGGGCGAGGCCGGCAGCACGATGGACTGCGAGCAGATGAGGGCAAAGATGAAGGAGATGCGCGACCGACGCCAGCAGATGCAGGCGGACCTCGCCGAGCTCGCCGACAAGGTCGAATCCAGCACCGGCGACGAGCAGCAGCGCGCCATGGCCGAGCTGCTGACGACCATGGTCGAGCAGCGCGGCGCCATGCAGGACATGATGGCGAAGATGCGCCCCATGATGATGGGCCACATGATGCGTCACATGAAGTCCGGGGGGGCGGATGACATGTCCGGCTGCCCGATGATGCAGACCATGGCCGGGTCAACCGACGGAGACGAGACCGGCGGTGACCCGCACGAGACCCACAACTGACGCGCCGCCCGGGGTCCGCTCGTCCACCGACACCTCGGGCAGACACGAGGTCGCGGTGCGGACGGTCCGCCGATCGCGCACCACACGGCCCGACACGAAAGGACACGAACGTGCCGATCGATCCGGTCTGCGGCATGACGGTCGACCAGACGACGCCCGATCTGCTCGCCGAGCACGAGGGGCGGACGTACGCCTTCTGCTCGGCGAGATGTCGCGAGCGCTTCACTGCGGATCCCGGGCACTTCGTCGGGCGCGACGAGACCACTTCGCGCGACGCGAGCCACCGGTCCGCGGACAGTCAGGTGGCAGCCGGGGAGCCGCCGATCGGGACCGAGTACACGTGCCCGATGCACCCCGAGGTGGTGAGTGACCGGCCGGGCAGCTGCCCGAAGTGCGGCATGGCCCTCGAGCCCCGCACGATCGCGGTGGACGAGGAGGAGAACGAGGAGCTCACCGACATGCGCCGCCGCTTCTGGGTCAGTGCGGTGCTGTCCGTGCCGCTGCTGGTTCTCGCCATGGGCGAGGAAATCCCCGGCGTCGACGTTTCCGGGATCGCATCCCCTCGGATCCTCGACCTGGTCGAGCTGGCGCTCGCCACACCGGTCGTGGCGTGGGGTGCGTGGCCGTTCTTCGTCCGGGCCTGGCGTTCGGTGGTCACCCGCAACCTCAACATGTTCACGTTGATCGGGCTCGGGGTCGGGGTCGCCTACCTGTACAGCGTCGTCGCAGCGCTGGTTCCCGGGATCTTCCCCGCATCCTTCAGGGGTGCCCACGGCCAGGTGGCGGTGTACTTCGAGGCAGCGGCCGTGATCACGACCCTCGTGCTGCTGGGACAGGTGCTCGAGCTGAAGGCGCGAAGCCGGACCAACACGGCCATCAGGGCGCTGCTCGGCCTGACGCCGAAGACGGCCCGGCGGGTCGACCCGGACGGCGCCGAGAAGGACGTGCCGCTGGACACGGTGCAGGTGGGTGACCGTCTCCGTGTGCGCCCGGGCGAGAAGGTCCCGGTTGATGGTGTCGTGGTCTCGGGCTCGACCTCCGTGGACGAGTCCATGGTGACCGGCGAGCCGATCCCCGTCGAGAAGACCGGGGGGGACCGGGTCATCGGCGCCACCGTCAACGGGACCGGATCGATCGTGATCGAGGCTGACAAGGTGGGATCGGAGACCCTGCTCGCGCAGATCGTGCAGATGGTCGCCGCGGCCCAACGCAGCCGCGCGCCGATCCAGAGGTTGGCAGATCTGGTCGCGTCGTACTTCGTCCCGGCGGTGGTCGTGAGCGCCCTGTTGACCTGGGTGGTCTGGGCCCTCGCCGGCCCGGATCCGCCCATGGCGTACGCGCTCATCAACGCGGTCGCCGTGCTGATCATCGCGTGTCCCTGCGCCCTCGGGTTGGCGACCCCCATGTCGATCATGGTCGCCGCCGGCAGGGGCGCATCGTCCGGCGTGCTTTTCAAGAACGCCGAGGCCATCGAAGTCATGCGCGACGTCGACACCCTGGTGGTCGACAAGACCGGGACGCTCACCGAGGGAAGGCCCCGGCTCGTGACGGTGACCGCGCTCGACGGCGGCAACGACGCCTTCCTCCGGGCGGCGGCCTCGCTCGAGCGGGCCAGCGAGCATCCCCTCGCCACCGCGGTGGTGAAGGGTGCCTCGGACCGTGGTTTCGAGCTGGTCGACGTGGAAGCATTCGAGTCAGTGACAGGCCGGGGCATCGTCGGTGTCATCTCCGGCCGACAGGTCGCGGTGGGCAACCTGGCGTTGATGGAGGAACGCGGCACGGTGCGGGACGCCGCCATCTCGCTGGCCGAGGAGCTGCGCGGCGAGGGACAGACCGTCATGTTCGTCGCGGTGGACGGGACGGTGGCCGGTCTTCTCGGGGTCGCCGACCCGATCAAGGAGAGCACGCCGGAAGCGATCAGGCAGCTTCGCGACGACGGCATCGAGGTCGTGATGCTGACCGGCGACAGCCGGACCACCGCGGAAGCCGTAGCGCGGCAGCTCGGGATCGACCGGGTCGAGGCCGAGGTGATGCCGGACGAGAAGGCGGACGCGGTCGCGCGCCTCCAAGCAGACAACCGCGTGGTCGCAATGGCCGGCGATGGGATCAACGACGCCCCGGCTCTCGCACAGGCTCAGGTCGGTATCGCCATGGGCACCGGAACGGACGTCGCCATGGAGTCCGCGGGGATCACCCTGGTGAAGGGCGATCTGCGCGGCATCGTGCGCGCCCGCCGGCTGAGCCGGGCCACCATGCGCAACATCAAGCAGAACCTCTTCTTCGCGTTCGTCTACAACTCGCTCGGAGTGCCTGTGGCAGCCGGAGTCCTGTACCCCTTCTTCGGCATTCTGCTGTCCCCGATGATCGCGGCGGCAGCGATGAGCTTCAGCTCGGTGTCGGTCATCCTCAACTCGCTGCGTCTTCGTCGGGTGGCACTGTGAGCCTCGCGCGCCCCGGAGGGCCGGCACAGCAGCGGGCGTCCTGTGACCGGAGTCGCCATCCGGGTCGACGGGGGAAACAACGAGGTCCGGAGCTTGTTGTACCCTGGGAGGTAGTCATGAGAACGAGAATCACAATCTTCGTTGTACTTGTCGCTTCGCTCGCGACCGCGGCCGTTGCCTCCGAGGCCACCGTCTTCGACCGCATCGCCGACGACTTCGAGGCGATTCGCCAGGCGCTTCTTGACGACTCGACCGAAGGGACGGCGGAACACGCCCGGTCGATCGCCGCCGCGGCAGCCGACCTCGAGGCCGACTTCAATGCCGCCGCGGCGGGGGTGGCTCTTGACGATGCCGACGCGGTGAGCGCCCTTCTCGACGAGGTCGAGACTCGGGCCCGGTCACTTGCCGACGCCGATGGCCTCGCCGAGGCGCGGCAGGCCCTGGCCTCGCTGACGCAACCCCTGGTCCGCTGGCACCGGCTGGTTCAGGGCCCGAAGCCCGTGGTCGCCTACTGCCCGATGGAGAAGAAGGCCTGGCTGCAGCCCGACGAGGCCATCGGCAACCCCTATGACCCCACCATGCTGCGCTGCGGTGAGGTGGTGCAGCGGTGAGTCTCCCCTCTCCTTCTCCCTTTCCCTCTCCTTCTCCGTTGGTTCTGTTTCGTTCCATCGCAAGGTAGAGGTAGAGGGAGAGGGAGAGGGAAAGGGAGTGGAACGACCTGGGACGACGGACCAATCCGGTTCGCGGACCGGGAGATTGGAGACCGATATGAAGATCAAGATAGCGACCGTGCTCTTCGCGAGCACGTTGTTGACCGGCCTCGCCCTCGCCCAGGGCGGCGGCATGATGGGACCCGGCGGATCCGGCGGCGCCATGGGAGGCGCCGGCATGCTCACCGTGGCCGACGACGGCAGCCTCCTGGTCACCGAGATGTCGGCCATGATGGGCGGTCCGGGCAGCCCCGGAATGGGCGACGACCGGGCGATCGTCAACATCGCGCCCGACGGCTCGGAACGCTGGCGCGCGACCTTCTCCGACGGCTGGCCGATGAGGCCGGTCACCGACGGCGACCTCGTCGTGCTCGCGCTGCGCGAGGACTGGTGGGGCGGCTGGGACGGCAGCGGTGACGGCGGCTGGCACCACGGCGGCGGTCACGGCGGAGGCGGTGGTGGCGGCGGCACCGGACCGTACGCGAACGCCGTCACCCTCGTCGGCCTCGACCTCGCCACCGGCTCCGAGCTGTGGCGCACGGTCGTCGAGGGCGGGATGGTCTCGCTGCCGCAGTTCGCCCCCGACGGCTCCCGGATGTACCTGACGGTTCGCGACTTCGAGTCGGAAGGCACCGGTCTCGGCGGCGGGCCCATGCACCAAGGGGACGCCCCGGGCGTCTTCCAGCTCATGTCGACCACCCTGGTCGCTCTCGGCCGGGACGGGACGGCCCTGTGGTCTTTCGACCTCGGCACGGGCGGTCCGGGTGGTGGTGGAGGTGGCCCGTGAGCCGGATCACCACAACGGCAGCAATCGCCTCTCTCGCGCTCCTGATGGCGCTCCCGACCGGGGCGTCCACGCCCGGGCACCTCGACGGCTTCGTCCCGGCGGCCGCTCGCGCTGATGGACGCTTCGGCTCCGTGTGGACGACCGACCTCTGGATCTACCAGCAGGGCGCGAGCGTGATCCACCTCTGGTTCAATCGCGAGGATCGGGACAACCTCCAGGTCGAGAGCGTCGTCGTTCCCCTCGACGAACCGGTTACGGTGCTCTACGACGTGGTGGGAGGACTCTTCGGAACGGAGGGTGTCGGCAGCATCCACTACCTCGCCGACGGCCCGGTCCTGGTGACCAGTCGGACCTGGACCTCCGCCGACCCCGCCGGCACCTACGGGCAGACCATACCCGGCATCCCCGTGACCGACGCGGCCGCTCCCGATGGCGGCCAGGCCGGGGCGCTCCGGATGTTCGTCGACCAGCGGGATGGGCGCCGGACCAACCTCGGCGTCGCCAACGTCAGCGACGTGGCGGCCACGGTCGCGGTGGAGATCTTCACCGCCGACGGCGCGCCGGCGCCCGGGGGCTCGTCGTTCACCCTCGAGCTCGCCCCGTACGGGATGACGCAGCTCAACGGGGTTCTCCATCGACTGGGTCCCGGCGAGCGCGACGGGCTGATCGTCCGGGTCGGCGTCACGTCCGCCGAGGGCGCGGTGGTCGCCTACACCTCCACCGTCGACAACGCCACCAATGACGCGTCGTACCAGCAGGGCTTCCGCTTCGGGTATTGACGGACAGCGAGAAAACCGCGAAGACGCCAAGAACGCGAAGCGCCGAAGACGTAGGGAATTGAGGTCGGCGCCGTAGCGCATCGACCACCGGCACAGCTCTGGCCGGCGCAGCATGTCGATGTAGTAGTCGGCCACCTGGCCGCCGCCGTTGTAGCGCTCGTCGACGATGATCGCCTGGCGGTCGGCCTGGGGGAAGAAGTAGAGCTTGAAGTAGGTGTGGCCGAGGCCGGTCGTGTTGGGCACGTAGACGTAGGCGACCCGGCCGTCGGTGGCCTCGGTGACGTACTCGAGGTTGCCCTCGACCCTGGCGCCGTTGCGCAGGGCGGCCTCGTCCTCAACCGGCACCACCTGCACCGTCCGGGAACCGCTGCCGTCGGGGTTCGGCCCGCCGGTGAGCTCGACGATGGTGCCGGCGGTATTTTCGAAGCGCGCGTGGAGATTCTCCGGCGGCGCCAGGTCGCGGCCGTCGACCGCCAGCAGGTACTCTCCGGCCTCGACCCCGACACCCGGCTCGGACAGGGGCGCCCGCAGCTCGGGGTTCCAGTTGAGCCCGCCGAAGACGCGGGCGAAGCGGCAGCGCCCGTTCGCGATCTCGACGTCGGCGCTGACCGGGCCGTACACCACCTCCGAAGCGACCCTGCTCTGGCGTCCGCTGGTGCGGTCGAGCACCCACAGGGTCCACGAGTTGTCGGAGTAGCTCAGCCTGGTCCCGTCCGGCAACCACTTGAGGTCGTCGTAGAAGCCCGAGCCCTCCAGGACGTGGACCTCGACCTCGCCGCTGCCGTCCTGGGGAGCGATGTGGAGTGCGACCTCTCCGGAAGCATCCGAGAAATATGCGATGCTCGCGCCGTCGGGCGACCACGCCGGCGACCGCTCGTGGGCGCCTGGGGTGCCGGTGATGACCCGGGGGTCGCCCTTGACGGGCGGCACGGTCACGATCTCGCCGCGGAAGTCGAAGACCGCCCTCGCCCCGGACGGCGACATGGCCGCAGATTGGATGAACTCGTCCCCTGAGGCCCAGCGCGGCCGGGTCTCCATGAGATCTGCGGCGACCCGATCCGCAACCGGGTCGAGGCGCCGGCCGCCGGGTCGAAGACGTGCAGGGCCCCGGCCTGCTCGTAGACCACCACGCTGCCGCCGACCTGGGCGGCCTGGATCGGGAAGTCCTCGTGCTCGGTCAGTCGCGGCTCCTTGTCGGCTCCGGCCGGATCGGGTCCCGGGAGTCTCGCGCAACCCCGATTCGACCAGCGCCTTCGGGCGATCCGTTGCCTCCGGTTGTACGGCGTGGTCCCGACGGAGTTACGAACGCCATCCCCGCGGGTTTTCCTCCGCCCTGGGCTGGCCCTTGGACGGCGGAGGGCTCAGCGCAGGACGATCCCGACCCGGATCGGCGCCTGCCAACCGTCGGCGGCGACCTCGAGCAGAAACGGCGTGTCCACCGCGAGCCCCGGCGGCCGGGCGAAGTAGACCCGGTCGACCATGGCGAAGCCGGTGCCGAGGGAAACCTCGTCGATGGCGATGCCGCGCCGGCTGCTCATGAGGTCGGGGAAGAAGTTCGACTCCACCAGCTTGCGGTCCCGGGCCCAGAGCTCCCACGGGATGCCCGCCGCCGACGCGGCCCGCGTGTCGAGGCCGAGCTTGCCGTAGTTGCGCCGCAGCTCCCGGACCGTGGGCATCGGGTAGCGCAGCCCGTCCGGGCCCACGAGCCGGATGGCGTCCCGGTCCACCACCACCGGCTCCCGGGCACGGTTGAGCACGGCCACCACCATGGGCACGTAGTCCTCCTCGAGCCGCAACGTCGTGAGGGCCACGTTCGCCCAGACCTCGCCCTCGTCGCTGCGGCCCGAGAAGACCAGCCGTCGTGGCTCCTCCTGGGCGCCCGGCCCCGTCAGGGCCGCGAGCACCAGCACGAGCGGGAGCAGGCGTCGGATCACACCTCAACGATAGGCCAGCCGCAAGCGCCTGCAAAGGGCGGCTGCCCCCAGGCGAGAGGGTTCCCCGTCCGACGACTTGACGAACACCCGGGAGGGTGCCAGGTACGGCGACTTGACAAACTCGCCAAAAAGCGACGTGAATCGGCAATCCCACGAGTTTGTCAAGTCGCCGTACCTGGCACCGTGCGGTTCGGGCACGGACGCGGGCGCGGACGCGGGGGGACGGAGTAGAATCACGGTCCGGAGGACGACCATGCGAAGCCACCTCGTTCGACTCGCCGCCGCCGTCTCCTGCCTCGCCGTTCTGCTCGCCGGGGCCCCGACCGACGCCTGCACCGCGTTCCTGCTCAAGAACCCGGACGGCCCGGTGATGGCCAAGAACTTCGACTGGGACGTGGCTGCGGGCCTGCTGGTGGTGAACCAGCGCGGGCTCGCCAAGACCGCCCTGGTCGGCGACGGCGAGACGCCGGCCCGCTGGACCTCCCGCTACGGCAGCGTGACCTTCAACCAGTACGGCCGCGAGTTCCCCATCGGCGGCATGAACGAGGCCGGCCTGGCCGTGGAGGTCCTTTGGCTCGAGGCCACCGTGTACCCGCCGGCCGGTGAGCGCCGGTCCATCGACCCGTTGCAGTGGGTGCAGTACTCTCTCGACTCTTTCCGCACCGTCGGGGAGGTGGTCGCGAGCGCCTCGGAGCTCGCGGTGAGCGGCGCGCCCCTGCACTTCATCGCCTGTGACGCCACCGCCAACTGCGCCGTCATCGAGTTCCTCGACGGCAAGCTCGTCCAGCGCAGCGAGCGCACTCTGCCGCTGCCGGTGCTCACCAACGACACCTACACCGCCTCCCTCGACTACCTCAACCGGACCCTGGGCTACGGTGGCGAGCCGGTGACGCCCGAGGGCACGGGCTCCCTCGCTCGCTTCGCCCGGGCCGCCGACGGGGTTCAAGAGGCCCGAAGGAGCCCCGGCGACGGCGCCGTCGCCGACGCCCTGGCGATCCTCGCCGACGTCGCCCAGCCCGGGCACACCCAGTGGAGCGCGGTCTACGAGCTGGAAGCCGGGCGGGTCCACTTCACGAGCGCCGGCAACCCGAAGCTTCGGCGGCTCGACATCGCGGACCTCGACCTCGACTGCCCGACCGAACCGCTGGTGCTCGACCTCTGGTCCGAGGGCGAGGGCGATGTCGCGGATGCCCTCGTCCCCTACTCCACCGAGGCCAACCGGAAGGTTATCGCGGCCGGTTTCGGGGCCGAGGCTGTGGAGCCGCCGAGCGCCGAGGACCTCCAGCGCCTGGTCGTCTATCCCGACGGTCTCGTCTGCACCTTCGAGGCCGACAAGCCCTAGCGGAGCAGCGCTCGGCCGCGGTCAGCCCGCCCGGTGCGGGCGGCCGATGACCCTCGCGAAGCGACCCTGGGTGACCCGACGCTCGAGCCCAGGCGTCGGCGTCAGCGTCCCGTGCCCCGACGGCCCTCGCGAGCTCACTTCGATCGCTTCCCCTCGACGCCC
This sequence comes from Candidatus Methylomirabilota bacterium, assembly GCA_035464095.1. Lineage (GTDB taxonomy): Bacteria > Acidobacteriota > Thermoanaerobaculia > Thermoanaerobaculales > Sulfomarinibacteraceae > JAHECW01. The sequence goes on along the minus strand of DATHSO010000150.1, from coordinate 4,662 downwards.
TCGAAGAAGGTCCGGAGGCGTCCCAGGTCCGCCTCGAGATCGCCCGTGGCCTCGAACCCGCCGCCGAGCCTGATCACCCGGCGACGGTAGTCCAGGGACACCGGGACGATGGGCACTCCGGCGCGGTGCGCGATGTGGTAGAAGCCCGACCGCCAGCGGGTCACCGGTCCGCGGGTCCCCTCCGGCGCCAGGGCGAGGATCATCCGCTCACGAGCCTCGAGCTCCCGCGCCGTCACCTCCACCACGCCCCTGGACACCCTCCGGTCGACGGGAATGCCCCCCAGCCACCGCATCACCGGCCCCAGGGGCCAGAAGAAAAGGCTGCTCTTGCCCAGGAACTCGACCCGGAGGCCGAGGGCGAACATGGCCGCCACCCCCACGAAGAAGTCCCAGTTCGAGGTGTGGGGCGCGACGATGACCACCGCCTTGGCGACCCCGGGGATCGCGCCCTCGAAGCTCCAGCCCAGGGCCGCGAGGGCCCACGCTGCCGCCCATCGCGAGAGAGCGTTGCCCCTCTTCGGGGTGATCTCGGCGAGCTCGGGAACCTCCGATCGGCGCATGGTCGACGCAGTCTACCCCGCACCACCGCCGATCCGTGCCCGGGCCCGGCGGCCTCGCCGTCTGGTACCATCGCCCCATGGGCCGGAAAGCTCCCCGCCGCCACGGCTTGCGACCGCTGCTCGCGATCGGCGCCGCCGCCGTGCTCGGCCTGTCGCCGGGCGCCGGCGCCGCCGGGCCCGAGGCCCGCCACCGCCTCCCGGGCAGCGACCTCGCCGTCGAGCACCTCAGGCTGGACGCGGCCACCGGCAGCCCCGAGCTGGTCCGGTTCGCGGCCCCCCGAGCCCTTCCCCCCGGCGCGGACCCGGTGGCCAGGGCGGTCAACTTCCTGGCCCGTCACGGCACTGGGCTCGGTCTCGTCGAACCCTCCCGGCAGCTTCGTCCGGTGGAGGTCCGCGAGGACCTCCTCGGCCGGAGCCACGCGGTCTTCGAGCAGGTCGTGGCCGGCGTCCCCGTCTTCGGTGTCCGGCTGACCGTCCACTTCGACCGCGACGGCGCCGTGGCCGCGCTCAGCGGCGCGGTCATCCCCGACCTCGACGTCGACCCGGTCCCGTCGCTGCCCGCCACCGATGCCGAGGCGATCGCGGTCCGGACGGTCGCCAAGGGCAGCGGACGCTCCCGCGGGCCCCTGGAGGTCGCGCCGGCCGAGCTCGTGATCTACCGGGAGGGTCTGGTGCGCGGCATCCCCGGCGCCAACCACCTGGCGTGGCAGGTCGAGGTGACCTCGGGGCCCAACCTCCACGAGGTCCTCTACGTCGACGCCCACGACGGCCGGCTGGTGGACCGGCGATCCGAGGTCCACCACCTCGACCGCGAGGTCCACCTGCGAACCATGCCCAACCCGGTGTGGTCCGAGGGCGACCCGCTGCCCTACGGCGGCAGCAGCGGCGCCGCCAACGCCGAGATCACCGAGCTCGCCCGAGCCACCGGCGACGCCCACGCCCTGTTCGCCAACATCAGCAACGGCCACTACCTGTCCTTCGACGGCCACGACGCGACCATGAACGCGATCTACGACGCAGCGGACATCGACTGCCCCAACGCGGTCGAGACGGGCGGGGTCACCGCCTACTGCACCGGTATGGTGAGCGACGACGTCGTCGTCCACGAGTGGGCCCACGCCTACACCGGCTGGACCCACGGCCTGGTCTACCAGTGGCAGCCGGGCGCCCTCAACGAGGCCACCTCCGACATCTTCGGCGAGCTCGCGGACCAGCTCAACGACCGCGGCGGCGACCTGCCCGGCAACCTCCGGCCGGCCGGCAGCTGCTCCACCGCCGGCGGTCGACCGTCCCCGAGCCTGGAGCTGACGTCGCCCCCGTCGGCCGCCGGGTCCTACCCCGTCGGCGGGGCGGTCTTCAACCCCGAGGCGCCGTGGTCGGTGACCGGCGCGGTCGAGCTCGCCGACGACGGCGTCGGCGTCCCCTCGGACGCCTGCGAGCTCCTGGCGCCGATGGCGGCCGGCACCATCGCCCTCGTCGACCGCGGCACCTGCCTGTTCCGGGACAAGGTCGCCCGCGCCCAGGCCGCCGGGGCGGCCGGGGTTATCGTGGTCAACGACCAGGGCGACGACGTCCTCGAGATGGGCGGCGACACCGCCCCCCTCGCGATCCCGGCGGTGTTCATCGGTCGCTCCTACGGCAACCTGATCCGCACCGCCCTCGGCCAGGGGGTCACGGCCTCCCTGTCCCTGGCCGGCGAGTTCGCCGACTCGGTGCGCTGGCTCATCGGTGAGGACACGGCCGCCCTCGGGGCGATCCGCGACATGTGGTCGCCGACCTGCTTCGGGGACCCCGACCGGGTGAGCAGCGCGCACTACCACTGCAACGGCACCGACAACGGCGGCGTCCACAGCAACAGCGGCATCCCGAACCTGGCCTTCGCGCTGCTCGTGGACGGCGGAAGGGCCAACGGCCGCACTGTCGAAGCGATCGGCACCACCAAGGCGGCGCGGATCTACTGGCGCGCCATGTCCGTCTACCAGACCCCGGTGACCGACTTCCACCACCACGCCGACATCCTGGAAACCAGCTGCCTCGACCTGGTCGGGGCGACCCTGTACGACCCGCGGACCGGGCAGGTGTCCCTCGAAAGCGTCACCCCGCACGACTGCCTGCAGGTGGCCGCCGCCATGGACGCCGTAGAGATGCGCCGAGCGCCCGACCAGTGCCTGTTCTCGAGCCTCCTCGAACCCGACGCTCCCGCCCTCGACGGCAACCTGGTGCTTTTCGAGGAGACCTTCGACGCCGACCCCGGCGCCTGGCAGCGCTCCAATCGCGGCGTCTTCCCCGAGTACAGCCCCCGGGACTGGGTGTGGACCGAGGCCCTTCCCATCGGGGGCGACGGTGGCGCCCTGTTCGCCGTCGACAGCGTTTTGATCGGGGACTGCCGGCCCGGCAGCGACGACCAGAGCGGCGTCATGGAGGTCACCAGCCCCGAGATCACGATCCCGCTCGGCGTCCTCGACCCGATTCTCGCCTTCGACCACTGGCTCGCCACCGAGCCGGAGTGGGACGGCGGCAACCTCAAGATCAGCGTCAACGGCGGTCCCTTCGTGCTCGTGCCGGACTGGGCCTTCCGCTACAACCCCTACAACGGACGCATCACCGCCTCCGGCAATGCCAACCCCCTCGCCGGGGAGCCCGCCTTCACGGGCACCGACGAGGGCTCCATGGGAGGCAGCTGGGGCCAGAGCCAGGTCGAGCTGTCCCGGGTCGCCACGGCCGGCGACCGGGTGCGCCTGCGCTTCGACCTCGGCGTCGACGGCTGCAACGGCGCCGAGGGCTGGTACCTGGACCGGGTGGTCGTGACCGCCACAGGGGCCGAGGCGCGCCGCGGCGGATCCCGGGTCCGGCCCTGAGCCCGGGATCTTCGAACGAACGTTCGGTTTTTAAAGGGCTTAGGGAATTTCAAGCTCTAAACCATTGCAGGTATTGACAAATTTACCGCTGGGTTATATATTGAGTTCAGGTGAACGGTGATTCAGTTCGCTGTTCATCAGATCTGTTCTCGGCCCGTGTCATCCATCCCACCACCTTCGACCCACCCCAACCGACCCACCAAACCCAACCCACCGTTTTCCACCTGCCAACCACGGGCTCGGGCAGATCTGTCTTCGATGAGCGCGGGGCCCCCGCCGGCGTGGCATACTGCCCGCCGTGAACCCCGACACCGTCCGCCTGATCCTCGTCCGCCACGGCCAGGTCGAGGCCAACCGCAGCTACCGCTACCTGGGTCGGCGGGACGACCCCCTCGACGCCACCGGCCGGGAGCAGGCCCGCGCCGTCGCCGGCGCCATGCGCCAGCTGCCCGTCGACCTCGTCCTGACCAGCCCGTCGAGCCGTGCCCGTGCCACCGCCGCAGGTCTCGCCCGCCCCGGGTTGGCGGTGCGCGACGAGGCGCGTCTTCGCGAGCTCGACTTCGGCTCTTGGGAGGGGCTGTCCCGGGCCGAGGTGCTGGCCAGGAGCGGTGATGACGCCGCTCTCCTCGAGGCGTGGGAGTCCGACCCCTCGGTTGCTCCCCCCGGGGGCGAGAGCCTGCAGAGCCTGCGCGCGCGCGTGGTGGAGCTCGCGGACGAGCTCGCCCGGACGGCGGCCCCGGCCACCGTCGTTCTGGTGAGCCACATGGGCCCGATCAAGGTGCTCCTCTGCGCCGCCCTCGACCTGCCCCTGCGGCGAACCGCCAGGATCTTCCTGGACCCCGCCACCATCAGCGTCGTGGACTGGGGCCCCCGGCCGGTCGTCCGCCTGGTCAACAGCCACGCCCACCTGGGCTTCGACCGCGCCCGCTGGCTCGAAGAGAGCTGACGCTGACACCGGTCGCTGTCGCTGTCCGCTGTCGCTGTCGCTGTCGCTGCCACTGCCCCTGCCGCTGTGAGCGTGGACGTGCGTCCCGGGGCACCGGCCTTCTGGGCCGCCTTTGGCGTCCCAGCGTCGATGAGCCGGCGCGGTCGCGCGGGGGTGACGGGGAGGGCGGCGACCGCGCCGTCTCATCGAGCGGCGGCCTGCCACGCAGCCGGAAGACCCTTTCCGACGCGCGCTTCCCGCGGATTGCCAGGTGCGGCAGTGTGGGGAGCGCGCTCTGATCGGGAGGGTGGAGCCAGCA
>DATHSO010000149.1:0-4417 GCA_035464095.1 Candidatus Methylomirabilota bacterium | reverse complement strand
CCCGAGGCCTCGAGGTCGCGGTACTGGACCTCGAGCCGGATCCGGGCGTCGAGAAGGGCGGAACGGAGCTCGGCCTCGGTGGCGTCGGGCGGCGCGCTGCCGATCCCGAGGAGCAGGGCGAGGTCGACGTCGCTGCGCAGGATCGGGGTCCGGTCGACCACCGCGACGACCTCCTCGACGGTCTCCCGCACGGCCTCCTGAGCGAGCACCAAGTTGCCGAGATTCAGCAAGATGAGCACGGAGGCAGCCGTCTTCACCCTGGTATCATAGCAACGTGACCCGACCTCAGGGCACCTTGTGGCTCGTAGCTACGCCCATCGGCACCCTCGGCGACCTTCCGCCCCGGGCCTGCCAGGTGCTGGCCGACGCCGACCTGATCCTGGCCGAGGACACGAGGCGGGCACGCACCCTGCTCGGCCACGCCGGGATCGCCGCCGGCCGCCGGCTCATCAGCTTCCACGAGCACAACGAGGCCGAGCGGGTCGGCCGCGCCCTGGCCGCCCTCGCCGAGGGCCGGGCGGTGGCGCTGATCAGCGACGCCGGCACCCCGGTGCTGTCGGACCCGGGATTTCCGCTGGTTCGCGAGGCGCGGGCCGTCGGCGTCCGGGTCGCGACGGTCCCCGGCCCGTCCGCCTTCACCGCTGCTCTCGCAGCGTCGGGTCAGCCGCCCCTGCCGGCGACCCTCGTGGGCTTCCTGCCGGCGCGGGCCGCCGCCCGGCGGCGGCGAATCGCCGAGCTCGGCGGGCTCTCCTGGACCGTGGTGGTGCTGCTGTCGCCGCACCGCCTCGCGGCCGAGCTCGCCGACCTGGCGGACGGCTTCGGCGGCGACCGGCCGGCGACCCTCCTCGCCGAGCTCAGCAAGCTCCACGAGCGGGCGCTCGCGGGCAGCCTCGCCGAGCTCGCCCGCTCCGACGAGGCCGCGCGGCCGCGGGGCGAGTACGTCCTGGTGGTCGGACCGTCGGCGGCGGAGCCCCCGGGGGAAGCCGTCGACCGTGCCGCGATCCGGCGCGCGTACCGCGCGGCCGTCGCCGCCGGGGCCCCGCGCAAGCAGGCCATGAAGGCGGTCTCGGCCGAGCTCGGCCTGGCCCGGCGCGACGTCTTCGACGCCCTGGTCGAAGATGAGAAAGACGATTTCTGACAGACCGCACACATGAACCAACCGCCGGTTCACGGGCCGCTCCAGGTCGGTCGGCCGGGGCCGTCTGTGGTACCCTGATCGCGATTACTGGAGGTGCCACCATGTTCCGGCGAGTCGGGCTGACCATCGGCACAGTCGCAGCTCTCGGCCTGCTGCTGATCGGGTGTGGCAGCAAGCCGGTGGTGGGCGTCCTCCTGCCGACCAGCGGCGAGGCGGACACCTACGGGGAGAGCATCGAGAGCGGCATCCGGCTCGCCCTGAGCGACGCCCGCGAGCGCGAGGAGCTGCCCCGGGGCTTCGAGGTGGTGTGGGTCGACACCCAGTCGGACCCGGAGCGGGCGGTGTCGGAGCTCGAGCGGCTGGTCCGCGATCGGGGCGTCAGGATGGTCATCGCCGGCGCCACCTCCGCCGAGGCCCGGGCGATCGTCGAGGTGCTCGACGAGCTCGAGGTGGTGTGCCTGTCGCCGACCGCCTCGACGCCGGGCATCAGCCACCGCTCGAAGCTCTTCTTCCGGCTCTACCCGTCGGACGAGCTCGAGGGCCAGACCGCGGCCCGCTTCATGTTCGACCGCCTCGGCCAGACCCGCACCGTGGTCTACACCGGCGACGGCGACTACGCGTCGGGGATCCTGCCCGAGTTCACCAGCCAGTTCGTCGAGACCCTGGGCGGCGAGATCGTCGGCCGCATCGACCTCAACGGCCCCGAGTGGCGAACCGTCTCCGACGCAACCCTCGGACCGTCGGGCGCGGGCGCGGTGTACGCGGTGGGCTACGCCCCCGAGGTCCTCGAGGTGATCACCCACCTTCACGACACCGGCTACAGCGGGCGGATCGTCACCACCTCGACCTTTTTCAACGACCGCATCATCGCCGAGGCCGGCCCGGCGGCGGAGGGGGTGCTGTTCCCGCTGCCTCCCTTCGACCGCACCTCGGACAAGGAGCCGGTGGTCAGCTTCGTCAACCGCTACATGAACGCCCTTGGCAAGGCCCCCGACGTCTTCGCCGCCCACGGCTACGACGCCATGTGGCTCACCATCCAGGTGATGACCATCGCCAACCCGCCCGACACCAACGAGATCCGCAGGGCCTTCCACTTCGGCATGGACGAGCTGATGGGGGTGACCGGGCCGATCCTGTTCGACGACTACGGGGACGTCAAGCACTACCCCAAGATGTTCATCGTCAAGGACGGGCAGGTGCTCAGCTACCAGCGCTACCTGAAGATCGAGCGCGAGCGGATCCTGCGCGATGTCAGGGACCTGCTGGTGAGCGGGGCCGAGGGCACCTGAGCTGGATGTCGCCCCGCCCATGACGGCAGTACCCGCGTCGGTGGCCCGCGTGCTGTGGCGGCAGCGGGCCCTGGTGGCCGTGCTGGTGCGGCGCGAGCTCAACGCCCGCTACCGGGCGTCCGCCCTCGGCTTTCTGTGGTCCCTGCTCAACCCCCTGCTGCTGCTCGCCGTCTACGCGGTGGTCTTCACCTACATCTTCAACCCCCGCTTCCCGGGCGGCGATCCCTACCCGCTGTTCCTGTTCAGCGCCCTGCTGCCGTGGCTGTTCTTCTCGGGCACCGTGCTCGACGCCTCGGTCACCCTGATCGACAACGGGCCGCTGCTCGCCAAGGTCATGTGCCCGCCCGAGATCTTCCCGGCGGTGACGGTGGTGTCCCACCTGGTGCACCACCTGCTGGCGCTGCCGGTGCTGCTGGCGGCGCTGGTGCTGGCGGCGGCGGCGGGCTGGCACCCGTTTCCGGTGACGATCTTGCTGCTGCCGTTGGCGCTGGTGCCCTGGCTGCTGGCTGCCGGCGGGGCCGCCCTGGCGGTGTCGGCGGTGTCGGTCAAGCTGCGGGACCTGCGCGACCTGGTGGGCCACCTGCTCAACCTGCTGTTCTTCGCCTCGCCCATCATCTACAGCCTCGAGGGGCTGGCGGTCCCGACCTGGCTGGAGCGGCCGCTGCGGCTCAACCCCATGGCGAGCCTGGTCGAGCTCTACCGGGACGTCGCCTTCTCGGGCCGGGTCCCAGGGCCGGCGGAGTGGCTGACCGCGGCCGCGGTGGGCCTGGTCGCCTGGCTCGTCGGCGCGTGGGTCTTCACGCGCTTCCGCGACACCCTGGTGGAGTCGGTGTGAAGGGGAGGCTGCGCTTCGCCGGGGTCCGCAAGGTCTACCGCTGGCGGGGCACGCCGGTGCGCTCGGAGTCGGTCAAGGGGGCGGTCCTCCAGGGATGGCTGCGACGGCGCCGCGCGCCGCTGGAGGAGCACGTCGCCCTCGACGGCATCGACCTCGAGGTGGCGCCGGGCGAGGCGGTGGCGCTGATCGGGCCCAACGGCTCGGGCAAGTCGACCCTGCTCAAGCTCGCGGGCGGCATCCTGAGGCCCACCGAGGGCACGGTGGACGTGGTGGGGCGGGTGACCGCCCTGATCGAGCTCGGGGCCGGCTTCCACCCCGAGATCAGCGGCCGCGAGAACGTGGTCATCAACGGCATGCTGCTCGGGCTCAAGCGGCGCGAGATCGAGGCCCGGCTGCCCGAGATCCTCGACTTCGCCGGCATCGGCCGCTTCATCGAGCAGCCGGTCAAGACCTACTCGTCGGGGATGTACGTGCGCCTGGGCTTCGCGGTGGCGGTGGCGGTGGACCCGGACGTGCTGCTCATCGACGAGGTGCTGTCGGTGGGCGACGAAGCCTTCACGAGGCGCTGCCTCGACCGGCTGGCCCGGATGCGCCAGGCCGGGGTGACCATGGTGCTGGTGTCCCACGACCTCGACCTGGTGAGCGCCTTCGCCGACCGCGCGGTCTACCTGCGAGACGGCCGGGTGCGGGCCGAGGGCCCGGCGGACTCGGTGGTCGCCCGCTACCGCAGCGACGTCGCCGGGACCGCCGGCGACGAGCCGGCGGCCCGGGCACCGTCGGTGCGGGTCGTGGAGGAGGGCAAGCGCTGGGGGACGGGGGCGGTGGAGATCGAGGCCGTGGAGCTGGTCACCGATGCGGGCCCCACTCGGCTGGTGCCCACAGGCACACCGTGCCGCCTGCGAATCCGCTACCGGGTGCACGAGCCGGTGGAGGACTTCGTGTTCGGCGTCGCCTGGCACCGCGCCGCCGGCAGCCACATCGCGGGCCACAACACGGCCCTGGACGGTTTGGAGCCGCGGCGGCTCGAGGGCGAGGGCGAGGTCCGCTGCGCCTACCCGTCCCTCGACCTCGCCCCCGGCGACTACCTGGTGGACGCGGCGGTCCACGCCGCGGACGGTCTCGCCTACGACTACTGGTGCGACGCCGCCCGGATCC
>DATHSO010000148.1:0-5673 GCA_035464095.1 Candidatus Methylomirabilota bacterium | reverse complement strand
ATCGTCCGGGCGAGGCCGGCGAGCCGCCGGCCCTACAACCCCAGCCCGGTAACGTGGCACCTCAGCCGGCTGCCTTCGGCAGCTGGCGGTCAGCGCAGCAGCGCGGTGGGGGCGACGAGGTCGGCACCGCGGGCCGCGAGCCGGGGCAGCTCGTTGGACAGGACCCCGACGGTGACCTCGTTGAGGTGGCCGATGGCGATGATCTCGCCCTCGATCCGGGCCCGCTCCACCGCCTCGTCGAGCTGGCGTCGGATCGCGGCCGGGTCGCGCTCGTTGTCCAGGAAGACGTGCCGCCGGCCGGCCTTGACGCCCTGGGCCCGGGCCGCCTCCTCGGCCACCGTGTCGACCGTGGTCCGGGAGTCGATGAAGCCCAGGCCCATGGCGGCGAGATCCTGCATCACCCAGGTCATCATCTTCAGGTTCGCGGTGGCCCGGGAGCCCATGTGGTTGTTGACCCCCACCACGTGGGGCACGTTGTTGACCGCCATGAACACCGTGTCGCGGAGCTCGTCATCGGTCATGTCCACCATCAGGGCACCCGGACCCGGGTCGGTCCCGCCCTCGGCCTCCATGGGCAGGTGGAGCCACACCTCGTGCCCGGCCTCGTGCATGGCGAGGGCGGTTTCCGCCGAGTAGGGAAGGAACGGCAGCACCGCGATCGCCACCTGCTCGGGCAGGCGCGCGGCCCGCGGCACCAGGTCCATTCGCTGCCCGCCGTCGTCGAGAATGATCGCCAGCCTGCCGCGCGCCCCGGGCTCCGGCGTCGGGCGCCGCGTCGGGCTCGGCTCGGGCAGCGCGGGCGGGGCTACGGTGCGCCCGCGATCCGCCACCTTCCCATCCCGACGAACCCCCAGCTCGAGATCGAAGGCCTCGACACCGTGCTCGACGCGGAGCGCGACCAGCCCGCCGACCCCGGCGGCGGGGGCCGCCACCCCGACCTCCTCGCGGTCGCCGAGGATGGTGACCTCGGCGATGAACTCCTCGAGGGACGCGCGGTCGGGGAATCGCAGCGTCCAGCTGCGCACGAAGACCTCGTCGACCTTGTGGATCTCTGTGTCGACCCGGAGGTCCTCGCCGGCCGCGCCGTGCTTCGCAGCCAGCGACCGCAGGGTCTCGTCGAGGGCGCCGACGTCCGGGCCCGCCGGCCCCGGCAGGCCGCGCAGCACCATCCAGACGACCACGACCACCACCACCGCGGCGGCGGCGATCCACCACAGGGGCGCCGTTGACGGCGACCGGCGTCGTTTCTTCGATCCCGACCCGCGCCGCGAACGACCGGCCGCGGCCATGGCTCAGGCCGCTTCCGCCTGGGTGCCCCGGATCTTCGCCAGGGCGTGCTCGAGGATCGGGTCCCCCTGGTCGTCGCCCTCGGCCTCGGCGACCTCGTCGTCGGGTGCGAGACCCGTGCCGTGGATCGGCTCGTCGGCCGGGTTCAGCCAGCGACCGACCGGCATCCAGAGGTTGAGCTCCCCCCGACGTACCAGCTGCATGTGGGGCGCGTGGCCCATGGTCGGCCGACCGACCAGCACGGCCCCGGCGCGCTGCAGGGCCGCGGCCAGGATTTCCCCCACCGCCTCGGTCTCGCCGTCGACCAGGACCATGGGCGGGGCCGCGGTCGCGCCGGGGGTCGCCGCGATGACGTCGCCGCCGGCCTCGCGCCCCTGCCAGGCGGCGAGGGTGCCGGACTCGACAAAGAGGTCGGCCACCGCCAGCGCCTCGGTCTCGGCGCCCCAGACAAGGCCCCTCAGGTCCAGCACCAGGGGGGTTCCGTCGCTCACCAGGGGCTCGATCTCGGCCGCGGCACCCCGGGTCAGGCTCGAGATTCCGAGCACCCGGACGTCCTCCAGGTCCTCCAGGGTGGCGCTCACCGGCTGCCACTCCCGCGCCACCAGCCCGACCTCCCGCCGCTCGTCCACCTCCCGGTCCAGCACCGTCAGGATCACCGTCTCGCCCCGCCGCCACCGGCCGGCCAGGTCGAGGGCGATCTGCCACAGGGGCCGGCCGCGGGTGTAGACGCCGTCGATCTGCTCGATGACCTCCCAGCTCGCCAGACCGGCATCGTCCGCCGGGGAACCGGGAAACACCGTGCGCACCGCCGCCGAACCGAGCCGCAGCGTCAGGGCGAGGCCGTACGGCGGAGGCTCGGTGAAGATCGTCGTCAGGGGCCCGACCTCGTCATCGGCGATGACCGCCGCCCACAGGTCCACCGACTCCAGGATGCCGCCGTCCAGGGCCAGCGCCAGCACGGCGGGGTCGAGCTCGTCCACGTACTCCGCCTCTACCAGGTGCACCACCTCGGCGAGGTTGCCGAGGGACTGGAAGAGGCTCTCCTTGGTGGTCAGGCCGGCGGTCAGGATGCCGGCGAACAGCAGCACCACCGCGAGCGAGGCCGCGAGCAGTGCGATGCGTGCCTTCTTCATCTCGATCGAGCTCCTCTCTGGGGCGGCCGGCCGCCCACGGACGTGCCCGGCCGGTTCGCTTCCACGCTGAGGATACCTGACGCCGCGACCCGTGGGGGCTGGCGCTTTCTCCGGGCCGGCAGCGCATCAGCCCCGCGGGCCGCGGGACGGGGCCTCCAACTGAAGCCAACGGCGCGGGTCCTGCGGCTTCTTCCCCACCCGGATCTCGAAGTAGGTGTTGCCCTCCTCGCTGGGCGGCGACGCGACGCCGAGCCGGGTGCCCATCGCCACCGGCTGCTTGACCCGCACGTGGATGCTGGCGAGGCCGGCCACCAGCGAGTAGACGTCGTGACCGTGGTCCACCACCACCATGTTGCCGTAGCCCTTGAAGAAGCGGGCGTAGGCGACCTCGCCCGGAAAGACGGCGGTGACCTCGGCGCCGCTGGCTGCCTCCAGGCGGAGGCCGTTGCAGACGGTGTAGGTCGAGTACCTGGGCAGGTAGTGTCGGCCGAAGCTCTGCACGACGGTCCCCGACACCGGCCACGGCAGAGCGCCGCGGAAGCGCCGGATGTCCTCGGCCGCGCTGAAAGACCCGCGCTCGCCGAGGGTCCCGAGGAGCCGCGTCAGCGCTTCCTCCCGCTGCCGCAGGTCCCCGAGCTCGCTGCTCGCGCTGCGCTGACTTCGCTCGAGCTCGCGGATCTTCGCATCGACGGACCTGCGGGTGCTCTCGAGGCTCGCCCGAAGGGTTTCGAGCTCGGCGGCCTCGAGCCGCGCGCGCTCGAGGATCCGGCTCAGGTCGGCCAGGCGCGCGCTGCGCTGCTGCCTGAGCTCGCCGTACTCCTCGACCAACCGGACCTGGCCGCTGGCGAGCGCCGCCACGGTGCTCAGGGCCCGCTCGAGGTCTCCGCCCCGGGCCCCGTCGAGAAGCAGCTGCGCGGTACCCGGCCGGCCGAGCAGGGCGATCATCTCCACGTGCCCCGCCAGGAGCTCCCGCTGGCGCTCGAGCTCCGTTTCCAGCTCGCCGACCTCGGCGGTGACGGCCTCGGCCTCGCTTCGGCTTCGCCCCAGGACCAGCTCGACCTCGCGGACCCTCGCTTCGGCCAGCTCCAGCTCGGTGGACAGGCGCTCGCGTTCCTCCTGGCGGCTCCGGTTCTCGCGGTCGAGCTCGCCCAGACGGCCCTCGAGCACGCCGATCCTCCGCCGCACCACGTCGAGCTGCTCGTCCGGCGGAGGGGCGGCGCCGAGGACGCCGAGCGCCGCGAGCACGGCCGCCAGCGAGGCGAAGGCCTTCACGGGCTTCATCGTCCGCCATTGTATTCGGCCCTTGTGTAAGATGGAGGGGCCCCGGTCGTCCCCGGCGACGAAGGGGCCCCTGGGCGCCGCGGAGGCCGTCATGGAGACCACGTACTCGTTCGACATCGCGTTCCTCGGCCTGGTCGACCCGTCCCCGGCCGGCCGCTCCAAGTTCGTGCTTGCCATGGAGCGCCTGACCGGCAAGTCCACCGCGGACTGCCAGGAGATCTTCGGCCGGGTCGGCCAGACCCTCTTCGACAGCCTCCCCGTCGACCAGGCCCGGCTCATCGCCAACGCCCTCGAGGAGGTCGGAGCGATCTACGAGATCCGGCCCAAGGAGGGGGCCGCCCGCTCGGTGGAAGAGGGGCTCGCCGGCGGCATGCACGAGTGCCCGACGTGCGGCTTCGTCCAGCACGCCGGCGCCAACGAGTGCCCCCGCTGCGGGGTGATCTTCTCTAAGATGGAGCGCGACCAGGTCCGGAGGATGCAGAAGGACCAGGCTCTCGAGGAGGCCCAGGCCCGGGCCGAGCAGATCCGCCGGGAGTGGGACGAACGGGCCCAGCAGTACGCCAGCCAACACCCGCTGCCGGCCGACGCCACCCGGGAGTTCACGTCGGTGCTCACCCAACAGGAGATCCCCTTCCTCCTGCTGCGCTCGGTGGAGGGCCCGCTGTTGATGACCTCACGTCAGCTCCTGGGCAAGGTCGACGGACAGTTCGTCTTCCTGCCCTACGAGATCATCAAGGACGTGGACTACGGCGGCGGCCTGGTGGTGAAGAAGGGCCACACCCGCCTCCTGGTCCACTTCTACAGCCCGGTCCCGTTCCGGGACAAGACTCCGGGCTCCATGGCGTGGCAGCTCGACGGTCCCTCGGCCACCCACAAGGAGACCATCATGGACTGGTGCTTCGCCCGGTCCTACATGTGCGGCAGCTGTGGCGCCCGCGACCTCGACTTCCGCACCAGGGAGGGGGTCATCCGGGCCCGGTGCATGCACTGCGCCACCGACCACGAGGCCGACCTCCGCAACAACCGTTTCGTCGCCCTCTCGGCATGAAGGAGACCGCCGGCATGAGCCACCGACCGCGACCCGCCGCCGTCTTCTTTCTGGTCGTCATCCCCGTCGCCGCCGCCTTCGTCCTCGTGGCCAGCTGCAACCGCGCGCCGGCGCCCGCCCCCGAGCCGGAGGCCAGAGCGCCGCAGCCGGTCGAGAGCCCGGAGCTCGGCCTGCGGCTCGCGGACCTGCCCGAGGGTCTGGCCGTGGCCTCCAACCGGGGCACGGAGCTCGTCCTCGCCCCGGCCGACCCGGCGGTCGCCGGCCGCATCGTCTTCGAGGTGCTGCCCCCCGAGGCCGGCCAGAACATCCCCGCCGCGGTGGCGGCGCACCAGGCTGACATCGAGGCCCGGGAGGGCGGCGACTACCAGGGCTCCCAGGAGCTCATCAGCCCCCTGGGGACGACCTTCTACTCCCGCGGACGCTACCTCGCCGACGGGGTCGAGCTCGAGGAGACCGTCATCTTCGCCCTCCATCCCGGCGGCGGGCGGATGATGACCGTGACCTCCTCCTACCCGGCCGGCACGGACTCCAGCGTGCGTGTCCAGCAGCTGCTCGACGTGGTGGCGGAGGTGGGCGCGATCTGAGGCTCGAGCCGGCGCCGACGCGCGGCGGGATCAGTCGCCCCGCTCGAGCTCGCGGACGATGTAGCGCGCCACCTGCTGGGACATGGCCTTGTCGCCGAAGGTCCCGACCTTGACCACGAAGCGGGTGGTGCCGAAGTCCATGGCCTTGAGCCTGACCCGCACCCTGGTCCCGTCGGCGGTCCGGGCCGTGACGTTCCCCTTGAGCCCGTCCACCACCTGGTCGACCCCCACCAGCCGCAGCTCCTCGAAAGCCCGCTCGGCGGCGGCGACCTCGAGCAGCGGCCCGCCGAAGAAGCCCCGGAGCTCCCGGTTCTTCCAGGCGTACGTCCCCTCCCCCTCC
>DATHSO010000147.1:0-19730 GCA_035464095.1 Candidatus Methylomirabilota bacterium | reverse complement strand
GTACAGCTGATCCATGGTCCTCCCGGTGCGGCCGGTGGCGGTCGGGTTCGCCAATGCTAGACGCCCTCGACGGCATGAGCAAGCGAGCAGGGGTATAATCCGCCGCCGGAGGACGACCATGCGCAACCTCACGTCACTTTTCCTGATCGCCCTGCTGGCGGCCCTCGGCTGCGGCGGCTCCCAAACTCCTACCGACGAGCAGCCTGCCGCCGAGGCGGCGCCCCAGGCCATGCCCGACGACGACGTCCACGCCCGCGCCATGGGCGAAAGCATGGGAGGGGGCATGGGCGGCGGCATCAACGCCGAGCTCTCCCTCGACCCCGAGATCGCCGACGATTGGCGGGCGATCCGGGTCCGGGTGGTCGAGCTCTCGAGCGGCGCCGAGTCCGTCCACGAGGTGCCTCTCGGAGACGAGGCGGCCCTGGGCGACAGCGGGCTGACCCTGAAGGCGGTCACCTTCGTCCCGGACTTCGTCAGGGGGGGAGACGGCATCACGTCACGCTCGACCGAGCCCAACAACCCGGCGGCTCGGGTCGTGATCACCGAGGAGGGCCAGCCCGACTACGAGGGCTGGCTGTTCGGCGCCATGCCCGGCATCCACCCCTACCCCCACGAGGCCTACGGCGTGGTGCTCATCGAGGGCGTTCCCGCGGAGTAGCGCCTCCCGCGTCCGCGTCCGCGTCCGCGTCCGTGCCCGATGGTCACCGTCAGTAGGCTGGGTCGGCGATCAGCGTCAGCGATCAGCGTCAGCAAGCAGCAAGCAGCAAGCAGCAACCAGCGATCAGGGGCACCGATCAGCGCCGGCGATCAGCTACGGCGGCCAGCGGCAGCAAACCGCGGCAGCGGCAGCGATCAGGGTCGGCGCTCGAATGCCCCCGGGCCCCCGGAGCCGACACTCGACCGGCCGGCGCGGTCGACGCGCCGCCACGATTCGTCCGACGAATCGTCCCCGCGAAGCTCAGAGCAGCTTGTCGAGGTGCCGCAGCAGGGTGGTCTTGCGCACCCGCTCGGAGAACCTGCGGGTCGAGGCGAGGGCGTGGAGGTGGCCGTGCTTCCGCACGCCCCGGGTGAAGAGGTACGGCATGGCGGCGCCGATGAACTGGGCGAAATCCTCGTCGTAGGGGTAGTGCCAGGGCGCCGCGGCGTCGTCGCCGGGGTCCGAGAAGACGTACTTGACGTTGACCACCTCATGCAGGCCGAAGGGGCCGTGGGCCCGGCCGATCCCGCTCTCGCCGACGCCGCCCCAGCTCGCGGAGACCTCGCCGGCGGCGACGATGCCGTGCTCGTTGATGCCGACCACACCGGCGGCGAGCTCGCGCTGCATCCGCGCGGCGGTCTCCTTCGACGAGGTGAAGGCCGACGCCGTCAGGCCGAAGCGCGAGTCGTTGGCCCGCCGGACCGCCTCGTCGAGGTCGCGGACCCGGGCGATGGGCATGGTCGGGCCGAAGGTCTCCTCGTGCATCATCACCATGTCGTCGGTGACGTCCACCAGCACCGTCGGCGGGTAGAACCAGCCGGGACCGTCGGGGACCTGGCCGCCGGTGAGGACCCGGGCGCCCTTGGCGACCGCGTCGGCCACGTGGTCGACGACGATGTCGCGCTGGCCGCGGGTCGTCAGCGGACCCAGGTCGGTGTCGCGCCTCGAGGGGTCGCCGACCACGAGCTCCCCGGTGAGCTGGACGATGCGCCGCACCAGGCGGTCGTGGATCCCGTCCACCGCGTAGACCCGCTCCACCGAGGCGCAGGACTGCCCGGTGTTCATGAACGCCGCCCAGACCAGGGAGCGGGCGGTTCGCTCCAGGGGGGCGTCGGCGGCCACCACGGCGGCGTCGTTGCCGCCGAGCTCGAGCTGGACCGGGATCAGCCGCTCGGCGCAGCGCAGCGCGACGTGGCGGCCCACGTCCACCGAGCCGGTGAACAGCACCTTGGCGACGTCGGGGTGGTCAACCAGCGCGTCGGTGGCCGAGCCCGGCAGGGCGACCCCGTTGAGGACCCCGGCCGGCACGCCGGCCCGCCGCGCCTGGTCGACCAGGGCGAGGCCGGTGAGCACGGTGTCCGAGGCCGGCTTGAAGACCATGGTGTTGCCGGCAACCAGGGCCGGCACGATGCCCCACATGGGGATCGCCACCGGGTAGTTCCAGGGGGTGATGGCGGCGAGCACGCCGAGGGGGTCGAAGCGGTAGCCGGCGCCGCGCCAGTGGGCGAACAGGAGCTGCTCCGGCGGCACCCGCCGGAACGCCAGGTGGCGCTCCGCGGTCTTCGCCCAGTACTCGAGGGTGGCACAGGCGGGCACGATGTCCACCAGGAGCGCCTCCGAGACGGGCTTGCCGTTCTCCGCCGACATCAGGGCCGCCAGCTCCTCGCCCTCGGCGATCATGATCTCGAGCCAGCGGGAGAGGATCGCCGCGCGCTCGGCCACCGGGGTGGCGGACCAGCCCGGGAAGGCCTCCCGAGCGGCGCCCACCGCGAGCTCGACGCCGGTGGCGTCGATCGCCGAGACCGAGCCGACCTCGCGCTCGGTGGCGGGGTTGACGGAGGTGATGGTCCGCGGACCTTCGACGTCGCGGTTGCCGATGATTGAGTGCCTGGGGAGCTTCATCGGCCGATTGTAGCCCAAGCCTGGAGGGCCGACGGCTCGCCGCCGGCCCTCCAGGCTCGTGAATCCGGGACCACGTCGATTCTCGCGGGCCCGGAGCGACGGTATCCTGCGTAGCGACCGGGACGGGACAGGAGGCAGGACATGGCGCGGACTCGGAACCGACTCTCGATGGTGCTGGTCGCGATCTCCCTCGCGGTCGTTTCGACGGCCGCGGCCGGTGACGAGGTGACCGGGTTCTGGACCGGGGAGATCGACGTCCCGGCGGGCGGGCTCGAGGTGCGGGTCCACCTGGAGCGGGCCGACGACGGGGCCGCGACGGGACGGATCTCGATCCCGACGCAAGGCGCCCGGGACCTGCCCCTCGAGGTCGCGCTGCGGCCCGACGGCGCCACCTTCACCATCGCCGGCGTGCCCGGCGCTCCGACCTTCGACGGCAACCTGTCCGAGGGCGGCGACGAGCTCGCCGGCGATTTCACTCAGGGCGGCGTCACCTTCTCCTTCCGGCTGGAGCGCACGCCGCCTCCGGCGAGCCAGGCCCTGGCCGCCCTCGACGGGCTCGACGCGGTGATCGAGCAGGCCCTGGCCGAGTTCCGGGTCGCCGGGATCGCCGTCGGGGTGGTCCAGGACGGCGAGGTCGTGCTCGGGCGCGGCTGGGGCCTGCGTGACCTCGAGGCCGGGCTGCCGGTGACCGAGCACACCCTGTTCGCCATCGGGTCGGCCACCAAGGCCTTCACCACCGCCGTCCTGGGCGCCCTGGTCGACGACGGCCGCCTGGAGTGGGACCGCCCGGTGCGGAACGTCCTGCCCTGGTTCCGGCTCGCCGACGAGCACGCCACCGCCGCGCTCACGGTGCGCGACCTGGTGAGCCACCGCTCCGGCCTGCCCCGGCACGACCTGGTCTGGTACGGCGCCGACCTCGACCGGGAAGCGCTGGTGAAGGCCCTGCGCCACCTCGAGCCCTTCGCCGACCTGCGCGAGCGCTACCACTACCAGAACCTCATGTACCTCACCGCCGGGGTGGTCGTCGAGGAGCTCACCGGCGCCTCGTGGGAGGAGGCGGTCCGGCAGCGGATCCTGGGGCCCCTCGGCATGGGGCGGACCACCTTCAGCGTCGCGGCCTCCGAGCTCGACAGCGACCACGCGCTGCCCTACCGCGAGCGGGACGACGTCCTCGAGCGCATCCCCTTCCGCGCCATCGACGCCATGGGGCCGGCGGGCTCGATCAACTCGTCGGTCCGCGAGATGCTGTCGTGGGTGCGCTTCCAGCTCGGCGACGGCACGGCGGGGGGCGCCCGCCTTCTGAGTCCGTCGACCCTGCGTGAGATGCACACCCCCCAGACCGTGGTCGGCCGCTACCCCGACACCGGCGACCGGCTGCTGGAGAGCTACGGCCTCGGTTGGATGCTCAGCTCCTACCGCGGCCACTACCAGGTCGAGCACGGCGGCGCCATCGACGGCTTCACCGCCCTGGTCTCCCTGTACCCCCTCGACGGCGTCGGCGTGGTGATCCTGGCCAACACCGACGGCACCGGCCTGCCCACGCTCCTCGAACGCCACCTCGCCGACCGCCTGCTCGGCCTCGAGCCCAAGCCGTGGATCGCCGACGGGCTCGCCGAGAAGCGGGCCGCCGAGGCCGCCGCCGAGGCCGCCGAGGAGCGGCGCGCGACCACACGGGTCGAGGGCACCAGCCCCGCCCGGGCCCTCGCCGACTATGCAGGTGACTATGTCCACCCGGCCTACGGCACGATGGGGATCACCGTCGACGGCGACCGCCTCGTCGCCGACCTCCACGGCCTGACCACGCCCCTGGAGCACTGGCACTACGAGGTCTTCATGGGATCCGCGGACGGCGCCGAGCCGAGCCTCGACGGCCTCACCTTCAGCTTCGTCACCGACCCCGCGGGGCGACTCGCGTCCCTGAGCGTGCCCCTGGAGGCCGAGGTCGACCCCATCGTCTTCGAGCGCGCGGTCGACACAGGGCTCCGGGACCCGCAGTACCTCGAGCGTTTCGTGGGCACCTACCAGATCGAGGGGGTGCCCCAACGGGCAACGGTGGCGGTGCGGGGCGACGCTCTGGCGCTGACGGTCCAGGGTCAGCCCACCTTCGACCTCGAGCCGGTGGACGTGCGGACCTTCGAGCTCGTGGGCCTGACCGGCTTCAGCGTGCGCTTCGTGGTGTCCGACGCCGGCGAGGTCACCGGAGTGGACTTCATCCAGCCCAACGGCGTTTTCGCCGCGACCCGGGTCGAGTGACCGGGGGCCAGCCGGGGACCGTGTCGCGGCGCCGGTCCGGTCAGCCCACGGCCCGGCGGAGGTTCTCCGCCCGAGCTCCGAGGACAACCGGGGCGCCGGATGCCAGGGCCCGGTCGATGGCCTCCGACATGTCCCGGCGGCCGAGCTCGATGCTGCGCTCGATGGTCGGCCAGTCCATGGTCCAGCGGCCGGCCGGCAGCTCGGCGCTGGGGGTGATCACGACCAGCCGCTCGCGCCGGCGGGCGCCCGCCAGGGCGCGCTCGAGCTCGGCGAGGCCGCTCGGCGAGCAGGCGGCGATCCAGAGCTCGTCGAAGCCGTCGTCGGGCACCATCTCGAGGGGCGTCCGGTTGACCAGGCCGCCGTCCATGTAGCGCTCGCCGTCGATCTCCACCGCCGCCCGCAGGCCGTTGATCCAGGGCACGAAGCCGGTGGCCCGGAGCATGAGCCCGAAGTGCTCGCGGTCCCGGGCCTGGCGGTTGCCGAGGACCGCGAGGGAGAAGCGCGGCAGCGGCAGGCCGGGGCCGGTGATGCGCGCCGCCGCCACCCTCACCTCCACCGGCGAGGTCCGAGCCGCCTCCAGGTCCATGGTCCGCAGGGTGATGCGCTGGATGAGCTGGTCGACGGTCCGGCGATTGCCGAAGCCCAGCGCCGGGTGGACCGCCACCCGGTAGGGGTCGGCCTGGCGCCAGGAGTCGATCAGGGCGCCCTCGTCGCCGGCGGCGAACCAGGCCGACGCGATCCCGCCCGCCGAGACGCCGGTCATGAGCTCGAAGTCGATCCCGGCCTGCTGCAGGGGCCCGAGGAAGCCCGCGTACCAGGAACCCCGGTTGGCCCCGGTCGCCATGAACAGCGCGCGCCGGGTCATGCCGAGCGGTGGACGTGGACCGCCGCCGCCTGGGCCGTCGGCAGCAGGATCATCTCGCGGACGGTGGCGTGGAGCGGCCGGGTGGCGCAGAACAGCACCGCGTCCGCGACGTCGCTGCCGACCAGCGGCTCGAGGCCGCGGTAGACGGCGTCGGCGCGCTCCCGGTCGCCGTGGAAGCGGACCATCGAGAACTCGGTCTCCACCAGGCCCGGATCAACCGAGCTCACCCGGACCCCGGTGCCCAGCAGGTCGATGGCCAGGCAGCGGTTGAGGGCTGTGACCGCGTGCTTGGTGGCGCAGTAGACGTTGCCGCTCGGGTAGGTCTCGTGGCCGGCGATCGAGCCGATGTTGATGACGTGGCCGCGGCCGCGCTCGACCATGCCCGGCAGCACCGCCCGGGTCACCCAGAGCAGGCCCTTGACGTTGGTGTCGAGCATCTCCTCCCAGTCGGTCACGTCCCCCTCGTGCAGCGGCGCCAAACCGCGCGCGAGGCCGGCGTTGTTGACCAGGATGTCGATGGCCGCCCACTCCGGCGCGAGGCCACCGACGAAGGCGTCCACCGCGGCTCGATCCCGCACGTCCAGAGCGCCGACGACGACCTCGGCGGCGCCGTCACTCCGCAGCCGGTCAGCGAGGGCTTCCAAGCGGTCGCGCCGCCGCGCGGTCAGCAGCAGCCGGCAGCCGGCCGCGGCGAAGGCCTCGGCCACCGCCTCCCCGATCCCGCTCGACGCGCCCGTGACCAGCACCGTCCGGCCCGCCAGATCCACCGCCATCGTCCACCTCCACGAAAACGACCCCGAGGGCCTCGGGGTCATTGTAGCGAGCACGGCCCGGGCTTCAGGCCGTCATCTCCTCCTCGTCCTCCTCGCCGGCAGCCCAGTCGGGGCGCCAGCGGCCCGCGGCCATGGCCCGGATGGTGGGCTCGAAGAAGTGCTCCCGCTCGCCGGGCACGGGCTCGAGGTCGTCGAGCCAGGTGGCGGTGGAGTCGAAACGGGCGAAGAACACCCGGTTGGTCCAGTCGGGGTCGCGGCCCTGGATGAACTTGAGGACGAAGACACGCTCGTCGCCGATGGTGGTGACGCCCTCCACCAGCACCTTGCCCGGGGTCGCCGACATGGACGGACCGCGGACGGTCCGGCCGAGCCCCGACACCTGGCCGAGAGCCCGGTTGAAGATCCGCAGCGCCCGCGCCAGCGGGACCTCGAAGTAGTGCTTGGGCCCGGTGTCCCGCTCGACGAACATGTAGTAGGGGACCGCACCGAGCCGCACCTGCTCCCGCCACATCTCGGCCCAGGCGTCGCCGTCGTCGTTGACGTGCCGGATCAGCGGCGCCTGGCAGCGGATGACTGCCCCGGTGTCGAGGATCCGGCGAACGGCCAGGCGGACCGGGGACGGTTCGAGCTCACGAGGGTGCGAGACGTGGGCCATGAGGGCCAGCTGCCGACCGCTCCGTCGGACCTGCTCGAACAGCCTCAACACGTCGTCGGCATCCCGGTCGGTCGTGAACCGGTGGGGCCAGTAGGCCAGCGACTTGGTGCCGATCCGGATCGACGTGACATGCTCGAGCTCCCCCTTGAGCAGGGGCTCGATGCAGGCACGGAGGGCGGCGCTCGACATGATCATGGGGTCGCCGCCGGTGACCAGGACGTCGCTGACCTCCGGGTGGAGGGCGAGGTAGCGGGGCAGGGCGGCGGGGTCGTGGTTGGCGAATCGCAGCTTCTCGACGCCGACGAACTGGGCCCAGCGGAAGCAGTAGGTGCAGTAGGCGTGGCAGGTCTGGCCGCGGGCCGGGAAGGAGAGCACGGTCTCCCGGTACTTGTGCTGGCAGCCCTCGAGGGGCTCGCCGCCGATGGTGGGGACGTTGAGCTCGAGCTGACCCGAGGGGTGGGGGTTCATCCGCATCTGGATGGCCCGGGCCTCGGCGGCGACGAGCTCGTCCGAGGCGTCGCCGACGATCAGGTCGCGGAGCCGGTTGAAGTCGTCGCGGGCGAGCATCCCGACCTGGGGAAACACGAGCTGGTACATGGGATCGGAGGGGATGTCGTCCCAGTCGATGAGCTCGTCGAGGACGTAGTCGTTGACGCGGAACGGCAGCACCGCGGACACCGCCTTGAGAGCGATGCGTTGGTGCTCGGAGAGGTTGTCCATCACCGGGAGTCGGTCGATGTGCTGCCGGCCGTAGGCACGGAATCGGCGGGGAGGGCTTGCCTGATCCTGCTGCATCGGTCACCTCGTTTCGGTTCCGCTTTCAGATCCCGGGCGCCCGGCCCCGCGGGGGGGACGCACTCGAGGGCGAGACTGGAGCCTCATGGTAACAGAGCCGACCCGGTGGGTCCGGACCCGGGCCCGGATCGGCGCCAGGGACAGCGATCAGGGACAGCGGCAGCGGCAGCGAACCGCGCCTCCGGGACGCGCGGACAGGGCGCCTCCACCGGGACGTGCCGGGTACGCCATTGTGCTCCCAATGCCCTCCCTGCAGGCAGCGCCCCCCGCACAATGGCGCTACCGGGCACTCCACGGGAAGCGCGCTCAGGAAAGGGTCTTCCGGCTGCGAGGTAGGCCGCCGCTCGATGAGACTGCGCGGTCGCAGCCCTCCCCCTCAACCCCCGCGCGACCGCGCCGGCTCATCGACGCTGGGACGCCAAAGGCGGCCCAGAAGGCCGGTGCCCCGGGACGCACGGCCTCGCGCCCAGCGGCAGCGACAGCGGGCCGCACCGAAACCGGTGCGGCCCGCGGCGACCGACCCGTTCGACAATCGTCTACTCGTCGCCGGTCTCGACCCGCTTCTTCCGGACGGTGATGACCTCGACCGCGGGCTCTTCGACCCTGGTCATCACGCAGCTGGTGGCGGGGCAGATGTAGCTTTCCTGGAGGGCGTCGGCCTCGGGAATCAGCAGCTCCGAGCCGGTCGCCTCGCAGCGGTACCGGACCATCCCGGGGCGGGCGCCGGCGCCGAGGATCACCGGTGCGCGCGTCGCTCCGTCCCTGGCGATGAACACGGCGTGGGCGCCGTCCCCGACGATCCTCTCGACCTCGACGTCGAGCTCGCCCTCGAGGTCGACCTCGTCGCCGTCGAGCTCGACGGTGTACCGGCTCTCTCCGTCGCCGTCGCGGACCACGACCACCCTCTTCCGGACTCCGGGCTTCCCGTCCCCCTCCACCCAGACCATGGCGTCGTGGGCCTCCCCGACAGCGCCCAGCGGCCCGCCCTCGCTGGTCACGGTCAGGTGGTCGCCTGCCCGGGCCACCACCAGGGTGTGGTCGCCGACGTCGAAGGTCCTGGTCTCGCCGTCGGCGAGGTCTTCGAGCCGGAGGACCTCCGCGATGCCGTTGATGTCCACCGTCACCTCGTTGCCGCCGTCGTTCTCGACCCGGACCTCGATCCGCTCCTCCGCCGCCACCAACGCCGCACCGGCGAGGATCACCGCAATCGAGGCCACCACCCAATACAGCCAGCTCCTGTGCTTCATGTCCGCTCCCTTCGTCGTGGTCTTCGGGCCGCCGCGCCCCGGCGCCGCCGGACCGCTGCTCCCGAGCCTGGTCAGAGCAACCGGCGTGCCAGCTCGACGCGGCGCCTGGCGACGGGCCGTCTCCCCAATTCGGGAGGGTGGATCCCGGTCTCGGGATCTTCGGTCGTCAGGGCTCGGGATCGCCGTCAAGGCCGTGCTTGTCGAGGCGGTAGAGAAAGGCCTTGTAGCCGAGCCCCAGGAGCCGGGCGGCGGCGGCCCGGTTGCCGCCCGCGCGCTCGAGGGCCTGCCGCAGCAGACTGCCCTCCATGGCATCCCAGTCCAGGCCCTCGGCCGGGAGGCGGAAGGGATCGGCGGCCCCGCCCGGGGCCTCCCTGCGGATCGCCGGCGGCAGGTCGTCGACGCTCGGGCGGCCGTCCTCGGCCAGGAGCACCAGCCGCTCCACGGCGTTGGCGAGCTCGCGGACATTGCCCGGCCAGCCGTGCTCGAGGAGCAGCCGGACCACCGCCGGCGGCAGCGGGCCGACCTCGCGGCCGTGGCGCGCACAGGCCCGCTCGAGGAACGCCTCCGCCAGCCGCGGGATGTCGTCGCGCCGGTCGCGCAGGGGCGGCAGCTCGATGGGCACCACGTTGAGTCGGTAGTAGAGGTCCTCGCGGAACGAGCCTTCGGCGACCAGAGCCGGCAGGTCACGGTTGGAGGCCGAAACGACCCGGACGTCGACCTCGGTCTCGCCCGAACCGCCGACCCGGGTGACCGTGCGCTCCTGCAGTACCCGAAGCAGGGTGGCCTGCAGCGCCAGCGGCATGGAGGCGATCTCGTCGAGGAAGAGGGTGCCCCCCGCAGCCTCCTCAAAGCGGCCCGGCCGCCGCCGGTGGGCGCCGGTGAAGGCGCCGCGCTCGTGCCCGAAGAGCTCGGACTCGATGAGGGTGTCGGGGATGGCGGCGCAGTTAACCGCCACGAAGGGGCCGTCGCCGCGCCGGCTCGAGCGGTGGAGGGTGCGGGCCACCAGCTCCTTGCCGGTGCCCGACTCGCCGAGGACGAGGACCGTGGCGTCGGTGGCGGCCACCTTCTCGATGGTCCGGTAGAGCCGCTGCATGGGAGGCGACGACCCGATCAGACGGCCGAAGCGGTCGCCCTCCCCCACCGCGTCCCGGAGCAGCCGGTTCTCGCTCTCCAGGCGGCGGGTGCGGAGGACTCGGCGCACCGCGAGCAGCAATGCGTCGCGCTCGAAGGGCTTGCTCAGGTAGTCGTCGGCGCCGAGCCGGACCGCCTCCATGGCGTGGGCGATGGAGCCGTAGGCCGTCATCACGACGAAGCCGCAACCCAGGGCCCGCCGCCGGACCTCCGCGAGCAGCTCGCCGCCGTCCCGACCCGGCATCCGCCAGTCGCAGAGCACCAGGTCGGGCACCTCGTCGTCGATCGCCGCCAGGGCCTCGTCCACGGTGCCCGCCGCGCGCACCGAGAACCCCTCGCGAGCCAGGATCTCCGCCATCAGCCGCCGCTGGGCGGCCTCGTCCTCTACGACCAGGACCGAGACCTCGGGGTCATGAGTCACGGTTCGGCTCCGGTTCGGCGACGGGCAGCTTCACCGTCGCCATGGTACCCCCCTGCGGGTGATCCTCGAGCTCGAGAGCGCCGTCGTGCATGCCGACCACGAGCTGCCGGGCGAGGAACAGACCCATCCCCGAGCCGCCGACCTTGGTGGTCACGTGGGGTTCGAAGAGCCGCCGGCGCACGTCCTCCGGCAGACCCGGTCCCTGGTCGCGGACCGAGACCACGGCGGTCGGACCTTCGCGGCACACCCGCACCGTCACCGAGGCACCGGGCGGACCGGCCTCGGCGGCGTTCTCCACCAGGTTGGCCAGGGCCGCGCGCACCGCCGTCGGAACCACGCTCACCGGGAGCTCGGCCTCGGGCGCTTCGAGCTCCACCGCCGCCCCCTGTTGTACCGCCGCGAACACCACCTCCCGAACCAGGTCGACCAGGTCTTCCCGGGTCGGCTCGGCCGCTTCCTCGGCGCCGAGGGCGAGGAAGGCACGCAGCCACTGGTCGATGCGGCGGATCTGGGACCGGGCGGTGACAACCAGGTCGGGGCGGCCGTCGTCACCGTCCGCCAGCTCCTCCACCGCCAGACCGAGGGTGTTGAGGGGGTTCCTGAGGGTGTGGGCGAGGCCGCGCGACAGGTCGCCGAGCTGGGCGAGGTGCTCGCGCCGCCGCCACGCCTCGCGTTCGCCCTCGAGCTCGGCGAGGCGGGTCGACATGGCATTGAAGGCCCGCTGCAGCTCGCCGATCTCGCCGGCCGCCGTCACCGGCACCTGGGCGCCGAGCTCGCCCCGCCCCACCGCCTCGGCGCCGTCTGCGAGTCGCCGAAGGGGACGAGCGACGCGGTTGGCGAGGACCGCGGCCCCCACCAGCCCGAGTGCCAGGACCAGCCCGCTCACCAGCGCACCCTGCTGCATCGTCGAGCGGAAGGTCCGGACCGCGGGCGCCACCGGGATCGGGATCCGCTGGAGCTGGCCGGCGTCGCCGCTGACGACCAGGAAGCGCTCGGCTCCCTCGTCGTCGGCCACGACCTGGAGGACGAAGCGCTTCGCCCCGACGGCGTCGGCGGCATCCGGCGGCGACGGGGGGTCAGGGGCGGTGACGAGCTCGAGGCGATCGGCCACCAGCTCGGCCTCCACCCGGACCTCCACCTCATGCTCGCCGTCGCCACCGCCGTCACCGGCCGGAGGTCTCGGCCGCCGGACGAAGGTCTTGCTGAAGCGGTGGGTCACCTGGGCCTCCGCTTCCTCGGGAACGACCACCACGTGGACGTCGTGCGCCGCCGCCTCGGCGTCGCCCTCGGCGACCCAGGTCACGACGCCGGCCTCCTCCGCCAGCCGGCGGACCACCACCTCGGGGCCGCCCGTCAGCAAGTCCTTGCCCACCGCCGTCGCCACCGCCGAGAGCTCGGACTCCACGGCGGCGAGCTGTCGCTGGTGCAGCCACCACTGGACCGCCGTCAACGCCAGCACCAGCATCGCGGTGCCGAGAAAGAGCCTGGTCTGGATCCGCATGGGCCTCCTCCGGTCGGACGTCGCCGTCGAGAAAGGTAGCAAGCCCCGTGCCAGGACCGCGTCGACGATCGACCCGCCGGCACGAACGGGGGCGGCCCCGACGATCGCTCAGGGCCGTTCGTCCGGAGGGAACGGGGCGCGGAGTCTGCGTTCCCAACGCTCGATGAACTGCTGCCAGGTGACCCTCGATCCCCGCTCCCAGCTCGAGCGGAAGAACGGGCTTGTCAGGCTCGCGGCCTGCATCTCCCGGGGCGTGTCCGGCGTCGGGGCGGCCACGCGGCGGGGGCCCCCGGTCGTGCTTCGGTGACCGTTCCTGCGGCTCATACCTGCTCCGAATCCGTCCCCCGCAGCTCGTTCACCATCCGGTATACGACGTCCGGTGTCGGTTCGTCCGTGGCGAGGTGGTACCATCGCTGTGGAGGGGGATGCAGGCCGCCGGCGGGGGGGAGCGCGCGGGCGTCCGAGCTGCGAATCATGATCGAAGCCTTCAACGATGAAACTGACGCCCGGGACGGTCCGCGGATCTGGGCCATCGGCGGCGGCAAGGGCGGCGTCGGCAAGTCGGTGATCGCGGTCAACCTCGGCGTGGCGATCGCCAGAGGCCGCGAACGGGTCATCGTCGTCGACGCCGACCTCGGCGGCGCCAACCTCCACACCCTCCTCGGGGTCGCCGATCCCAAGCTGACCCTGTCCGATCACCTCGCCCGGCGCGTCCGTCACCTCGAGGACATCGTCCTGCCCACGACCATCCCCGGCCTGCAGCTCGTGAGCGGCGCCCAAGCCCTCCTCGAGGCCGCAAACCCGAGGCACGGTGAGAAGCAGAAGATCCTGCGCCACATCAGCGAGCTCGACGCGGATCACGTCATTCTCGACCTCGGGGCGGGCACCAGCTTCAACGTCCTCGACTTCTTCCTGGTCTCGCACCGCGGCATCCTGGTGGTCGTTCCCGAGCCGACCTCGGTGGAGAACGCCTACCACTTCGTCAAGGCAGCCTTCTTCCGCTCCCTCAAGCAGACCGAGCCCCGCGCCAAGGTCGCGGCGGCCCTCGACCGCGTGGCGGCGAACGGCGGTCTCAAGGGCACTCGATCCGCCCGTGGCCTGGTGGCCCAGGTCATGGCCATTGACCCCGACGCCGGCGCCGCCGTGCTCGCCGCCTCCGCGACCTTCAGCGCCTCGATCGTGGTCAACCGCACGGTGAGCGCCAGCCACGAGCGGCTGGCGGCGGAGATGAGTATGGCCTGCCGGGAGGTCTTCGGGATCCGGATCGAGGCCCTGGGCTCCCTGCCCACGGACCCCATGGTGCCGCGCTCGGTCCTCGACCGCGAACCGGTTGCCGCGGTCCACCCGGACTGCCCCTTCTCGATCGCGATCCGCCGCATGGTCCGCAGCCTGAAGGGAGAGTGATCGTGGCCGAGGAGATCCGCCGCGAGGACTGGGAGGTCCTGGGGGTCGAGCCCGGCGCCGATCTCGAGAAGGTGCACCGTGCCTACCACACCCGCCGCAGCCTCTTCTCCAAAAGCTCCCTGGCGACCTACTCCATGCTGAGCGCCGACGAGCGCACCGAGCTCCTCGGCCGCATCGACGAGGCCTTCATGCGGATCTCGAACGCCGCCGCCGACCTCGCCGCCGCGCCGGCGCGGCCCGAGGAGGACGAGCTCGACGCGGCCCTGGCCGGGCTCAAGACCCCCACCAACCTGGTCGGCGATCCCGGGGCCTTTCTCCGCCACCACCGCCTGGTGTCGGGCCTGACCCTCGAGCAGGTTTCCGTCGAGACCAAGGTCCGGCCGAATCTCCTCGCCGCCATCGAGAAGGAGGAGTGGTCGAAGCTCCCCGCTCCGGTCTTCGTCCGCGGCTTCGTGCTCCAGGTCGCCCGGTTGCTCCAGCTCGACGAGCCGGATCGGCTGGCCGCGGCCTACGTGGCCAAGATGCGGATCGAAGCGGGTGAGGTGTAGGCCGGAGGCGGGTTCCCCTCAGCAGGCCTCCACGACCCGGATCGAGCCGGCGGCCGCGGACACTCTCGCCTCGACCGCCTCGATCGGCTCACCGCAGATCTGGGCCAGGTTCGCGAGCCGGCGCTGCCAGGGAGGACCGACCGCCTTTCCCTGGGCGCGGTACACGGCGAGGTCCTCCGCGAGCTCGCCCTCCATCTCGCGGCGCTGCCGCCGGGCCTCGGTGCGGGCCGCCTCCTTGAGCTCGGCGGCGAGCTCCGCGACGGGTCGCTCCACCATCCCGGCGAGCCGCTCGACCCGGAAGTGCCAGCGCTGCATCTCCAGGGGGCGGCGCGCGGCCGGAGGGGTGTTCTCCACCGCGGTCCAGTCCATCACGAGCACGTGCCACAGCGGTGTCGGCTCCATGGCTCACTCCTTTGCGCGAGGGCGGTCGTCGGCGAGCTTCGGCAACCGCCCGTGGGCGCGCTCGAAGCTCTCCAGGTAGGACTCCAGGGCAGCGGTTACCAGGCTCCACAGGGGCACGTCCTGAATCGTGGCCACGACCTTGAGCCGTCGCACGACCTCTCGCGGGACGTAGGTGGAGAAGTGGTCGGGGCGCGGCCGCCGGCGCCCGTTCCGCACGGTGCTCCCGGCCTGCCCCTTCATGTCGGCTTCCAGGTCATCGAGTCGATCCTAACACAAACATACATGTATGTATACGTTGAACACTCGAATGACCGCAGCCGACCGTTCGGGCGTCGCGGCGGTCACCCGCGCGACGGCGGCCCGGTCCAGCGCGGGACGAGGTCGAGACCGAGGTCGAGACCGAGAAGGTCGACCACCTTCGCGACGGTCTGGTCCACGATCTCGGCCACGGTTTCGGGGTGCTGGTAGAAGGCCGGCATGGGCGGAACCACCACCGCCCCGAGCTCGGCGACCGCAACCAGGAGCCGCAGGTGGCCGAGGTGCAGCGGGGTCTCTCGCGGCACGAGCACCAGCCGGCGCCGCTCCTTGAGCGCGACCTCGGCGGCCCGGACGACGAGAGTGTCCGCGTAGGAGCTGGCGATGCCGGACAGGGTCTTCATGGAGCACGGAACGACCGCCATGGCGTCGAAGCGGTACGATCCCGAAGCCACGGCGGCGGCGATGTCGCCGTTCTGGTAGACCCGGTCGGCCAGGGCCTCGATCTCGGCGATCGTGCGGTCGGTCTCCAAGGACAGGGTCCGCTTGCCGGCGTCGGAGATCACCAGGTGGACCTCGACCTCGGCCAGCGGGCGCAGGACCTCGAGCAGGCGGACGCCGTGGATCACGCCGCTCGCACCGGTGATGGCGACGACGACTCGCGTCACGGTGCCGTCGGCTCGCCGCCCCCGGGCTGGAAGGACTGCAGTGCGAGGTAGCTCTCGCCGAAGCGCTTGACGTTGTCGGACTGCCGGTCGAAGGCGTCCCAGTGCCCCTCCTCCGCCGTCACCAGGTCCTCGAAGACCTTCTTGGTCCCGGAGTCGGCGTTGGCCGAGCACTCGACCGCGAAGCGGTTGTACATCTGGATGGACTCCTGCTCGAGGGCCATCGCCTTGCGGAGCATGTCCTGGGCATCGTGGATCTTCTCGACCTCGCGCCCGACCGCCATCTCGATCTCGCCTCCCAGGAACAGGATGCGCTCGGCGATGGCCTCGGCGTGCTGCATCTCCTGGATGGCGGTCTGCTTGAGCATGGTCGCCAAGGGCGCGTAGCCCAGGTCGTCGAGGCGGAAGTGAAAGTACATGTACTGGTGGATCGCAGCCAGCTCGTCGGCGATGGCGGTGTTCAGCAGCTCGATGCTCTTCTCGTACACGGGGTCCCCCTTCGACCGTCGTCTCGGGCGGATTGTACCGCGGTCCGGGCGAGGGACGACCCCTGGAAAGGGGGACCCGTTCAGCCCTCGCACCGCCGGATCACGCCACGGCCGCGGACGCCGTCGACGTTGACCTCGACGGGCCGTTCGAGCCGGACGTGCCGGACGAAACGACCCTCCCACACCGCGGGCTGGTCGGAGAGCCACTCGAAGTCCACCCGGTGATGACCGTCGTGCTCGAGGCTCAGGCAGAGCACTCGCTGGCTCATGAGGTGGTGGAAGAAGCCCGTTCTCTGGCTGACGTTCAGCGGCGCCTGGGCCATCGTGATCTCCACGACCACCTGGGCCGAGGAGATCTGGGCCCAACGGACCGGCACGCCGTAGCGCTCGTCGCCGGTCCCCCAGCGGCCGAAGCCGATGAAGATCGCGCTCCGACGCTCCTCGAGCAGGCCGCGGTTGACCGCGTCGAGCTCGGTGGCCATGACTCTGGTCTGGTGACGGTCGAAGGCCTCGGGCTTGAGGTAGACGATGTCCTCGAGATCGGCCAGGACGCCGTTGCCGAGGCAGCGCTCCGACGCCGCGATCACGTCCTTGCCTTCCAGGTCCTCCCGGTGGAGCTCCTCCCGCTCGGCGCGGCCGAGGGTGGTGCGCAGCGACAGCAGCCCGAAACGGATCGGCACCCCCCGCTTCGGCTCCAGCTCGACGGCGATCTCCACCGCGACCTCGCCGCCCGTGACCAGCCGGGCGCGGGCCAGGATCGCCCGGATCACCGGGCTGAAGGGGATCGACGGCGAGTGGAGCACCGGCGCGAAGGTCACGGCACGCGGACCGTCGCCGTCGATCCCGACCCGCAGCACGTCGGCCTCGGCATCGTAGGTGGAAGCGACCAGGTCCAGGGTCCCGTGCCGCTCCGCGTCGGCGAGACCGAGTCGGACCAGGTACTCGTCGACCCGTGCCGGGTCGGGGGCGGTCGTGCCGCCCAGGTCGAGCGCCCAGAAGCTGGTCTGGGAGTGCTTGAGCAGGTCCCTGACGCTCCTGAAGGGCGGCGGCCCGGTCGGCCGGTCGGGACAGTAGCTCCAGGCGTGCCCCTCCCGGACCGACCGGCTCAGGCCCAGGGCCACCGTCACCACACCCTCCCCCGCCTCCTGCCCGGGAGCCGGGTAGTGGTTGTACGAGCGCGCCACCGCGAAGGCCGTCGGGTAGAAGTGGTTGCCGTGGCGGGATCCCACCGCCCGGTGGATGACGACCGCCATTCGTTCGCCGGTGGCCGGCTGGCCGGCGCCGAGGCGCCAGCTGACGGCGTCGGCGAAGTAGGTCGAGGCCCAGATCAGCTTCACCGCCTCGCTCAGCTGCCGGGCGCGCCGGCTGACGTCATCGCCCGCGTTGGGGATCAGCTTGGCCGGGTAGACACCGGTGATGGAGCGCTCGACCTCCTCCTCCAGGGTGCTCGAGGCCCGCACCACCAGCGGTCCGTCGAGCTCCACAACCAGCCGGCGAAGCTCGCCCAGAAGGCCCTCGGGCAGCTCGGCATTCTGGAACCGGAGGGCGATCTGACTGTCGCGGAGGTCCGTCAGGTCCTCGGGCCGGAGGCGGTTCCGGGTCAGGAAGGTGGTGAAGACGTCGGCGGCGAGCACCACGAAGTGCGGCACCTCCACCGACACCTCCGCCCCGGCCGGCAGGTCGAGGCCGGTGATGACCTCCTCGGCGAGCAGGTCGAGGCCCTTGGTCGTGAAGCCGAGAGGACCGGTTCCGATCACGGAGCGCACCGCCATCATTCCACCTCGTGTCCGGCCGAGTGGGAACGCCGTCGGTCTGGTTTCTCGATCATCGGGCGCCCAGCCTCCACCTTCCCGGCCCCCCTGTCAATCCGGCCCTCCCCGATGTGCTCCCGGTCGCGCCCGCTGGCAGCACGAGACCGTGTCGGAACCGCGCACCCGGGAGGCCTGAAGACGATCCGGCAGCTGTACGTTGGGGGAAATGGCCCTCCTAACCATGGGTTTCCCTGCCGAGGTGCCTCCGGCACCGCCTCGCGAGGCGTACTCCGACCACCTGCGCTCGGTGCCGTAGGCTGGGACCAATCTCCGGCTAGGGCACCTCGAAGGCGCCCCGGCTGGGAGGATCGGCGAAGCAGGCGCCGGCGTGGTCGCCCCAGGACCACGGCGTGGCGTGGCCGCTGCCGGCGGCGGGGCTGGCGGGTCCGATGCGGTAGCCGGGCCCCAGCAGCGGGTCCTCGCCGTAGAGCCCATCGGTCTCGGCGACCGGGAGGTTGGGCTGGGATTGGCCGGGGTCGTTCCACGCGTACCAGAGGTTGGCGGCGAAGGCGAAGGTGTCGGGCGCGGTGTTCGGCCCGATGTTGAGCCAGGTCGACAGGGAGCTGCGGTCGAAGACCACCAGGTTGTTGACGAAGACCCCGTCGCGGCAGGGCTCGAAGGCGTAGGGGGGCGTGGTCACCGTCTCCTGGAGGATGCGCAGGATCCAGTTCTCCGGGTCGACGATGGTGTTGTTGGCGACCACGCAACCGACGCAGCCGACGTAGGCGAGGGCGGCGGTCGAACCCTCGAAGACGTTGCCCACCACGACCAGGTCGCGGGCCTCGGCGTTCGGTTGGGTGGTGGACAGGGGCGGCCGGAAGTAGTCGAAGCCCGTGCTCCCGCCCAGGTTGAGGCCGCGCTCGCCGGCGTCGGTGAAGCGGTTCCAGCGGATCTCGATGGCCGTGCTGCCCCCTTTGGATTGCACGGCATTGGCCGACAGCTCGGTGAAGAGGTTCCTCGCCACCAGGCCGTCGTGGCATCCTACGTGGTCGACGCCGCTGCCAGAGATGCCGCCGCCGCAGCGGGCGAGCTCCGACAGCGCGACGGTGTACTGGTTCACTCCGGACAGCTTGAGGCAGTCCTGGTTGCCGGTGCCGCCGATGTCGTGGATGAACAGGCGCACGAAACTGAGGTGGTGGCTCGCGAGGGGGTTCCCGACGTCGCCTCCGTCGTCGGCGTTGATGCCGTTGAAGTCGGTGTTGCGGACCTCGAGGTCGTGCACCATCACATACCTTGCCCGCACGAGGTGGAGCCCCTCGCCACCGCCCTCGATGACCGGCCGCGCCCCGCCGGGGACGCCGCCGATCCAGATCGGAGCGCCTGCCGCGCCGGTCAGGTCGCTGAGGTACGTACCGCCGGCGTACGTTCCCGGGTAAACCCGGATCGCGGTGCCGGGCACGGCATCCTGAGCGGCCCGGCCGATGGTGGCGAAGGGGTTGCCCGGCGTGCCGTCGCCGGTGGTGTTGCTGCCCCAGGTGGCCACGTGCAGCTCGAAGGTCGGCTGCAGCCCCCGGCCGAAGGCCTCGAGCCGATCGCAGCGTGGCGGCTCGCTCGACGACCAATCGCCGACGTCGCCCCACTCGAAGCCGTCGGTGAAGATCGCGTTCTGGCCGAGCGCCGGCGACACCATCCCGGCCAACACCAGGACGACACAGAGGGGCTTCGTCGTCATGGAACCAGGATGGGCCGCACCCCGCCACAGTGTCGGTGACCCACCGCACCCGCAGACAGCGGCAGCGGCAGCGGCAGCAACCCCGCCCCCGGGACGCGCGGGCGGGGCGCCTCCCCCGGGACGTGCCAGGTTCGGCATTGTGCTGGCTCCCTTTGGCCTCGAGGCCCCGCGGGCTCGGTGCCTGGCTCTCCTTTCGTCCGACGAAAGGGTGCCTGGCACCGCTCCCATCGCGCCCCGGGAAGCTC
>DATHSO010000146.1:0-20100 GCA_035464095.1 Candidatus Methylomirabilota bacterium | reverse complement strand
GCGCCAGTGGTGGATCCGGTCGCGGCCCGACCGCCCATGGCCCTCGCTGAGGTTGCTCGTGCGCTTCGCGCCCGGCGACCCACCCTCGTTCGGCTGCGGTCAGAGCCGTCCTCGCGTTGCGATGACGGCCTGACTCGCACGCCGCCCGAGCGCGGGTTCGCAGGCACCGACGAAGCGCACCGGATCACCTGAACGGCGAGGCTCTTCAGGGGAGCTGGGACCCTCCGGACGAGGGCGATGGCGGTTGCCGCCGCCTCGAGGGCGGTGCGGTAGACGGTGAGGTCGCCGGCGGAGCGCGTGTCGGGCATGATCACCTCCGAGTCGTTCATGGCAGCACCTCCAAGTCGACGGGGCGGCCCATGTCAAGGGAGGTCGGGCGGCTGGGCGCCCTTGACCTGGGACGGCCCGTCGACTATCCACGCCTCGTGAACGACTCGGAGGTGATCATGCCGGCAGGCCGCGCCCGGGGGGTCAGCGGCGGCTACCAGGGGCAGCAACCAGCGATCAGGGGCAGCGATCAGGGGCAGCGACCCGGGGCAGCGATCAGCGACCAGCGATCAGCTATCAGCAACCAGGGACAGTTACCAGCGACCAGGGGCAGCAAACAGCGGCAGCGCCATTGGTCAGCGTCCGGACCCGGAGCCGGGGCTGGTCGCTGTCGCCGGTTGCTGCCGCTGATCCCTGGTTGCTGGTCGCTGATCGCTGTTTGCTGGTGGCTGGTCGCTGATCGCTGACCCCCCCCTGAGCAACACCTTCGGGGACCTGCTTGGTCGGGGAGGTCTGCTGGAACCGGTGTTGTGGCACTTCCCCGGTGTCTCCCGGGGCAACAAGGGTGGGATGCTGATCGCTGCCGCTGCCGCTGTTTGCTGCCGCTGACATCGGGCACGGGCACGGGCACGGGTACTCGGCCTTGCCGAGGGATCCGCGGACCGGGTATATTTCGCCCTCCATGAGCTGCCGCAAGGGGAAGTCCACCGCCAAGCCCAACGCCGGGCGCTACGAGTGCGCCGACTGCGGTGCGGTCGTCAAGAAGAAGAAGGACGTCTGCGACCCGCAGAAGGTGGGACCGAAGAACAAGCCGAAGAAATGACCCCGGTCTGGCGGGGGCATCCCGCGGCCTTGAGCCCGGGGCGGGGGGCGTCTATGCTGTGGCACCGCGGAATCTGCGTCGCGGACGTGACTCCATGAACCACTCCCACGTCGAGGTCAGCTATCGGGGACAGCAGCACCGGGTGCCCTCCGGCACGACGGTCGCCGAGCTCGTGCGCGCGGCGGACGGCGGGATCCCGGACACCGTCCTGTCGGCCCTCGTCAACCGCCGCCAGGTGATGCTCGACTTCCCGATTCGCGGCAGCGCGGACCTCGAGCTCGTGGTCTACGGCGACCGTGAGGGCGAGGCGGTCTACAAGCGGTCGGTGAGCTTCCTGTTCTACGAGGCCTGCTTGGAGCTCTTCCCGGAACTGAAGCCGGTCATCGGCCAGTCGCTCGGCAACAGCTACCACTACCAGGTCCGGGGTGAGCACCCCGGGCTCGACGAGGTCGCGTCCCGGGTCGAGGCCCGGATGCGCGAGATCGTGGCCGAACGTCGGCCCTTCGTCCGCCACACCAATACCATCGAGGAGGTGGAGAACTTCTTCCGGGAGCGCGGCCGCGACGACAAGCTGGCGCTTCTCAAGACGCGGCGATCCTCCTCCGTGCACACCCTGTCCTGCGGCAGCTTCGTGGACATCGCCCACGGCCCGTGCGCCCCCCACACCGGCTGCCTGCCGACCTTCGGGTTGCTCGCCTTCGAGGACGGATTGCTGCTGCGCTTCCCGCGGCGGGGGGACCGCGGTCACCTGCCCAAGCTCACCCCGCGGCCGCTGCTGTTCGCGATTTACACCGAGACCCGTCTCTGGCAGGAGCTGCTCGAGGTGCGAAACGTCGGCCAGCTCAACACGCTCAGCCTCGACGGCGGCATCAGGTCCATCGTCCGGGTCGCCGAAGGGCTGCACGAGAAGAAGATCTCGCAGATCGCCGACGAGATCCTCGGCCGGTGGCCGGTGACCAGGCTCGTGACCATCGCAGGCCCGTCGTCGTCGGGCAAGACCACCTTCGCCGAACGGCTGGGGATCCAGCTCCGGGTCAACGGGCTCGAGCCGGTGTCCCTGTCCCTGGACAACTACTACGTGGATCGCGACGCCACCCCCCTCGACGAGCAGGGCCACCCCGACTTCGAGTCCCTGGACGCCATCGACCTCGCCCTGTTCCACCAGCAGCTCGCCGAGCTCATGGAGGGCCGCCGGATCCTGGCCCCGCGATTCGACTTCGTGCGCGGCATGCGGCGGCCCGAGGAGGACCGGCTGCCGCTGCAGCTCGGCGACAATCAGGTGCTGGTGATCGAGGGCATCCACGGCCTCAACGGCCAGCTCACCGAGTCGGTGCCGCGCCACCGGAAGTACAGGATCTACGTGTCGGCGCTCAGCCAGCTCGCCATCGACGACCACAACCGGATCTTCACCTCGGACGCCCGGCTGATCCGGCGCATCGTCCGCGACCGCATGTTCCGCGGCTTCACCGCCGAGCGGACCCTCGAGCTCTGGGACCGGGTCCGGCGCGGCGAGGGACGGTGGATCTTCCCGTACCAGGAGGACGCCGACGTCATGTTCAACTCGGCGCTGGTCTACGAGCCGGCGGTCCTCAAGAACTACGCCGAGCGCTTCCTGCTCCAGGTGCCGCGGTCCAGCCGAGCCTACCCGGAGGCTTTCCGCCTTCTCAAGTTCCTGTCCCTGTTCGTGCCCGTCTTTCCGGACGAGGTGCCGCACACGTCGCTCCTGCGCGAGTTCATCGGTGGCGGCGGCTTCAACTACTGACCGCCGCCGGCGTCGGGCCCGCCTGGTCGCCGAGCTGCTGGCCGAGGCCTACCCGGATGCCGAGTGCGAGCTCGACCACGAGACCCCGTGGCAGCTCCTGGTCGCGACGGTGCTGTCGGCCCAGTGCACCGACCAGCGGGTCAACGCCGTCACGCCGGAGCTCTTCCGCCGCTTCCCCGGGCCCGAGGAGACGGCGCGGGCCGACCTCGACGAGCTCGAGGCGCTGATCCGCCCGACGGGGTTCCACCGGACGAAGGCCGCCAACCTCAGGCAGACCGCCGGCCGGATCGCCGCCGACCACGGCGGCCGGGTCCCCGACGAGCTCGAGGCCCTGGTGGCCCTGCCGGGGGTCGGCCGGAAGACCGCCAAGGTGGTCCTCGGCGAGGCCTTCGGCATCGCCGCCGGGGTCGCCGTGGACACCCACGTCAGGCGCCTCGCCTTCCGGATCGGGCTCAGCTCCGAGACCGACCCTGAACGGGTCGCCGCGGACCTGGAGGCTCTCCTGCCGCGGTCCGAGTGGGTGGACCTGGGCAAGCGGCTGATCCTCCACGGCCGCAGGGTGTGCGGCGCCCGCCGGCCCCGCTGCGAGGACTGCACCCTGGCGGGCGCGTGCGAGCGCCGCGGCGTCTGACGCGGGTGCTCCGGTGGTGGTCGTGGCTTCTCGCGCGGACGTCGCAACATCGTTGTATACTTGCAGTTCGTGGAGGAGGAACAGGGTGTGGCTCAGTCCTTGAGCGTGCTGATAGCCGACACTGACGACCAGCGGCGCCGGGACCTCGGTCTCGCTCTGTACGAGGGCGGGTACGAGGTGGTGAACGCGGTCAACCGCGAGGAGGCGCTCCGCTTCACCGCCGGCCTCGACCCCGCGCTGGTCGTGGTCCACCCCCAGCTCGACGGCATCTCCCCGGTCGAGCTCTACGCCCGG
Organism: Candidatus Methylomirabilota bacterium; assembly: GCA_035464095.1. GTDB lineage: Bacteria > Acidobacteriota > Thermoanaerobaculia > Thermoanaerobaculales > Sulfomarinibacteraceae > JAHECW01. Next base: position 16,323 of record DATHSO010000146.1, on the reverse strand, counting down.
CTCGCCGGGACCGGTCTGCGCCTGCCGCCGTTCCTGGTCCTCGACCGGCGCCCCGCCGGCATCGACGAGACACCCGCGGGCAGCGAGTTCCACTTCGTCTCGCCCGACGGGCTCGATCCAGCCCGGTTCCTGCTCCAGGTGCGGCTGCTGCTGCTCGCCCGGGAGATCGGGGGCGAGCTCGGCGACGACCTGGGGTCGCTGTACGGCGACCTGACCCGGATCGCGGTCGGCGACCTGCTGCGGATCCTCGAGCGGGACCGGATCACCGGCCACGTCAAGATCACGGTCGGCCCCGGGGCCGGCATCTGGATGGACGACGGCGAGGTGGTCCAGGCCTACTGGGGCAACTTGAAGGGCCGCAAGGCCTTCAACCGCATCGCCGGGCTCCACCAGGGGGCGTTCGTGGTCGAGCTCGTGCCGGCCGCGGTGGAGCGGGGCATCGAGTCCGACCTCGGGGTCCTGGTGAGCGACGCCATCGAGGAGCGGCTGCAGCTCGAGGAGGCCTTCGAGCGACTGCCGTCCCTCAACGCCAAGGTCGGGCTCCAGATGGGCAACGACTTCTTCGCCCTCGAGTTCACGCCCGTCGAGCGGGAGGTGTTGACCAAGGTGCAGGAGGCGCGCAACCTGGGCGACCTCGTCAACCGGGTGACCGTGACCGATTTCGAGGCGGTGCAGGCGGTGGAGCGGCTCGCGGCCAAGGGCGTGCTCAGGATCACCCAGCCGGCCAGCCGGATCCACCTGGTCACCGACTCCACCTGCGACCTGCTGCCGTCCTTCGCCCGGCGGGAGGGGGTGACGGTGGTGCCGCTGTCGGTGGTCTTCGGCTCCACGGTCTACAAGGACGGCGTCGACCTCCTGCCCGACGAGTTCTACCAGATGCTCGAGGGGGGCGACATCTTCCCCTCCACCAGCCCGCCCGGCAAGGGCGAGTTCCTCGAGACCTACCGGCGCCTGATCGCCACCGGCGACATCGTGTCGGTCCACATCTCGGCCAAGCAGTCCCTGACCGCCCGGCACGCCGCCGAGGCCGCCGCCGAGGGCGCCAACGAGTTCTCCCAGCTGCGGCTCGAGGCCGACGGGACCGGGGAGCCCCAGGTCCGGGTCGTCGACTCCAAGGCCAACTCGGTGGGCCTCGGCATGCTGGTGGTCTTCGCGGGCCGGCTGATCGAGCGCGGCCTCGGCGTCGACGAGATCGTGCACCGACTCGAGGACATTCGGGAGCGGCTCCACTTCCTTTTCCTGGTGGACACCCTGGAGTTCCTGCGCAAGGGCGGCCGGATCGGCCAGGCCCAGGCCCTGATCGGCAGCCTGCTCGGCATCAAGCCGATCCTCGGCCAGGTGGACGGTGAGGTGGTGCCGGTGGACAAGGTCCGCGGCGGCAAGCGGGCCCAGGCCCGGCTGCTCGAGATCCTGCGCGAGCGGGTCAACACCGGCCGGCCGGTGTTCGTTGCCACCGCCCACGCCTCGGCCCCCCAGTGGGGTGGGCAGCTCAAGGAGCAGCTCGTCGACACCTTCGACATCGTCGAGATGCTCGAGGGCGAGATCGGGCCCGTGGTCGGCGCCCACGCCGGCCCCGGCACCGTCGGCTGCATCGTCTTCGAGCCCACCGACGAGGAGCTCGAGCTGCTGCGCGCCCCCGAGTGAGGGGGAGGTTCACCGCGAAGACGCGAAGGACGCGGAGCGGTCGCGGAGAACAGCGGCTGAGACAGTGACAGTGACAGGGGCAGAGTCAGCGGCAGGTTCAGGGGCAGCGACGGCGGCAGCGTCGGTAATCACCTTCAGGACTCAGCGCCAGCGACCAGGGACGGGGATCAGCGTCAGCGCCAGCGATCGGGGGCAGCGGCCGGAGCCGCATCCAAACCCGTACCGGGACCCGGCAACCACGCGGCGATCCGGCAACCAATCGTAGGGGAGGGTTTTACACCCTCCTCCGGCTCGGGCGTTCTGACGCTCGAGCCGGACCCGATCCCGGATGCCGGCACTCTACCCTTCACCCATTCTCGGCGAGTGACGGATGAGGCGCCGCGCCTCAGCCGGCGCTCGACGAGGCAACGAGTTCGTTGAGCTTCGGAGGCGCGCCCCGGTCCCGGACCCGATCCGGGTGAGCACGGCACGCGCACCGCCGGGGCGGAGGTAGGGCTAACCCCGCCAGGGCTCGATGGCGGTGATCGTGACCTCGCGCCCCTCGACCTCGACCCGGTCGCCGGCCCGGCGGCCGAGGAGGCCCTCGGCGAGGCCGGAGCCGTTGGCGAACACCCGGCGGTCGACGTCGGCGTCCCAGGCGCCGAGGATGGTCACCGGTTCGGTGCCGCCGTCGAAGGAGACCACGGTCCCGATGTTGACCTGGGAGGCGTCGGCGGCGCCGGGCTCGAGGATCCGCACCTCGCCGAGCTCGCGCTGGATCTTGGCGGCCTTCGCCGACTGCAGCTCCTGTCGGTCTCGCAGCATGTGGTACTCGAAGTTCTCCCGCAGGTCGCCCTCGGCGGCGGCGGCGTTGATGCCCTTGAGGGTCTTGGGGATCTCGACCTCGAGGAGCCGCTTGAGCTCGGCGCGGCGGGCCTCGACCGCCTGCTGGGTCGCGACCAGCAGCGGTCCCTCGTCATCGGTCTCCACCGGACCGTGGGCCTGCCGGGCGGCCTGCTCCACCAGTCGGGCCCGCTGCGGTTCGACTCCCGGGAGGCGCGCCACGCGCTGGGCGAAACGCTGGGCCTGATTTTCGTTGGCGCTCTCCAGAAGCAGGCGGATGGCGACCTTGCCGCCGTCGAGCAGGGCCTTGCAGCGGCCGCGCAGGGCGGCGAACTCGCGCCGGGACAGTCCGTCGGGGAGCTTCTCGAGGAGGGACGGGGTCATGCGCCGCTTCAGGGCCTCGGGGGCGTCGGCGTCGGTCATCCGCTCGCAGGCCCAGACGAACTGGGCGGGGTGCTCCAGGTGGTTGCGGAACACCGCCTCGACGGCGCTGTCGAGGGCGTCCGCTGCGCCGTGGCGGTCGAGCTCGGTCGCGATCGTTTCGAGGGTCGAGGCGGTCTCCTCGTGGAGCAGCCACTCGCCCCAGATGCCGGCCCAGTCGCCGGGCCGGGCGGCGCGCAGGGCCTCCAGCGCCGACAGCCGGGTCTGGCGGTCCTGGATGCCGCCGAGCAGCTGCAGGGGCCGGGCGCCGGCGACAATGCGCTGCCGAGCCGCGGCGGCGGTGTCGCCGTCCCCGGGCAGCGCCTGGAGGGCGGCCGCGGTCTCCCAGGCCAGCCCGGGGTCCTCGGCCTCGAGTCGGGCGAGTGAGGCCTCGAGCACCTCGGCGGCGGCACGGGCGCCGTCGTCGCCACGGCTGGCGAGGCGCTTGGCCACCGCGAGGCGCTCCCGGGGGTCGGCGCGCTCGAGCGCGGCGAGCAGGGTTTCGGCGGCGTCCTCGGCGCTCGAGCTCACCGAGTAGCGCAGCCGCGAGCCGGTCCCCGCGCTCAGAATCCGGGGGTGCTTTCGTGCCCGGTTCCACCACGAGGTCCAGCTCGAGCTCGGCAGGACGCCGTCGAGGGCGGCCTTGATGGCGGCCACGTCGACCGCGTCGCCCAGGCTGCCGAGGATCTCGACCAGGGCTCCTCCCGGGTCCGATTCGACGAAGCGGGCGAGGGTCTCGGGGTCCTCCACCCTGCGCCGCCGGAAGTCGCCCTCGGGCAGGGGCCGGAGGAAGCGGGACACGGCGCCGAAGGGCACCGACACCGGGCGCCGGCCGCCGATGTCGACCTTGATGTTGTCGAGCTCCAGGTTGAGCTCGATGACCCGACCCACGCCCTGGCCGACCACCTCGACGATCGTGCCGCGGTCGTGGTCGAGCCAGCTTTCCATCTCCGTCAGCGTCTCGGCCGGTCGCCGTTGAGAGGTCAGGGAGTAGCGCGCCACCACCGCGTCCAGGGACGGGTTGTCGGCGCGTGCGGCGCCGAGGGCCCGCTGCAGGCGCTCGATGAGCTCGGGTCCGGGCTTGTCGGTGAGGCGGACCAGCTCGCGCAGGGCGGCCAGGGTCGGGTGCGGGTCGTCGCGACCCTCGAGGGTCTCGACGAGAAGCTCGAGGAGGGTCATGGCGAGGTTCTTCCGCCCGGCCTCGAAGAGCCGACGTCGGACCTCGAGCAGCTCGTCGACCCGGATCCGGTCGCGCTCCAAGGACTCCAGCCACAGCTCCTCGACCCGTTCGAAGTTCTCGGTCTCGAGGGCGTCGTCGAAGGCTGGGCTGACGGCGGGGCGGTCGGTCATGGTGGCTCTCCTGCGGCTGGCGGCCGCGCGACGAGCGGGCATCGTAGCACGGCCGGCCACCGCCTCGCGGAGTGGCGGCCGCCGGGGGGATGGTCTACTGTTGGGCCCGGAGGTGACCATGCGACCGGTTCTCGTTCTGACCCTCCTGCTGCCCGCGTTCGTCGCGGCCTCGGAGCTCGACACGCTCCCCCTCGGCGACCCGGACCTGGCCTTCGAGCTCGGGTCGGCGCCCGCTGGCGCCCTGTACGACAGCGCCGGCGAAGCGACTCTCGAGCTCGAGGCCGCGGTCGAGCGCATGGCCGGCGCCCACGTCGTGCTGCTCGGAGAAGGTCACACCTCCCTGGACCAGAAGCTCCTCCACGCCCGTCTCCTCGAGGGTCTCGCGGCCGGCGGCCGCCCCCTGGTGTTGGCCATGGAGTTCTTCCAGCGCGACGACCGCGACGCCCTCGCCGCCTGGGGCCGGGGCGAGCTCGACGACCGGGCCCTCCTCGAGGCGACCGGCTGGTACGACCGCGGCGGCTACCGCTGGGAGTACTACCGGCCGGTGATGGAGGCCGCCAGGAGGAACGGCATCCCGGTCGTGGGGGTCAACGTGCCCCGGGAGATCCCGCGCACCGTCAACCGGAGCGGGCTCGACGCCCTGACCGAGGCGCAGCGGGCCGAGATCGGCGAGGTCACCACCGAAGGAAGCCCCCAGCACCGTTACCTGATCGCGCGCTACTTCGGCGACACGGTGGCCATGCTGCCGCCCGGTTGGTTCGAGAACATGTACGCGGCCCAGTGCCTCTGGGACGTGGTCATGGCCAGGTCGGTGCTCGCCGAGGTCGCCGAGGACACGACGGTGGTCCTGGTGGTGGGCTCGGGCCACGTCGCCTACGGCCTGGGCATCTCCCGCCGGATCGAGCAGGAGCGGGAGGCGGCCGGCCTGCCGCCCCTGGAGGTCGTGACCTTCTGCCCGGTGACGGCGCCGCCGCCCGACCCCGACGGCGAGCCCACCGGCCACCCCATGGGCGGCGGCAGTCACGGTCCGGCGGCGGCCGAGCCGCTCGCGCGCTTCAGCCGGGCCCTCGCCGACCTGGTGGGGGTCTTCCCCGATGACGGCGCGATCGAGGCCTACCCGACCCTGGGCCTGCGGCTCCTCGACGACCACGAGGGGCCGCCCACGGTGTCCATGGTCTGGCCCGACACCCTCGCCGAGGCGGTGGGCTTCGCCCACGGCGACGTGATCGTCGACGTCAACGGCGCCGAGCCGGCCGACCTCGCCGACCTGCGCTTCCTGCTCGCAGGGCTCCAGTGGGGCCAGCGCGCCGGCCTGCTGGTGCGCCGGGGCGACGACGAGCTCGAGATCGCGGCCCTGCTCTTCCCGCGGGTCGACACCTCCGAGGAGGGTACGGCACCGGGCTACGAGGTCGAGGGCTTGCAGCCCTTCGCGCCGCGCTCGCCGGTTCCGGTGGCCGAGCACGTTGCTCCAGCTGACGCCCCGGTCTGGGTGCTGGTGTCCCGTGACGGCTCGCCCATCCGCGCCGAGGTGCACCTCGACGACGTCCTGACCGAGGTCCACGAGCTCGACGGCGACGGTCGCGTGGTGCGCAGCCTCCATCGCGAGCCCCTCGAGGACGGCGCCGTGGAGGTCCGCTACGAGCGGGACGGCTCGGGCGCGGTGATCGGCGAGGTGCGAGTCGACCGGACCGGGCGGCCCGTCGGCTGACCGGGCGCTGGCCGGTGCAAAGCGTCAGCCCTTGGCCTGCGAGGCCGGGATGCGGAGCACGTCGCCGGGGTAGATCTTCGAGCCGTTGAGCCCGTTGGCCCGTCGCAGCTCGCTGACCGAGACCCCGAAGGTGCGGGCGATGTCGTACAGGGTGTCGCCCTGGCGGACCTTGTAGGTCGCGCCTTCCGCCGTCGGTCGCGCCGAGGCGGATCGGGGTGCCGCTGCGGGCACCGTGAGGGCGTCGCCCGGGTGGATCCGCGAGCCGGTGAGGCCGTTGGCTTGCCGCAGGGCGGACACCGACACGCCGTGGCGCGCGGCGATGCCCGACAGGGTGTCGCCCCGCCGCACCGTGTAGGTTCCCGACCAGACCGGGACCTCGCTACCGGCGCCGTGGGCGCCGGGTCGGGGCTGCGAGCCGTCGGGCAGCCGCAGCCGCTGCCCGGGCCGGATGACGTCGCGGCGGCTGAGTCCGTTGGCGGCGCACAGGTCGTCGAGGGAGACGTTGAACGAGCGCGCGATGTCCCACAGGGTGTCGTTGCTCTGGACGACGTACCCTCCGTGCTCGGCGACGCGCCGGGGCGCCTCGTCGACGCCGACCCCGAAGCGCGGCACGATGAGGCTCTGGCCGGGGTGGATCAGGCTGCCGCGCAGGCCGTTGGCCTGACGGATGGCGCTGACGGTGGAGTCGTATCGCTGGGCGATGGTGGAGAGGGATTCGCCCCGCCGGACGGTGTGGATCATGCGGGGCGCCCACTCGGAGCGCGGCACCTCGGCGAGAACCGCTTCCACCGTGGCGGCCCATCCGGTCGGCAGCCACAGGTCGGTGGTCCGGTTGGCCGGCGTGAGGTCGCGTCGGATGGCCGGGTTGAGGCTGCGCAGCTCGTCCACGGGCAGGGCGATGCGCTCCGCCAGGAACTGGAGGTCGAGCGCGTCGGGGACCGCCACCCGGTCGTAGTCCCAGGGCCGCTCCTGGGGGGTCGGGAAGCCCCAACCCACGGGGTCCTTGGCGATGAGAACCGACGCGATGAAGGCCGGGACGTAGTTTCGAGTCTCCCGCGGCAGGTAGCGCTTGAGCGTCCAGAAATCGCGGCTGCCCGATCTCCTGATGGCCCGCCGGACGTTGCCCGCGCCCGAGTTGTAGCCGGCGAGGGCGAGGTGCCAGTCGCCGAACTCGGCGTGGAGATCGGCGAGGTAGGCGACCGCGGCCTCGGTGGAGCGCACCGGGTCGCGGCGCTCGTCCACCAGGCTGCCGATCTCCAGCCCGTAGTGGCGGCCGGTGGAGGCGATGAACTGCCACATGCCGTGGGCCCGCGCCCGGGAGTAGGCCTTGACCGAGAAGGCGCTCTCGATGAGGGGCAGGTAGGCGAGCTCCTGCGGGAGGCCGGCGGCGAAGAGCTTGTCGCGGATCATCGGCAGGTAGTCGCCGGAGCGGGCGAGCCCGGTCTCGATGCGCCGGCGGTACTCGCCCGTGCGGGTCAGCGCGTCGAGAAACTGCTCGACCGTGGCGTTGCGCACGAGGGGGTACTCGCTGACGGGCAGCGCGGCCGGGTCCCGGGGCACCACCGCGGCCTCGTCGACCTCGGGCAGCTCGATGGGCGGCAGCGCGACGAGCTCCTGGGACTCGGGGTCCAGACCTTCCTCGACGATGAGTCCGTGCTCGAGCTCCTCGGCCTCGGCGAGCAGGCTGGCCACGAAGTCCAGGTAGGCGGGCGCCGTGGCGTAGCCCGGCGGCGGCTCGAGAACCAGGCACAGGGCCTCGTCGATCCGGTTCAGGGCGCCGAGCGGATCACCCTCGTCGGCCAACCGGCGGGACTCGGCGAGCAGGTCGTCGGCCCGCTCCCGGGTCTTCCGTTCCCAGCTCGTGAACGCGTTTTCGGTGGGGCCGCTTCGGACCGAGCTCTCGGCCACAGGCTCTGGCGTGGGGCCGGTGGATCCGCACCCCGCCAGCGAGCCCGTGAGGGCGCCGACCGCGGCCACCGTTGCCAGGATCCCGAGGCGGCGTCGGAGGGGGCGCCGTTGCGGTTCGGGGGCGGATCGAGTCATCGGCTCGCGGACTGGTCCTTCGGTCACTGGAGGTGGTCCAGATCGACGAGGAAGCGGAGCGACAGCTTGGACAGCCGTCCGGCGTCGTCCACCGTCATCGAGACCGGCTCGAGGGTGTGGATGGTCGTGCCCTGGGTGTCGCGGACGTTGATCGTCACCTCGACCGCACCCATTCTGTCGAAGACGTCGGAGTTGAGCTCGTGCCGGATCTTCCGCCGGATCTCCTTGGAGCTGGGGACGGCGCCAGAGATCAGGGAGTCGATGTCGATGTCGGCGATGGCGCCGGTCCGGCGGCCGCCGGCAGGCTCCGCCGTTACCCCGGAGCGCAGGCCCTCGAGCTCGGCGAGGATGTCGAGCTGGTTCGACACGTGGACGCGTTTCACCGGAGGCGGCTCGTCGAGAACCTCGTCGGACTCCCGACGGTCGAACTCCACCTGCAGCCCGGGATCGGTCTCGGTGCTGAACGACGGCCCGGGCTCGGGGGCAGCCTGCTCCTCGTCGGCGGCATCCTCCTCGCGCCAGGGGTCGGTGGCGGCCGCCGGCTCGAAGGTCGGTCCTCCTTCGGCGTCGGAGCGGGGCGCGGCCGCGGCCTCCGGTTCTGCAGCGGTCTCGTCGTCGATCCGGCTGTCGAACACGGTGCCGCTGGCCCAGGCGGTGCCGGGGCCGGGCTCGGGCGGCGCTGGGGCTTCGTCTCCGAAACCGATCGCCCCGGCGGTCCCGGGGGCTCGATCCGCGCTCGGTGGCGTCTCGGGCTGCGGGACGGCGGCTTCGGGCGCCCCGGCTGCGGCCGGCGGCGGGTCGTTCGAGGACACCACGCCTTCCTCGGCGGCTCGCGCGAGGGCGGCCGCGGAGATGGACTCCCGGCGCTGCGGGGGCATCACCGGGCGCACCGGCGAAGACGCCGGTAGCGCCGCTCCCGGCTGGGAGCTCGCCATCCGTCTCCGGAGCTTCTTCAAGGTGAGCTTGGTGATCTCCTTGAGGGTCTCGAAGACGCCGGTACCGTTGATGGCCGAGGCCTCGAAGGTGGGGTAGCTGCCGTGCTCGTTGAGGTCGTGGTTGAGCTCGTCGATGGTCAGGATGTTCTTGAGGTCGCGCTTGTTGTACTGGAGAACCAGCGGCAGGTCGACCATCTCGAGGCCGAGGTCCTCGAGGTTGTCGACCAGGCTCGCGAAGCTCTCGATGTTCGCCTCGCGCATGGGCCGCTGGGAGTCGGCCACGAAGACCAACCCGTCGACGCCCTTGAGCACCAGCTTGCGGGTGGTGTTGTAGAAGACCTGACCCGGGACGGTGTAGAGCTGGAGTCGGGTCTTGAAGCCGCCGATGGTCCCGACCTCGATGGGCAGCAGGTCGAAGAAGAGGGTCCGGTCGGACTCGGTCTCCAGCGACACCATTTCGCCGCGGGAGGTCGGCGTGGTCTTGGCGTAGATGTACGAGAGGTTCGATGTCTTGCCGCACAGACCGGGACCGTAGTACACGATCTTGGCGGCCATCTGCATCGTTGCCCAGTTGAAGAAAACCATGTCGGGGTTGCCACCTCGTCAGCCAGTCCAAAGCTAACACAGCGGCTCGAATCGGGTCAATCGCGGCCAAGTCCTTTGCCGACAGCCCGAAACGTCGGCTCCGGTGGATCGGCCGGGGGCCTGGTTTCGATCCTGCGTCTCGGTTCGCCGGCAGGACCGGGACGGTTGGCACCGGGCGTGTCGAGACGATCGGCGCCGTCCGGTCGGGCCGCCCGAGACCGCGCCGGGCGCTTGTCGTCGCGACCTCGGGGGAGATGCTACAATAGCCGAGGTTCGTGGGCATATGTGCAAGTATTGCTGGATTTGCGCTTTTCTTGCCGAGGTCGTGCGATGCCATCCGGGGGACCGAAGGTGAATCTCAACGGGCGGGTCGTCAAGGTGCTCTGCGCCATCGTCGAGCTGTACATCCGGTCGGGTGGGCCGGTGGCCTCGCGCGAGGTGGCGCGGTTTTCGGGCCTCGGCCTGTCTCCGGCCACGATCCGGAACATCATGGCCGAGCTCGAGGAGGCCGGGTACCTGTCCCGGCCCCACGCCTCGGCCGGGACGGTGCCTTCGGATCAGACCCTGCGCCTGTACGTGGACACGGTGCTGCGCGGCTGTCGGCTGACCGCCCGGGACCGGATGCTCCTCGAGGCCCGGATGTCCGAGATGCGCCGTGAGCTGGTGGAGGACTTCGGGTGGGTGGCGCGGGTCACCGCCGAGGTGACCCTGGAGGCCGGTGTCGCCCTGCGCCCCTTCGGTCACGGCAGGGTCCTCGAGGCGGTCTCCATGGTCGCCCTCGATGGCGGGCGCGTGCTGGGACTGCTGGTGACGGCCGACGGTGCGGTGGAGAAGCACCTGCTCGCTCTCGACGAAGAGATCTGCCGGGATCGGCTCCTGGAGCTGGGCAACTACCTCACAGCGACCTACCGCGGCCTGACCCTGGACGAGATCACCGAGGCTGTGAACCGGCACGTCGCGGACGACGAGGGGGCGAGCTCGGACTCCCTGGGTGAGCAGGCGGTGGAGATCCTGCGCCAGATCCTGCCGGCGGTGACCGCCCGGGTCGAGGTGCAGGTGGCCGGGACCGAGAATCTGCTGCGGACCGACGACTTCACCGAAATCGACCGGGTCCGCTCGCTGTTTGAAACTCTGGACGACGAGCAGCGGATCGTCCGCGAGATCCGGAAGGCGCTGGCCAGCGGCCCGACCCAGGTGATCATCGGCCGCGAGTCCGACGTCACCGCGTCCGGTGAGCTGGGCATGGTGACCACCCTGTTCTTCAAGGACGGCCAGAGCGCCGGCGCCCTCGGAGTCGTCGGACCTCGGCGCATGGATTACGCTCGCATCGTGCCCATGGTCGAGTTCATCGGGGACTCGCTGACGAAGATGCTGCAGGAACCGGGAGCGTTGAATGGGTGAAGAGACCAAGGACCCGTCCGCCGTCGACGGCGACCGCGACGAGGAAATCGAGATCGAGTTCGTGGACGAGGGAACACCCGCCGAGAGCCCGCCCCAGCCGGTCCCCCGACGAGGCGGCGAGACGGGCCTCGAGCCGGTCGACCTGGGCCCGTCGGTGGAGGTGGAGATCGAGCGCCTCGAGAGCGAGCTCGACGAGCTCCGGGACATCCACCTGCGCAAGCTGGCCGAGTTCGACAACTTCCGCAAGCGCACCGAGCGCGAGCGCGAGGAGTTCCGGCGCATGGCCAGCGAGGACCTCATCCGCGAGCTGCTGCCGGTGCTCGACAACTTCGAGCGGGCCCTGCAGCACGGCACGGACGCCGACTTCGGGGCCTTCCGGGACGGCGTCGTGATGATCGCGCGCCAGCTCTGGGACACCCTCGAGCGCCAGGGAGTGCAGGTCATCGACCCGCTCGGCAAGCCGTTCTCGCCCGAGGTCCACGAGGCCGTTCACCAGGTCGAGGATCCCGACCTCGAGCCCGGGACGGTGGCGACGGTTCTCGCCAAGGGCTACCTGCTCAACGGGCGCCTGCTCCGGCCGGCGTTGGTCGGGGTCGTGGCCGCCCGTCCGCAGGGGAGCCGGGAAGCGCCGGCCGGGGGCCCGGGCGGTCCGGGCACTGGAGGCGTCGATGGCTAAGATCATCGGCATCGACCTGGGGACCACCAACTCCTGCGCCGCGGTGGTGGACGTCACCAAGCCGGTGGTGATCCCCAACCGCGAGGGCGCGAGGACGACGCCGTCGGTGGTGGCCTTCACCTCCGACGACGAGCGCCTGGTCGGGCAGATCGCCCGTCGCCAGTCCATGACCAACCCGATGAACACCGCCTACGCCGTCAAGCGCCTCATCGGCCGCAAGTTCGACTCCGAGGAGGTTCGGTGGGCGCGGACCCTGGTCCCGTACGCCATCGTCGAGGCCGACAACGGCGATGCCTACGTCGAGATCAAGGGACGGCGCTACAGCCCGCCGGAGATCTCGGCCTTCGTGCTGCGCGAGATCAAGGAGTTCGCCGAGGAGTTCCTCGGCGAGGAGGTCAGCCAGGCCATCATCACAGTCCCGGCCTACTTCGACGACAGCCAGCGGCAGGCGACCAAGGACGCCGGCACCATCGCCGGTCTCGAGGTGTTGCGGATCATCAACGAGCCGACCGCGGCCTCCCTCGCCTACGGCTTCGGCAAGAAGACCAACGAGACCATCGCGGTCTACGACCTCGGCGGGGGCACATTCGACATCTCGGTGCTGGACATCGGCGACGGGATCTACGAGGTCAAGTCGACCGCCGGCGACACCTTCCTGGGCGGTGAGGACTTCGACTCGCGGATCATGGAGTTCATTCTCGAGCAGTTCAAGCTCGACACCGGCCTCGACCTGTCGGACGACATGATGGCCATGCAGCGCATCAAGGAGGCCGCCGAGTCGGCCAAGTGCGCGCTGTCGACCAACGACGTCCACGAGATCTCGTTGCCCTTCATCGCCGCCGACCACACCGGACCCAAGCACCTCCAGATGCGGCTCACCCAGAGCCAGGTCGAGGAGCTGGTCGGCGACCTCGTCGAGCGCACCCTGGAGCCTTGCCGCAACGCCATCGAGGCGGCCCGGGTCGCCAAGAAGGACATTGACCAGGTGATCCTGGTCGGCGGCCAGACCCGGATGCCGATGGTGGTGCGGGTGGTCACCGAGTTCTTCGGCCGGCCGCCGTGCCAGGACATCAACCCGGACGAGGTGGTCGGGATCGGCGCCGCCATTCAGGCCGGGATTCTCCAGGGCGAGGTCAAGGACCTGATCCTGCTCGACGTGACGCCCCTTTCCCTGGGCATCGAGACCCACGGCGGTCTGTTCACCAAGATCATCGACCGCAACTCCACGATCCCGACCAAGAAGTCGATGATCTTCACCACGGTCGCCGACAACCAGACCAGCGTCACGGTCCACGTCCTGCAGGGCGAGCGCGGGATCTCGTCCGAGAACCGCTCCCTCGGGCGCTTCGACCTGGTCGGCATCCCGCCCTCGCCGCGGGGCGTGCCCCAGATCGAGGTCACCTTCTCCATCGACTCCAACGGCATCGTCAACGTGTCCGCCCGCGACATGGCCACCGGGAAGGAGCAGAGCATCGAGGTCAGCCCCGCCGGCGGCCTGTCCAAGGCCGAGATCGACGCCCTCATCGCCGAGGCCGACATGCACCGGCAGGACGACCAGAACCGGCGCGAGGTGCGGCTGCTCCAGAACCGCCTCGAGGGGATCATCCACACCAACGACCGGGTCTTCAAGGAGTTCGGCCAGTCTCTCGCCCAGGTCGAGCGGGACGAGGTCCGGGCGACCCTCGACCGCGCCCGCAAGGCGCTGGCCAACGAGGAGCGGTCGGTGCTCGAGGAGGCGATCCTGGCGGTCCAGTCGGCGAGCCAGATCCTGACCCAGGTGATCATGTCCGACCCCATGGCGGCCCTCGGCATCAGCATGAAGGACGACGCGATCGGCAGGGCGGACGAGGAGACCTGATACACCGACAATGAGCACTGGCGCAAAACGAGACTACTACGAGGTCCTCGGCGTCGGGCGCGAAGCGCCGGTGGCCGAGATCAAGAAGGCGTACCGGCGGCTGGCGGTCCAGTACCACCCCGACCGCAACCCGGGCGACGCGACGGCCGAGGAGCGCTTCAAGGAGGCGTCCGAGGCCTACGCGGTGCTCGCCGACGCCGACAAGCGGGCGCGCTACGACCGTTTCGGCCACCAGGGGGTGGACGGCCAGCCCTTCACCGGCTTCGACCCGCGGGCCTTCGGCGACTTCGCCGACATTCTCGGCGACCTCTTCGGCTTCGGCTTCGGCGACATCTTCGGGGGCCGCGGTCGCGGCCGGCAGGGCAGCCGCCGCGGCAGCGACCTCCAGTACCGTCTGAGCATCTCCCTCGAGGAGGCCGCCCGAGGTGTCGAGCGGTCGATCAGGGTGCCGCGGCTCGAGCGCTGCGAGGCCTGCTCGGGCACGGGGGCCGAGCCGGGGACCTCGCCCGAGCCCTGCGGGACCTGCGGAGGTGCGGGCCAGGTCATGTTCCGGCGGGGCTTCCTGTCGGTCGCCCAGACCTGCCCCAGCTGCGGCGGGGGCGGGCAGGTCAACCGCCACCCGTGCCAGCCCTGCGGGGGCCGCGGCCGGGTCGAGCGAGAGGCGACCCTCAAGGTCAGCATTCCCCCCGGTGTCGATGCGGGCATGCGGCTGCGGCTGACCGGCGAGGGCGAGAGCGGGACCCACGACGGGCCCGCGGGCGACCTCTACGTGGTGATCGCGATCAAGCCTCACGAGGTCTTCCAGCGCGACGGCGACCACCTCCACATGGAGCTGCCGATCTCGGTCTACCAGGCCATGCTCGGTGACGAGGTCGAGGTCGGCAGCGTCCTCGGCGAGGCCCCCAAGGTCAAGATCGGGGCCGGCAGCCAGCCCGGCGACACCCTCAGACTGCCCGGGATGGGCATGCCCAACGTCGACGGACGCCGGCGCGGCGACCTTCACGTCCACCTCCGGGTCGTGGTTCCGAAGAAGCTCAGCTCCGAGCAGCGGCAGCTCGTCGAGGAGGTCGCCCGCCTCGGCGGCGGGGTCGAACCGGAGGACCAGCGCGGGCTGTTCGAGCGCTTCAAGCGGGCCTTCTCGGGCGACTGACCCGGTTCGGATCATGACGGCCTTCGTCAAGCTCGACGGGATGGTAGCCGCGGGCTCTGAGGACGCCCTCGCCGACGCGCTGTCGCTCCTGCCCGTTCTCGGCATCCAGATTCTGCCCGCAGCAGGCGGCCTCGCCCGGGCCGAGGTCTGGCTGGCCCGGGCGGACGCCGGCCACGCCGACGCGGTCGAGAGCGTGCTGCGGGGGCTCGGCTCGCCGGAGGTCAGTCGCTCCGATCACGAGGCCGAGGACTGGTCCGCGCGCTGGCGGGAGAGCCTGCGTCCGTTTCCGGTGGGTGACACCTGGTGGGTGGACCCTCACCCCGGGTGCCCGAGCCAGGCTCCTGTCGGTCGTCGCCGGCTGGTGGTGGAGCCGCGGGCCGCCTTCGGAAGCGGCACCCACGAGACCACACAGCTGGTCCTCCTCGAGCTCGAGGCGGTCGGCTGTGCGGGCCTGCGGGTCCTCGACGTGGGCACCGGCTCGGGGATTCTGGCGGTGGCCGCCCAGCAGCTCGGCGCTGAGTCGGTGGTGGCCGTCGACATCGACCCCATCGCCGCCTGGGAGGCAAGCTCCACGGCGGTGGCCCAGGACCGGCCGTGTCCCGTCCTGACCGTTGCGGGCAGCGTCGAGTGCTGCCGCGACAGCGTCTTCGACCTCGTGCTCGGCAACATGATCAGCGCCGAGCTCGGAGGCCTGCTCGGGGACATCCGTCGGGTGCTGGCGGTCGGCGGTACGGCAATCCTGGCGGGTCTCCTCGTGTCGGAGCGACGAGCCCTGGTCTCGAGCCTGGAACGGCGGGGGCTGACCGTGACCGGCGGCCGGCGGCTCGGCGAGTGGGCGAGCCTGGTGGTGGCCTGGCCCGGAGCGGACGGGTGAAGCAGCCTCCGTGGCTGCTCGCGCCTCCCGACTCCCTCGAGGTAGGCCGGGTGGTGGTTCTCGGCGCTGCGGAGGCGCGCCACGTCACGGGGGCGCTTCGCCTGCGCGCCGGCGACCGTGTCGTTGTCACCGACGGCGCCGGACGGGTGACCTCTGGCGTGCTCGAGGCGACGGGTCGGGGTGAGGTTCGGGTGGCTCTCGGCGAGCTTCATCTCGAGCCGCGGCCACCTGCGGGGCCGGCGCTCGCGATGGGCGTGCTGGCGGGGTCCGCCATGGACCTGGTGGTTCAAAAGGCGGTCGAGCTGGGAGTGGACCGCTTCCTGCCGGTTTGCTGCGCGCGCAGTCAGCTCAACCTCCGGCGGGCGGTCGACCGGCGGGATCACTGGGACCGGGTCGGACGCCAGGCCCTCAAGCAGTGCCACCGGGCGTGGGCCATGGAGGTCGCCTGTCCGGTGAGCCTCGAGGGCCTGGTGGCCGGCGCGACCCCCGGCGCGGGGGTGGTCGGACACCCCGAAGGGGAGCCGCCGGATCGCCTTCCCCTCGACCGGTGCCGCCTGCTGCTGGTCGGTCCCGAAGGCGGCCTCACCGACGACGAGGAACGGCTGCTGGCGGACTCGGGCTGGCCCCGGGTCCGCTTCGGCCGCCACATCCTGCGGGCCGAGACCGCGGCCATCGCCGGCGTCGCGCTGCTCGGCGCCCGGCTCGACGCCGCGCGGGGGTGACGGGGTCGGGAGGTCCGGATCCGGGTTCGGGTGCGGGTTCGGGTCCTGTACCTGGTGGCCCCGGCCTTCCGGGCCTCGCGGCTCGGCCCGGCGTCGCCCGTCGGCGCGGTCGCGAGGGGGCGGATTGAACGGCGG
>DATHSO010000145.1:0-2449 GCA_035464095.1 Candidatus Methylomirabilota bacterium | reverse complement strand
GCTGATCGCTGATCACTGACCCCCCTGAATAACACCTTCGGGGACCTGCTTGGTCGAGGATGGATGAACCCGGCGGTCGAGCCGTGTTACCCAACCGTGAAGCAAGTGAACCAGGACATCCTCGTCAGTCTCGCCCGCTGGCTCAACAGGGGCGGCGTCAGCGCCGCGCCGTGCCCGTGGCTGCGGACGATCTCGATTTTCGTCGACGAGCGCTACGAGAACTACGACTACGACATGATCGGTCCGAGGGCGCGCTTCGCCGTCGCCCGGATTCTCGACCGCCGCGGTTTTCGGCAGCGCTCAGGCCGGGTGTTCGAAGGCGCGGTCGGCCGGCTCGAGTTCCCCCGCCCGACCCGAACCCTGGCCAGCGATCCGGCCGCCGAGCTCGAGGCAACCCTGGCCGGGGGCGCCGATGCGGTCTTCGCGACCCCGACCCAGATCCTCCTCGCCACTTGGCGGCGGGATGGCCCGGAGCTCTCCGACGACCGCCGGAAGGACCTGCTGCGGCTGGTTCGAGAGCAGCCCGCCAACCTCGACAAGGTCGGCGACTGGCTGCGTCGGACCGACGCCGCGGATGCCTGGAAGCGCTTCCGGCCCGAGCTCGAGGCCGTCCAGGAGGATGGGGTGCAGCTGCGTCGGACAGGCCGTTTCCGGTCGCTGCTGCCTCGCTGAGTCAGCAGCTCGTCACGGCCGGGACGCCGACCGCCGGGCCTGCTCCAGAGCGTGGCGCCACAGCTGTGCCGGCGGCCGGGACGAGGTCCACTGGGCGTCGAGATCGCAGCCGTCAGGACCGGCGAAGCCGTGGACCGCGAGCCGGTGGGCGTCAAGCCACAGCCGCTGCGAGCCGTCGTCCGGCCCGTGGCAGGGCGACGTGCCGTAGAGAGGGTCGCCGAGGACCGGCAGGCCGGCCTCGGCGAGCTGGACCCGGAGCTGGTGCTTGCGCCCGGTGGTGGGCCGCAGCCGGAGCAGGGCGAGGCCGCCGGCCGCCTGCAGCACCTCGACCTCGCAGCGGGCATTGGCGGGCAGGCCGGGACGGACCACCTGGCGCCAGTGGTGCTCCCGGCTGCGGGCGACGTGGTGGTCGAGGGTGAAGCGCCCGGACGGCGGCTCGCCGAGCACCTCCGAGACCGCGGTGTAGGTCTTCTGGAGCAGCGGGTCGGGTTGGAACAGGCGACCGTAGTGGGAACGGCTCGCCGGGTCGAGGGAGAGCAGCACCAGGCCCGAGGTCAACCGGTCGAGGCGGTGCAGGGGCACGATGTCGGTGGTGCCGGTGGCCTCGGCGAGCAGGTGGAGCAGGCAGCCCTTCACCCAGCGGCCGCCGGGGGTGACGGGGAGGTTCGGCGGCTTGTCCACCACCAGCAGGTGGCGATCGGACCACACCACGCGGAAGTCCGTTCGCACCGGCGGCTCGCGCTCGACCTCCCGCCGATAGTGGACCACGAGCAGAGGGCGGTAGGGGTCGTCGGCCGCCACCGGCCCGTCGTCGGTCCAGATCCTGCCGGCCGCGAAGCGCTCGGCCCAGACCGCGGCCGGGATCCGCGGGAAGCGCTGGGCGAAGAAGTCGAGGAGGGTCGTCGCCCCGTCGGGCGGGACCTCGGGGAGGGTGACGGTTGAGGGGCGAACCGGCGCGCCGCCGTCGTCGGCCATGGCCCACTGTAGCACCGGCGCCGGCGGCCGAACGGGGAATTCCGCGACGGCGTCGCACGTCTTCCCAGGGGGAGGTTCTCATGGCAACCGTCTGCATCACCGGCGCCAACCGGGGCATCGGCCTCGAGCTGGCCCGCCAGCTCGCCGAGCGCGGCGACCACGTCGTCGCGGCCTGTCGGACCCCGTCCGACGAGCTCGCCGACCTCGGCGTGGAGGTCGTCGACGGCGTCGACGTCGCCGACGAGCAGGGCATCGCGCGCCTCGCCGACGCCCTCGGCGACCGCAGCCTCGACGTTCTCGTCAACAACGCCGGCGTGCTCTCCGAGGAAACCCTGGACGACCTCGACCTCGACGGCATCCGCCGCCAGCTCGAGGTCAACAGCCTCGGCCCGCTGCGCGTGACCGCCGCCCTGCGCGGCAACCTCGGCCGCGGCTCCAAGGTCGCCATCGTCACCAGCCGCATGGGCTCCATCGACGACAACACATCCGGCGGCAGCTACGGCTACCGGATGTCCAAGGCGGCGGTCAACATGGTGGGGCGGTCCCTGGCCCACGACCTGCGCGGCGACGGGATCGCGGTGGCACTGCTGCACCCGGGCTACGTGCGCACCGGCATGACCGGTCACAGCGGCCTGGTCGACCCGCCCGAGTCGGCGGCCGGGCTCATCGCCCGCATCGACGAGCTCGACCTCGACAGCTCGGGTTCGTTCTGGCACGCCAACGGCGAGCGCCTGCCCTGGTAGCACCCGAGCCGCTTGCAAAAATCGGAACAGGAGCAAGCTTCGAGGCCAAGCAGAACGCC
>DATHSO010000144.1:0-3750 GCA_035464095.1 Candidatus Methylomirabilota bacterium | reverse complement strand
GTCCGCGGCGTCGAAGCACCCCTGGGAGCGCGAGTGCCGCGTGGTCCAGCCGGGCGACTCGGAGATCGCGCTCCAGTGTCCCAGGACGAAGGCGGTGTCGACCTGGTTGACCATCTCCTGGACGAGGGGCAGGGGCGTTTGACGGCGGCTCGCCCAGGACGGCGCCTCCGGGGTGGGCGCCAGGGGGGCCATGTCGAGGACCCGCAGGAACCACCCCGGGGACTCCCGGCACTCGGGGGCGGTGAAGCCCGAGCCGCGCAGGAGCAGCCAGTCCCGGCTCCGGGCCACGACCTCGCCGCAGGCCAGCAGGTCGACCTCGGACCAGCCCGGCCGCAGCCCGGCCAGGGCGAACTCGGATGCCTCCGGGTCGGGGTCCACGACCCGGGCGGCGAGGCCGGCGGCTGCGGCAGCGTCCTCCACCGCGGACGCAGGCCCGACGGCAAGCAGGGCGTCCTCGGTCTCGGCCACGAGCACGACGCCTGCTGAGATGAGGGCGTTGCGGTCCCCGGCCGAGCTCCGCTCGAGCCGGAGCAGCGCCGTGTCCGCAGCGTCTGCGGCCGGAATCAACGCAACGAGCAGGCACCCGGCCGCCGCTGCGATACGCGTCGTCGTGGTCATCGGGATCGTCGTCGTCATGGGCGCCCTCCCCAGGCGAGCAGAGCCTAGCAGAGTCGGAGGGAGTGGCGGCGTGGTGGGGCTCACTCGGTGGCCCACGGCGGGTTCCTGCTAGACTCGCGGCGGCGTTGCGGCCCGAAGGGTACCGGTGCGGCGCAGGGAGTCGAGATGCCGGGCACGACCTCGATTTGGAGAAAGCTCCTGCTGTCACTGATCGTGACGGTGGTCTTCTTCGTGCTGCTCGAGGCGGTCCTGGCCCTGGCCGGGGTCCGGCCCGTGCTCTTCGAGGGGGACCCCTACGTCGGCTTCTCCTCCACCAGCCCGCTGTTCGTCGAACGGTCCGGCAGCGGGGGCGCCGAGCTGGTCACCGCGGCCAACAAGGGGACCCTGTTCAACAGCCAGCGCTTCCCCGCCGACAAGGGCGACGCCTTCCGGATCTTCTGCGTCGGCGGGTCGACCACCTACGGTCGGCCCTACGACGACGCGACCTCGTTCTGCGGTTGGCTGCGGGAGCTGCTGCCGGTGGCCGACCCGGACCGGCGCTGGGAGGTGGTCAACGCTGGCGGGATCAGCTACGCGAGCTACCGGGTGGCGATCCTCATGGAGGAGCTCGCGGCCTACAGCCCCGACCTGTTCGTGGTGTACTCGGGCCACAACGAGTTCCTCGAGCGGCGGACCTACCCCCAGATCATCGCCATGCCGCGCGCCCTGCGCGGCGTCGGCGCCCTGGCGGCGCGCACCCGCACCTGGGCGGCCCTGGCCTCGGTCCTGCGGCCGGATCCGAAGGCCGCCGACGAGACCGCGGCGGCGGCCGGCCGGAGCATCCTCGCACCCGAGGTCACCACCATCCTCGACGAGGCGGTGGGACCGGCGGCCTACACCCGCGACGACGAGCTCGCGGAGAAGATCCTCCAGCACTACCGCTTCAACCTCGCCAGGATGGTCGACATCGCGGCCTCGGCGGGCGCCGACATCCTCTTCGTGACGCCCGCCTCGAACCTCAGGGACAGCCGTCCCTTCAAGTCCGAGCACCGCGACGGCCTCGAGCCCGAGGAGGAGCAGCGCTTCCGGTCGCTGGTGGAGGCGGGTGCCCGTGCTCACCGCGAAGGTCGGATGGAGATCTCGCTGGAGGCGGTCGAGGCGGCGGCCGCCATCGACCCGCGCCACGCCCAGGTCGCCTACCTCCAGGGCCGGCTGCTCGCGGAGATGGGGCGCTGGGACGAGGCACGGGCGGCCTTCGAGCGGGCGCGGGACGAGGACGTCTGCCCGCTGCGCGCCCTAGGTCCCATGCCCGGGATCGTCCGCGAGGTGGCGTCCGAGCGGGTGGTGCCGGTGGTCGACTTCGCGGCTCTCGCGGACCGCTGGGCCGAGCACGGCATCCCCGGGGACGACCTGTTCGTCGACCACGTCCATCCCACCATCGACAGCAACCGCCGACTGGCCGTGGCCATCGTCGAGGAGCTCGCGGAGCGCGGAACCGTGCGCCTCGACGCCGGGTGGGGCGAGGCCCGGATCGCCGAGGTCGCGGACCGAGTGGAGTCGGAGCTCGACCCCCACGACCACGCGACGGCGCTGATGAACCTGTCGAAGGTTCTGGGGTGGGCCGGCAAGCTCGGCGAGTCCTACCGGCTCGCCCGGCAGGCCGTGGAGCTTTTCCCCGAGGACTCCCTGATCCAGTACAACGCCGGTCTGACCGCGCACCTGATCGGGCGCAAGGACGAGGCCGTGCCGCACTACCGGCGGGCCGTGGAGCTGCAGCCCGACGCCGACGAGCCCCACGGCAACCTGGGTGTCCTCCTGGAGGAGGCGGGCCGGCTCGACGAGGCCGTTCACCACTACCGGCTCGCCATCCGCTACGCGCGGACCCCCGAGACCGCGCGGCGCAACACGACCAACCTCGCCGAGGCGCTCATGCAGCAGGGCTACGAGGCCTACAGCGGGGGCCGGCTCGCCGAGTCAATGGAGCTCCTTCGGGAGGCGGCCGGCCTCGCACCGGGCGACCCGGAGATCCTCGGCCGGCTCGGCATCGCCGAGCTCGCCGCCGGGCAGACCGGCGCAGCGGTGGCGAGCTTCACGGCCGCTCTCGAGGCCCGCCCGGACAGCGCCCCTCTGACCAACCGGCTCGCTCTGGCTCTCGCCCTGGATGGCCAGGTGGACCGGGCGGCGGCGACCTACGCCAGAGCCGTCGCTCTCGATCCGGCGGTCCCAGAGCTGCCCGACAACCTGTTCCGGGTCCTCGAGGCCATGGGCCGCACCGACCTCGCATCCCAGCTCCGGGCGCAGCTACCGCGCTAGTATTCCTGCCGCTGCGGCTGCCGCTGCCGCTGCCGCTGCCCCTGCCGCCAGGCAGGGATGCCTGGCGCTCCAATGCAGGCGTGGCGCTCGGATGGCGGCTGGGCGTTCGCGTGGAGCGGCAGGCTTCCGAGCCTGCCGTCACGGGCGTGGAAGCCGGTGGCGCGCTGCGGAACCGCGAGGTCCGTGACGCCAGGCAGGGATGCCTGGCGCTCCAATGCAGGCGTGGCGCTCGGATGGCGGCCGGGCGTTCGCGTGGAGCGGCAGGCTTCCGAGCCTGCCGTCACGGGCGCGGAGGCCGGTGGCGCGCCGCGGAACCGCGAGGTCCGTGACGCCAGGCAGGGATGCCTGGCGCTCCAATCGCCGGCCGGTGACGACGTCGGGGGGCTCGTTGGCCCGAGGCGATCGCCGCCCGTGCCCGCGTCAGTGTCCGTGTCGGGAATGGCGTGCAGGGTCAGCAAGCAGCGAACAGAAGCAGCGGCAGCGGCAGCGGCAGCGGTAGCGAGCAGGGACAGCGATCAGCGAACAGCGTCAGCCACCAACGACTCGTCGCAGCGTCAGGGTCGGCGGCAGCGATCGCCGGCCCTGATCACGACGCACCACTCACGACTCATTCCTCACTTCCACTCACCACCCACAAAAAAGCGGGCGGGGCCGAGGCCCCGCCCGCGGTTCGGAGTTTACCGATGCCTACTGGGGCAACACGGTGGTCGGGTCGCTGGTCAGATTGTCCAGGACCGAGCCGTAGCAGTAGTAGGCGGCGCCGGCCTTGGAGGCCCGGACGTCGGCGTAGCCGTTGACCGGGGCGTAGGCGCCGAAGATCTGGTTGATCTGGTTGTTGGA
>DATHSO010000143.1:0-22993 GCA_035464095.1 Candidatus Methylomirabilota bacterium | reverse complement strand
GGCCTGGTGGACCGACATTGACGGCACCGGGGCCTCGGGGACCCTGTTCGGCGAGCACGAGGTCTGCCTCACCATCGAGCTCATCGGCGGTGCGGTCGGTGGCGGCAATCTCGAGTGCCGCCCGTGCTCCTCGTATAACGTATCCACTCCCACGCCGACCAACACGGCGACCCCGACCTACACGCCGTCGAACACCTACACGCCGACCAACACCTACACGCCGTCGAACACCTACACGCCGTCGAACACCTACACGCCGTCCAACACCGTCACGCCGTCCAACACCTTCACGCCATCCAACACCTTCACGCCATCCAACACCTATACCAACACGCCGACCCGCACCAACACCTTCACACCGTCCAACACTTTCACGCCGACCAACACCTTCACGCCGTCCAACACCTTCACCGAGACCCCGACCAACACGCCGACCAACACCTTTACCAACACGGCGACCCCCAGCAACACCTTCACGCCGAGCAACACGGCCACCTTCACGCCCAGCAACACGCCGACCAACACGTTCACGAACACGGCCACCAACACGCCCACCAACACGCCGACCCACACCTTCACCAACACGGCCACGTTCACGCCCAGCTACACGCCGACCAACACCTTCACGCCGACCTACACCTTCACCCCGATCGACTAGGGCGAGGGGAGAGACAGCATGAGAGCCACGACGCAGCCACTCCCGTTCGCCGGCCCGGTCCGGACCGGCGCGGCCGCCGCCCTCGCCGCCCTGCTGCTGGCGGCGCCGGCGGCCGTCCACGCCCAGAGCGTCTTCCCGCCCAACGAGCCGCGGGTGATCGTCGACGAGGACGTCAGCTCGGCGACCGCCCCGGCCCTGCCGGTGGGGATCAGCCAGTACAACTGGACCGCCACCGTGCCCACGGACATGGCCTCGTCCGCCGACGCGGTGAGCTGCGGCGGCAGCTTCTGGGGCACCCACCTGGTCCAGACCAGAGGCCTCGCCGGGCCGCCGCCGGAAGGCATGGGCGACCGCACGCAGGTCCTGTCGAAGAAAGGAACGTCGAACCTCTTCGTCGTCGACGACAGCGTCATGGGCAAGCCCGGCTACCTGGCCAGGGACTGGGAGAGCTTCCGTTTCGAGTTCGACTTCACGGGCGACGCCAACGCCGCCGTCGGCGTCCTGTGGGCCGGGGCCGACCCCGACAACAACCTGTGGGTCGACCACGGCTGGCTGTTCTACGTCGACCAGCTGCCGACCCAGGCCGAGGCGGTCAACGACGGCGACCGCGCCCGCTGGCACCTGGTGCGCCGCCTCTCCCGTCACGACGTCGAGCTCGCCAGCGGCGAGGTCGAGCTGCGCCCCGGCGACGACAACCTGCTGTCGATCTACAGCGGCGCCTGCTACCGGCTGCGGCTGGAGTACTTCTGCGGCAACCTCCGCCTGCAGGTCGCGCGGATCAACTGCGCCGCCGACTGCGCCGTCAGCCAGTGCGACGGCACCAGCGTCACCTGCGCCGACTGGGAGACCTGCGCCGTCGTCTGGTGCGACCTCTACGAGTGGCTCGACACCGGCTTCAGCGTCAGCTTCCCGCAGCCCCAGGGCTTCGTCGGCGCCTTCGCCGGCGGCATCGACCGCGCCACGGCGGCCGTGTCCCGCTTCGACAACTTCCTGGCCCGGACCTGGGACTACGCCTGCTCCGACTGGTGCGGCGAGTGGAGCGGCTGGACCGAGGCCTGGGGCGCCGCCGGCGACTCCCGCGAGGCCCTCGACCTCAAGTTCCTGTACACCGGCGCCCTCGTCGACTACGCCTACGGGCACATCTGGGACGGTCAGGTCGGAGTCGACCCCTACTTCCAGCGGATCGACGTTGCGGTCGACCTGAACGCTGGCGGTCGCGACCTGTGCTCGGGTTGGACCGTGCTCCACAGCGGCGACCCGCTGCTGCCCATCGTCGACCTGCCGGATTGGAGCACTGCGACCTCGAACCTCGACGAGCTCCTGGCCTACCTGGAGCCCATGGCGAGCTCGGTCAAGCTGGTCAACGACGGCGGCACCCTGAGCTTCGTCGACAGCTTCGACAATGCGCGGCTCGACGGCTCCGGCGACCCGAACCCCGACTACGACCCCAACCCGCTGCCGACCTGGGGCTCGACGCCGATCAACAAGTCGTTGCTCGAAGCCTACGACTGGTACGAGGACCAGCGCACCGTCGGCGCCTGGGCCTCCGATCCCCTCGAGGAGTGCCGGCTGTGGTACGTCATCTTCATCACCGACGGGGAGGAGCGCTGTCCGACGAACATACCCAACGCCGCCTGCGTGGGGGACGGAACGAACCCCGGCGCAGCGCAACTTTTCGCCAGCCCACCGGTCGCCGGTATCGACCCGGTCAAGGTCTACACCGTGGGCTTCTCCGAGTCGGTGCCGGCCGACTCGCCGCTGCGCTGCATCGCCGACATCACCGGCGGCCAGTTCTACTCGGCCACCAACGCCGGCCAGCTGGTGGACGTGCTCTATGACGTCATCGACACGATGCAGGAGAGCGACCGCCAGTTCATCCCCTTCGTGGTGTCGCCGCCGCCGGCGGCCGGCGGCCAGCCCTCCGACGTCGAGGACTTCCTCACGGTGTTCCCGAACTTCGTACCCCGCAACAAGCAGACCATCTGGGAGGGCGACCTCCTGGCCTTCGCCTTCAACCGCAGCCAGCCGACCCTGCCGGTGACCGCCGACTGCACGGTGGACACCACCCAGATGGTGTGGGAGCTGGGCGGCAGCCCCGCCGGGGCCGGCGCCATCCTCGACGACCAGGTCGTCAGCTCCACCCGGAACGTGTTCATGGGCTCGGATCTGACCGGCTCGTGGGCGCGCCACGCCGTCACCGACATCTTCGACACCGACGCGGCGGGCATCGCGCTGCGCACCGAGTTCAAGGACATGCTCGACGTCGCCGGGGGCGCCAGCGACCTCGAGGCGGTGGAGGTCGTGAACTTCGTGCGCAACATCCACGTCAACCCCGCCGGCCTGGGCCTGAGCCCGGCGCCGGCGAACCCGCCGCGGCCGAACAACTACCGGACCCTGGGCGACGTCTACCACTCCCAGCCGCGGGTCATCAACCCACCCAACAACTTCATGTTCTTCTCGGACTTCGGCCTCGGCCCGGCCCACGACTACCTGAGCTTCCGGGAGAAGCACGCCAAGCGCCGGCGGGTTGTGCTGGCGGGCGCCAATGACGGCCAGCTGCACGCCTTCGACGGCGGCTTCTTCGACCGCGACGACGGCGGCACCTACGACGACGCGCACGACCTGGGGACCGGGATCGAGCTCTTCTCGTGGGTCCCCGAGGCGGTCGTGAACCGGCTCTACCGGATGACCTACGGCACCGAGCACCAGTACATGGTGGACGGCATGATCTCGGTCGGCGAGGTCTTCATCGACCACGACGGCGACTCCAACCGGGAGTGGCGGACCGTCGCCCTGGCCACCATGCGGCGCGGCGGCCGCGGCGTCCTCGCCCTCGACATCACGACCCCGGACCCGGTGCTCGCCGCCGACGACTGGCAGCCGCCGGAGAGCGTGTTCCCGGGCTGCCTGGACGGCACCGCCTCGGGCTGCGACGCCGAGTACCCCAAGCTGCTGTGGGAGTTCCACGACACCGACACCGACATCACGAACAACGTCGTCGACGGGACCGGCGTTCCGAACGACGACGACGCCAACTGCCCGGTGGGCTTCACCGGCGACCAGTGCGAGCCCTACTGGGACCTGGGCTGGACCTGGTCGCAGCCGGCGATCGCCCGGATCGGCGTCTACGCCCTCGACGGCGGCGGCAACGTCCGGCCCGACGACACCTGGGTCGCCTTCTTCGGCGGCGGCTGGGACCGGACCGAGACCGACATCACCGGGCTCTACTTCTACGGCGTCGACATCGAGACCGGCGCCACCGTGGTCAAGGAGAACATCGGGGTCCCGGTGCCCGGCACCCCGGCCCTGCTCGACTCCGACAACGACGGCTTCCACGACAAGATCTACTTCGGGGACACCAACGGCGCCATCTGGCGGCTCCAGTTTCCGTCACCCTTCACGGCTGGCGCCACCGGTGCGGCGGCCGGCACCCTGCGCCGGATCTTCGACGTCTCCACGACCTCGCTCACCACGACCTACGGCCGCCAGCAGTTCTTCCACGAGCCGGCGCTGGTGCCGGTGGTCTTCAACGGCGCCAACTACACCTACGCCGTCGCCATGGGCTCGGGGGACCGCGCCAACCTCGGCGAGGACACCTCGTCCACGGTCAACCACTTCTTCGTGGTCCTGGACGACCTCGACAACGACAGCGTGGCCAACCCCGCCTACGACGAGACCGACCTGGTGGCGCGCGCCTGGGACACCGACCTGGTCAACGCCTTCACCCCCGATCCCGGCGCCACCCTGTGCACCGACTCGGCCTTCGACACCGACAAGGGGTGGTACCTGAGCCTGCGCAACGACCTCGGCTCGACGCCGCCGGGCGGCTCCGAGAAGGTCAACTTCAAGGCCACCATCTTCGCGAGCCACGTCTACTTCACCACCTTCCAGCCCACCGAGGACACCGCCGACAACCCGCCGGAGATCTGCGTTCCGGCGACGCCGCCGGGAACGCCGTCCCCGACCGCGACCCCCGACCCCACCGCGCCGATCGCCCCCGAGGTCTGCCGGGCCTCCGGCATCGGCCGCATGTACGACCTCGGCCTGGCCTGCGGCCTCGGCGAGTACACCGAGGTCAACGACGTCCTCACCGGCATCTCGGTCTGGACCATCGGCAACACCACCTACGTCCAGGGCACGACCTCGGGCGCCGGTTCCACCGGCGGCATCACCGGCGGGCTCGGGCCCCGCAAGGAGCACGCCGTCGACATCATCGCGTCCACCACCAACTGGCGGCAGGAGTAACACCATGCGCCCACTGGTTGTCCTCGTCCTCCTCAGCCTCGCCGTCGGCCCGGCCGCGGCGGTGGAGATCCCCTTCCGCGACGGCTCGTTGATCGAGGCCGCCGGCTACACCGTCACCGGCTCGTACCTCATGGTCGAGATGGCCGACGGCAGCCGGCTCGCCTACGACGTCGCCGACGTCGACCTCGAGAGCCTGCGCCGCGCCGAGGCCGAGGCGGCGGCCCTGGATGCGCCCGCGGCCGAGCCGGCAGCGCCCACCACCCTCGGGGTGGCGGGCTCGCTCCAGGTCCCCGACGACGGCGCCGCCGGCGCCGACGGCGGCATCCTCATCACTGACGAGCACGTCAAGCACGTCCGGGGAAGCGGGATCGCCGGCCCCGAGGACGAGGCGGCCGAGCCGGCCTCGGACGGCTCCTCCGCCGTGCCCGAGGGCTTCCAGCAAGGCGGCAGCGTGCTCCTGAACAACGTCAGCGTGTCGCCCATGGAGGGCGGCCAGTGGGAGGTCCGGGGCGAGGTGGTGAACCGCGGCACCGAGACCGTCCTCGACGTCCAGGCCAACCTCCAGGCACCCGTGCCCGACGGCCGGCCGATGACCGCGTCGGTGCCGGTCACCGGGGTCCTCGGCCCCGACGAGAAGTCGACCTTCAGCCACACCTTCGCCACCCCCGACGGGGTCGACGAGGGCTGGACGCCCAGCGTCCAGGTGAGCGTCGTCTGGATGCAGGGCGGGACCCGGCTCGAGCCCGACTACAAGGGCAACGCGCCCCACCCGGGCAATTTGCCTCTCGACCGTGGCGGCGTCGGCGGCGCCGAGACCCGCAACGACGACGTGATCGACTGAGCCCGACGTCGGTGAAGAACACCCGGGGGCTGCTGATCCTGCTCGCGGTGGTGGTCGCGGCGGCGGCCGTCCTCTTCCTGCTGACCCGGCGTGAGCCGCCTCCGGTGACGCCGACGGCGGTGGAGGAGCCGGGGCCGATTCGGTATCGCGCCGACGACGTCCCGCTCAGCTCGCGCGGCCTGGCCCTGAGCCTTGTCGGCGTTCGTGCCTCCATCCACCCGGACGCCACCACCTGGCTCGTGGCCCTGACATGCGACGAGCCCGAAGGCTGCGCCGGCGAGCTCGAGGCGACGCTGCACTACCACAGCGACGACGAGGGGCGGCGGCTGGTGATGGCCGGCCGCTTCGACGTCCCCGCTGGCGGGGAGCTGCGATTCGAGGGGATGGAGCACGCGTCAGCGGCCATCGACCGGGTCGACCGGGTCGAGATCACGGTGCGGGAGCGCGTCCCGCGCGGGGCGCCCACCCCCGAGGTCATCGACTGACGCCGACCCGCGCCAGGCTTCGCAGCCGCGCCCGCACACGCTCGCCCCGCAAGACCTTGGAAACAACCCGAGGCAGTGGTAGGTTCCCTGTTTCACCGGGGAGGTGACGTGCACGGATTCGAGCTCGGCCAGCGGTTGAACGGGATCTCCGAGTGGCGGCACCGGGGCAACGGGCTCACCGTGCTCACGGCGCCGACCCCGGTCGCGCCGGTGGTCGGCTTCGCCGTGGTCTACCGGGTCGGCTCGCGCCACGAGGTGCCGGGCCACACCGGCGCCACCCACATGCTCGAGCACCTCATGTTCAAGGGCTCGGAGGCCTTCAACGCCGAGCGCGGCACCGAGATCGCCCGCAGCCTGCACCGGGTCGGCGCCGCCTTCAACGCCACCACCTGGCTCGACCGCACCACCTACTACGAGGTCCTGCCGGTGGACCGGCTGCCCCTGGCGGTGGCCATCGAGGCCGACCGCATGCGCCGGGCCCTGATCCGCGAGGCCGACCTGGAGCGCGAGCGCACCGTCATCCTCAACGAGCTCGACACCGGCGAGAACGAGCCCTTCGAGCAGCTGCTCAAGCACTCCTTCGCCCACGCCTACCTGGAGCACCCCTACCGCCACCCCACCATCGGCTGGCGGGGCGACGTCGAGGCCATGACCGTGGAGGTGCTGCGCCGCTTCTACGACACCTTCTACCACCCCGACAACGCCACCGTGCTGGTGGTCGGCGACATCGACGACGCCGCGGCCCTGGCCGAGGTCGAGCGCGGCTTCGGCGAGATCCCGCCGGCGGGCGGCCCCTTCCCGCACCCCACGGTCCGCGAGAGCCGCCAGCGCGGCGAGCGCCGCTTCGTCATCGAGCGGGCCGGTGAGCTCGGCAGCCTGGCCCTGACCTGGCACGTCCCCGAGGGGCTGCACCCGGACGTCACCGCCCTCAACGTCCTCACCCAGGCGCTCAGCGACGGCGTCACCTCCCGCCTGCACCAGCGCCTGGTGGAGAGCAACCGCTGCCTGGGGGTCCACGCCTTCACCTTCGAGCTCCACGACCCCGGCGTGCTCCAGGTCCACGCCACCCTGGCGCCCGGCGTCGGCCACGACGAGGTCGAGGCCGCCATTCGCGAGGAGGTGGCCGCGCTCCGGGCAGCGCCGCCCACCGCCGACGAGCTCGCCCGGGCCCTCACCCAGACCCGCACCGACGTCGCCTTCAGCCACGAGTCGCCGGCCCAGATCCTGGGCGGGCTCACCGAGGCGGTCGCCATGGGCGACTGGCGCCACTTCCCCCGCGAGCTCGAGGCGGTGGGCGCGGTGAAGGCCGCCGATGTCGAGCGCGCGGCGGCCACCTACCTCCACGACCGCGGCCTCACCGTGGGCTGGTTCGTGCCGACCGACAACGGGGGCGGGTCGACCGTCGCCGTGGCGGCTCGGCCCGAGCCGTCGCCCTGCTACCTGCAGCGGCCCTTCGCCGAGCGGGTGCGGGTGGTGGAGCTCGACGCCGGGACCCGGCTGGCGGTGCTCACCAACCCCCACGCGCCCACCGTCACCATCGCCGGCACGGTCGCGGCCGGCCTCTGGGCCGCGGCCGACGGCCGCTTCACCGTCCCCAGCGTCGCCGCCGCCATGCTCGAGCGCGGCACCGTGAACCACGACCGCATGTCGCTGGCTCGGGAGCTCGAGGACCACGGCCTCAACCTGGTGGTGCGCGCCACCGGCTTCACCCCGGCCTCGGTGTCGTTCTCGGCCCAGGGCCTGGCCGACGAGCTCGAGCGCCTGGCCGGGCTCCTGGTCGAGGTGCTGCGCCGCCCGACCTTTCCGGCCGACGAGCTCGAGCGGCTGCGCGAACGCATCCTCGGCGGTCTGCGGCGGGAGCGGGAGGACACCTTCGCCCAGGCCTTCTCGGCCCTGACCCGCCACCTCTACCCCTCCGGCCACCCGCTCCACAAGCGCACCGTGGAGGAGCGGCAGGCCGAGCTCGACACCGTCGACCGCGACGAGCTCGCAGCCTTCCACCGCCGCGCCTACGGGCCGGACTCCCTGGTCCTCGCCGTGGTCGGCGCCGTCGACCCGGACCGGGTGGCGGCGACCTTAGCCCGCGAGCTCGACGGCTGGAGCGGCGCCCGGGCCGACCGGGTCGACACCGCCCTGCCGCCGGCGCCGCCCCCGGGGGACGAGCGCCTGGACATCGCCGACCGGCCCAACCTGGACCTGCTCCTCGGCCACCGCGGCCGGCTGCGGCGCGGCGACCCCGACCAGGCGGCGGCGATCCTCGCCAACTCCTGCCTCGGCCAGTCGGCCCTGACCTCGCGCCTGGGGATGGCGGTGCGCGACACCGCGGGCCTCAGCTACAGCGTCTACTCCCGCTTCTTCGGGACCCTCGAGCTCGCCGGGCCCTGGGCCGCGAGCTGCAGCGTGTCGGCCGCCAACCTGGAGCGCGCCATCGCGCTGTGCCGGCAGGTGATCGGCGACTACGCCGCCGACGGCCCCACCGAGGACGAGCTCGCGGACGAGCGCCAGGCCCAGTCCGGCGCCTACCTGGTCGGCCTCGCCACCAACGCCGGCATCGCCCGCGAGCTGGTCACCGCCCTCACCGCCGGCGAGCCGGTGTCCCGCCTCGACGACTACCCCACCGAGCTGCTCGCCACCACCCGCGATCAGGTCATGGACGCCATCGCTCGCCACCTCCACCCCGACCAGCTCACCGTCGCCGCCGCCGGCTCGCTGTCCGAGCAGAGCTCGGACTGAATTCTTAATTATGAATTATAAATTATGAATGATATCGCACTCATCCCTCTGAAACTGTCAGAAACGCCCTGCGATGAAATTCATAATTAAGAATTCATAATTAAGAATTCATAATTCATAATTAAGAATTGTCGAATGGGACTTCAGTCCCAGTCGACGTTGAGGTGGTGGACCTGGCCGGGGAAGCGCGGCCGCACCTCGGCGTCGATGATCGCCTCGACCTCGCGCAGGCGGTGGCGGCGCGAGGCGTGCATGAGCACCAGGTGCTGGCAGCGCAGGGCGTCGAGGTTGGCGAGCAGGTCGGCGAGGTGAGTGTGGCCGTAGCGGGCCGCCCGGCCGCGGTCGGCGTCCTTGAAGAACGAGCACTCCAGGAGCGCGACCTCGGCGTCGAGGGCCTCCGGGCGGTCCACGAGCAGTCCGGGTCCGGAGTCGGCGCCGTAGACCAGGATCGGCTGCGCCACGTCCTCGGAGACCTCCTCGCCGGCCTGGCGCCGGCGCGCGATCTCGGGTCCGGACAGCTCCGACAGCTCGGGGCGGAGCCGCCGCTTGTGCCACACGATCCGGGTGCCGATGGTGGGCACCCAGTGGTCGGTGTCGAAGAAGACGAGATCGAGGTCGCGGCGCAGCCGGTGGCGCCCGCCGTCTGCGACCGGCACCACCGTGACCTGGTAGGGCCGCCCGCCCTCGAGGGCCGCGAAGCCGGCGAGCAGCTCGCCCAGGTCGTCGGCGATGGCGCCGGGGGCGATCAGGGTGGCGGGGGGCATGGAGTTCAGGAAGCGCTGGCTCGCCCAGTAGCCGAGGCCGCCCATGTGGTCCATGTGGCCGTGGCTCAGGACGACGGTCCGCATGGGCGGCAGGGCGCGGTGGGGGCGTCCGGGGTCGAGGCCGAGCTGGAGCTGGGGCAGCAGGACCAGGGTGCCGTCGCCGGCGCGCGAGCCGCCCACCACCCGGAGCCTGCCCCACGAGGTGTCGAGCTGGAGCTGGCGCAGCCTCACCGGCTGGTCCGGACCAGGAAAAAGGAGGCGTCGGCGAAGCGGTCGGGCTGGTCGACCCGGAGGGTCCAGTCGGAGTTGGCCGGCAGGGTCTCCCGGAAGCTCCCGGTGCCGATCGGGCCGCGCTTGTCGTCGATCAGGGTCGCCGCCACCTCGCGCGCTCCCGACGGCACCAGGAGCACCCGCTTGACGGTGCCGCTGCCCTCGCGCCTGATGCCCATGAAGCCCTTCCGGGAGTGGTCGAAGGGGATCTCGGCCACGGTCTCGCCGTCCACGGCCACCACGATGGCGCCGGCGTTGATCGGGGCGTTGAAGTAGACCGTGATCCGCGCGGTGCCCGGCTTGGCCTGGGCGGTGGCCAGGGTGGCGCGGGACAGGTCGAGGTCGTCGACCGCCGCTCGAGGCGCCGCGTCGCTGCGCGGCCGGGTCCGGGCCTGGCGCTGCCGGCCCTCGCTGAGGTCCAGGAAGCTCGCGGCGAGCTCGCTCTGCGGGTCGAGCTCGAGGGCTTCCCGGAAGCGGGCCGAGGCGGCGCCGAAGCTGTCCGCGCGGTACAGCCGGCGCCCCTCGGCCACCAGCTCGGCCACCCGCTGTTGGGTCGCCGCGCTGGTCCGCTCGACCTCGACCCGGCGGCCGATCTCGGCGGCCAGCGCGCGGGCCGCGGGCGACCCCGGCGCCTGGTCCAGGGCGACCTGCACGGCCGCGGACGCGGCGTCGAGCCGGCCGGCGGCGAGGGCGTCGCCGGCGGCGGCCAGGGCGGAGGCCGAGCGGTGGAGGTTGCGGGTCACCCCATCCGTCGGCGCGGCGAAGGGGCCGCGGTCGATGGTCGCCACCGCGAGCCCGCCCGCCACCAGCCACAGGGCGGCCCAGGCGCCGATGATCGACCACGCCCAGCTCGGCGTCACCTCCCAGGTCAGCGGGGTGGGCAGGGTGATCCGGGACCACGGCGGCGGCCGGCGGGCCGGCGCTGCCGGCGCCTCGACGGGGAGACGCACCGGCCGCATGGCCTCGCCGGTCTGGGTCTCCAGGTCCGGGGAGTGGACGGCGGTGCCGCCCTCGTCGTCGGGCTCCCGGCGGACCAGGGACCGGGCCAGGGTGGCGAGCACCACGGCGAGCTCGGCGCCGGTCTGGAATCGGCGCGACGGGTCCTTGTCGAGGCACTTGACGACGATCGGGTTGAAGGCCGCCGGCAGCTCGGGGTCGACCAGGGACGGGATCGGGCACGCCTGCTCGACGATCTTGCGGGTGACCTCGTGCATGCTGTCGCCGGTGAAGGGGCGCTTGCCGGTGAGCAGGGTGAAGAGCACGACGCCCAGGGAGAACAGGTCCGAGCGGCGGTCCACCGGCCGGCCCAGGATCTGCTCCGGCGACATGAAGTTGGGCGTCCCGATGAACTGGCCGTCCACGGTCAGGTTCGACGACTCGAGGCGGGCGATGCCGAAGTCGGCGATACGGGCGCTGCCGGTGCGGGTCAGGATGATGTTGGCCGGTTTGACGTCCCGGTGGACGACCCCCATCTGGTGGGCGTAGTCGAGGGCGGTGGCGATGTCGGCGACGATCCGCGCCGCCTCCGACGGGCGGAATCGGTGCCCCGAGGCAAGGATCTGCTTGAGGTCCCGGCCTTCGATGTACTCCATGGCGATGTAGAGGATCCCGCCCTCCCGGTCCTCGCCCACGTCGTGGATGGTCACGATCCCGGGGTGGTTGAGGCGGCCCGCGGCCTGGGCCTCGCGCAGGAAGCGCTCCCGGAACTCCGCGGCCATGTCGGTGTCCAGGTCGATGCGCAGGGTCTTCAGCGCCACCCTGCGGTCGATCAGCGGGTCGCGGGCCAGGTAGACCACACCCATGGCGCCGCGGCCGAGCGTGTCCAGGATCTCGTAGCGGCCGATCTGCTTCACGGACATCTCGGGTATTCTATCGCTCCCTCGCCCCTTCCCGCGTCCGCGTCCGCGTCCGCGTCCGTGCCCGACGCCAGCGACCAGCGGCAGCGGCAGCGGCAGGGGCAGCGGCAGCGACCGCCACCGGGTCCGGGTCCGGGTCCGGCTCGGACGCCGGGCGTCCGAGCTGGGAGAGGGTGTAAAACCCTCCCCTACGAGCGGTTTCCGGCTCGCCTCGTGGTTGCCCATGTGTCTCGTAGGGGCGGGTTTTATACCCGCCCTCACGGGCGCTGCGGCGTTCGGCAGCGGTAAACCCGGGCGTGGACACCGATACCTGGCGGCTGCCGCATCTCAAGTCGTGACGTGGAGGGAATTCGGAGCCGCCTTGTGGGGCCGGCGGCTCCCCGGCCTTGCCCGGACGATGCCGGTTGATGGTGTCCGCGTCCGCGTCCGTGCCCGTGCCCGACGCCAGCGACAGCGGCAGCGATCAGCGACAGCCACCAGCCACCAGCGACCGGCGACAGCGGCAGCGGCAGCGCTGGCGAGCCGCGTCGCTTTGTCGAGGCGACGCTCGGCCGCTCGGCGCGTCCGACGCGCCGCCGCAATTCGTCCGACGAATTGCCCCCCGTCGTGCCGATCTGACGCCAGTTCCGCCGAATCGACGCCCGGCGCGAGGCGAAAAACCAGATCGGAACCGGGCACGATCCTTGCCTCAGTGGCAGCCAGGCCTGCTGGCCTGCGGGGGAGACATGGAAACCAGAGAGCTCGAGAGCCGAGTCGACCGGGCGGCCGCGCGCCTGGGCGAGATCCAAGCTGCGGTGGGCGAGGTCATCGTCGGCCAGGACCGTCTGGTGGAGTCGCTGCTGGCGGCGCTGCTGTGCCGGGGCCACGTTCTCCTCGAGGGGGTGCCTGGCCTCGCCAAGACCCTGACCGTGCGCACCCTGGCGTCGGTGGTGGGGGGCAGCTTCCAGCGCCTGCAGTTCACCCCCGACATGCTGCCGGCCGACGTCACCGGCACCCAGGTCTTCGACCCGCGCACGTCGCAGTTCGTGCCCCACCGGGGGCCGGTCTTCGCCAACCTGGTGCTGGCCGACGAGATCAACCGGGCGCCCGCCAAGGTCCAGTCGGCCCTGCTCGAGGCCATGGAGGAGCGCCAGGTCACCATCGGTGACACGACCCACCCCCTGCCGACGCCGTTCGTGGTCCTCGCGACCCAGAACCCCATCGAGCAGGAGGGGACCTACCCCCTGCCCGAGGCCCAGCTCGACCGTTTCCTGTTCAAGGTCCTGGTGGGTTACCCGACCGCCGACGAGGAGCGCCGGGTCCTCGAGTTCCACCTCGCCGAGGCCTTCCCACAGCCGCGCCGGGCGGCCGATCTCGGCCAGCTCGGAGAGCTCGAGGAGGTGGTGCGCCAGGTCTACCTGGACGACCGGATCCGCGGCTACATCGTCAGCCTGGCCGCCGCCACCCGCGCCCCCGCCGAGGTCGGGCTCGGCGACCTGGTGCCCCTGATCGCCTTCGGGGCCTCGCCCCGCGCCTCCATCGCCCTGGCCCTCGGCACCCGGGCCCTGGCCATGGTCCGCGGCCGCGCCTTCGTGACCCCCGAGGACGTCAAGGAGCTCGCCCCCATGGTGCTGCGCCACCGCATCGTCCTGACCTACGAGGCGGAGGCCGAGGGGGTCACGGTCGAGGAGGTGGTGGACCGCATGCTGCTGGCGGTGGAGGTGCCGTGACCGGACGCCTCGCCGCCTGGCTCGGGAGGCCCCGCCCGGTCGACCTGGCGCACTCGGCCGGCGCCGAGCTGCGGTCCCAGGTTCGGCGGCTCGAGATCCGGACCCGCCAGGCCATGGAGGCGGGCCTCACCGGGGAGTACCAGAGCGCCTTCCGCGGCCTCGGCCTCGAGTTCGAGGAGGTCCGGGAGTACCGCTGGGGCGACGACGTCCGCACCATCGACTGGAACGTCACCGCCCGCACCGGCCAGCTCCACGTCAAGCGCTACCGCGAGGAGCGGGATCTGACGGTGCTGCTCCTGGTCGATCTGTCGGCCTCGACCCGTTTCGGATCGGGGGTCATGACGGTGCACGACCTGATCGCCGAGGTGTCGAGCCTGTTCGCCCTCGCGGCCGCCCGCCGCGACCGCATCGGGGCGATCCTGTTCGACGACGGCCTGCGCACGGTCATCCCGCCCCGTCTCGGCTGGCGCCACGGGCTGCGGGTGGTGCGCGAGGTGCTGGGCGCGGTCCCGACCGGGCGCGGGACCGCGTTCGCCCAGGCGCTGCGCGCCGCCGGGCGGCTGCTGCGGCGACGCGGCATCGTGGTCGCGGTGGTGGACCGCAGCTGCCCGATCCCGGGCCGCGAGCTGCTCGCCCTGGCGGCCCGCCACGAGGTTGTGGTGGTCCGGGCGGCCGACGAGCTCGCCACCCGGGGCCTGCCGGGCGCGCGGCTGCCGGTGCTCGACGCGGAGCACCGCCGTCCCGGGGTCCTGCGCGGGCGCCCCGGCGACGTGGCTCAGGCGCCGCCGCCGGGCATCGACGTGGTCGACCTGGTGACCGACGCCGACTACCTGCCCGCGGTGCGCTCGATGCTCGAGCGCCGGGAACGCCGGCGTGCGCGCTGAGCTCCGCTCGGGCGTGCTGGCCGCCGGCCTGCTGGTCGCGGCCTCGGCGCCGGCGACCGCCTCAGAGCCGGCCCTCGAGCTCGAGGCGTCGCCGTCCGCGGTCAGGGTCGGCGATCCGGTCGAGGTGGTGGCGGCGGCCCGGGGCGGCGACGGCTGGCTGTGGGGCGAGCCGGCGGTGGCGGTGACCCCCGACGGGCCGTGGGCCCTGGCCGGCGGCCCGACCCCGGTGGCGGGCGTTCGGCCGCCGGCCTGGAAGCTGGTGCTGGTGCCCCTGGCCCTGGGCGAGCAGGAGCTTCCCGAGGTCGCGGTCTCGGCCCGCTCGCCCGGCGGCGAGACCGTGGAGGTCCGGTCGCCCGATCCCCCGCGGGTGGCGGTGACCTCGGTGCTCGACGCCGAGGAGGCCTCGCCCGAGCCGGCGCCCCTGCGCGACCCCATCGGCGCCCGCGGCTTCGCGTGGGAGTGGCTGGTGCCGGCGCTCCTCGCCCTGCTGCCCCTGCTCGCGGGCGCCGCCTGGTGGTGGCGGGGCCGCGGGCTCGGCGATGCCGCCGGCCGGGGCCGGCCGGTCCTGCCGCCCGTCGACGAGCTCCGGGCCCTCCTCGCCGAGCTCGAGCGCCGGGTCGGGCGGGAGCCCGCCGAGAGCGTCTGCGACCGCCTGGCGGCCGGGCTCCGGCGCTACCTGGAGCGGCGCACCGGCGAGCCCGCCGCCGAGATGACCTCCTTCGAGCTGCGGCTGCTCGCCCGCCGCCGGGGCTGGCCCGAGACCGGCCAGCGGCTGGTCCAGCGGGTGATGGCGGTGGCCGACGGCGCCCGTTTCGGACGCCGCCCAACCGGCGACGCCGAGCTGCGGGCGGCGATCGGCGACGCCGGCGAGGCGGCGCGGGTGGTGGAGGGCTTCATGGCCGCCGCCGAGGCGCCGGCCGAGGCCGGGGAGGGCGGCCGATGATGCGCCTGGCCGCCCCCTGGTGGCTGGTCCTCGTGCCGCTGGCCTTCGGCCTCGCCGCCCTGTGGCTGCTGCGCCGCCGCTGGCAGCGCTTCCCGTTCCCGGAGGTCGCCGCTGCCCTCGGCCGCGGCGGGCGGCTGCCGGAGCGGACCGTGGTGGCGGGGCTGCTCGCCGCCCTCGCCCTGGCACCGCTGGCGGTGGCCCTGTCCCGGCCCCAGGAGGTGCTGTCCCGGCAGCTCGAGCGC
Organism: Candidatus Methylomirabilota bacterium; assembly: GCA_035464095.1. Lineage (GTDB taxonomy): Bacteria > Acidobacteriota > Thermoanaerobaculia > Thermoanaerobaculales > Sulfomarinibacteraceae > JAHECW01. Next base: position 7,363 of record DATHSO010000143.1, on the reverse strand, counting down.
GCCGAGGGGGTCGACCTGGCCCTGGCCCTCGACGTCTCCGGCTCCATGGCGGCCCTCGACTTCGAGCCCACCGACCGCCTCGGGGTCGCCAAGGAGGTGATCTCGAGCTTTCTGGAGCGGCGCGCCGACGACCGCTTCGCCCTGGTGGTCTTCGCCGGCGCCGCGGTCACCCTGTGCCCGCTGACCCTCGACCACGCGGTGGCCCGGCACCTGCTCGACGAGGTCGAGCTCGGCGCCCTGCCCGACGGCACCGCCATCGGCCTCGGGCTCGGCACGGCGGTGGCGCGGCTGCGCCACTCGGAGGCCGAGTCCAAGGTCGTGGTGCTGGTCACCGACGGCTCCAACAACACCGGCCAGCTCGACCCGGTCAACGCCGCCGAGATGGCGGCCGAGCTCGGGATCACGGTCCACACCGTGCTGGTCGGCCGGGGGGGCGTGGTGCCGATGCCGATGAACGTGGTCGACCGACGCACCGGCCGCGTCCAACGGCGGGTCGAGCAGGTGGCGATGGAGGTCAACCCCGAGCTCCTCGCCGAGATCGCCCGGATCACCGGCGGCGCCTCGTTCCGGGCCCGCGACGCCGAGGCCCTGGCCGAGGTCTTCGCCGCCATCGACGAGCTCGAGCGGACCGAGTTCACCTCGACCCGATTGGTCCGCACCCGGGAGCGCTTCGAGCCCTGGGCGGCGGCGGCCCTGGTGCTCCTGCTCGCCGGCGCCGCGCTGGAAGGTCTGCTCGGGAGGACCCCGTGGTGAGCTTCGGCGCCCCCGGGCTGCTGGGGCTGCTGGCGCTGCCCGCGGCGGCGGCTGCCGCTGCTGTGCTGCGCCACCTGGTTCGGGTCCGCCAGCAGCGGGAGCTGGCGTCGCCGGCGGTGTGGGACCGGGTGATGGGCGGCGCCCCGGCGACCGGGCTGGTGCGCCTGCTGCTGTGGTGCGGCGCCGCGGCCCTGCTGGTGCTGGCCCTGGCGCGGCCCCAGTGGGGCGAGCTGCCGGGCGAGGAGTCGGTGCGGACCCGCGACCTGGTGGTCGCCCTCGACGTCTCCGACTCCATGCTCGCCACCGACCTGGCGCCGTCCCGGCTGGCCCGGGCCCTGGAAGGGGTGGTGCGCCTGCTGCCGCTGCTCGAGGGCAATCGGGTCGGGGTGGTGGTGTTCGCGGGCGAGGCCTACCCCCTGGTCCCCCTGACCACCGATCTCGACGCCGTGGCGGTCTTTTTGAGCGGCATCCAGCCCGGCATGGTGGCGAGGCCGGGCTCCAACATCCAGGCGGCGGTGGCAGCCTCCCTGGAGCTGCTGCCCCCCGACGGCGAGGGCCGGGTGCTGCTGCTGGTGACCGACGGGGAGAACCTCCAGGGCGACGTCGACGCCGCCGTCGCCGCGCTGAAGGACAGCGGGGTCGGGGCGGTCACGGTGGTGGCGGGCACCGCGCGGGGCGGCCCGATCCCGGTCCCCGCCGCCGACGGCTCGGTGCAGTACAAGCGCGACTCCGGCGGCCAGCCGGTCATCACCCGCGCGCACCCCGAGGTGCTGGCGGCGATCGCCGGCGCGGTGGACGGCGCGGCGGTCAGCCTCGACGACCGGCGCTTCGTCGGCGTCGTCGCGGAGGTGGTCGGCGAGCTGCGGACCCGCGAGGTCGAGGCCCAGCGCCGGGTGCAGCGGGTGGAGCGCTTCCCTCTCTTCCTGGCCGCGGCCGTGGCCGCCGTGGCGGCCGGCTTCCTGCTGTCGCCGTGGCGGCGGCTCGCGGCGGCGGCCGGGGCGATCCTGGTATTGGCGACCGGTCCCGCCGCCGCCCAGCAGGGCGGGCAACCGGCGGCGGTGCCCCAGCCCCAGCCGCCGCCGCCGGCGGCGGCCGGACCTGCCGGGGAGGCGCGGCCCCTGCCCGAGCCGGCGTGGTGGCAGCGGCTCGTCCCGGGGGGCAGCCGCCGCCTCGCCCGGACGGGGGCGTCGGCGTGGCACGAGGGCGAGCTCGAGGACGCGGTGGAGTCCTTTGCCGGCGCCGCCATGCTCGAGCCGCGGGACCCGGAGCGCCTCTACGACCTGGGGACCGCGCTCGGGGCGGCCGGCGGCCTCGACAGCGCCGAGCCCCTCCTCGAGCAGGCCCACGCCGGCGGAGTGCCCGGCGCCGCCTACAACTCGGGCACCGCCGCCCTCGCGCAGCAGCAGGCCGAGCGTGCGGTGCGCTGGCTGCGGGAGGCGGTGCTGGCCGATCCCGACGATGTGGAGGCCAAGCGCAACTACGAGCTCGCCCTGCGCCTTCTCCAGCAGCAACAGCAGCAGCAGAATCAGGACCAAGACCAGAACGAGGAGGAGGAGCAGCAGGAGCAGGAGCAGGAACAGGAGGAGGAGCAGGGGGCGCAGCCGACGCCGACGCCGACGCCGGCGCCCGGCGAGCCGCAGCCCACCCCGACCCCGTCCGACAACGAGGCCCTCTTCCAGGCCCTCGAGCGCGCCGAGGCCGAGGCGCGCGAGGCGATGCGGTCGCCGACCCCGCAGGCGGCCCAGGTGGAGAAGGACTGGTGAGGCGGCGCAGGCCGAGCTCGCGCGTCGGCCCGGTCGTGGCGCTGGCGCTGGCGCTGGCCGCGGCGGTGCCGGTGCTCGCCGCCGAGCCCCAGCTCGAGGTCCACCTGCAGCCGAGGCGCTTCGGCGTCGACGACGTCGCCCAGCTGACGGTCCGCATCAGCGAGCCGCCGGCGGACGCCGCCATGCCCGAGCTCGGCCCCCTCGTCAACCTCGAGGTGGTGGCCGGGCCCTCCACCGGCTCCGAGTTCACCTTCGTCAACGGGGTCGCCTCGAGGGCCCAGACCTTCAGCTACGTCCTGCGCGGCCTCGAGCCGGGACCGGCCTCCGTGGGGCCGGTCACCGTCACCGCCGGCGACCTCGAGCTCAGGGCCGGCGCCGTGGCCGCCGAGGTCGTGGAGGGCAGCGTGGCGCCGCCCCGGTCGCGCGGCCGGCGCCCCTTCGCCGACCCCTTCGCGGAGCTGATGCCCCGACGCGCCCCGCCCCGGGTCGAGCTCGTCCTGCGCCACGTCCTCGGCGCCGGCGAGGCGGTGCTGGGCGAGCCCCTGGTGGCCACCGTCTACCTCGACTCCACGGTGGCCGCCATCGACCGCTTCAACTGGCAGAGCGCGCCGTCCTACCCGGGCTTCTGGGCGCAGCGGGTGGACAGCCCCGACCAGGTCACCCCCGACGTGGTCGAGGTCGACGGGACCCGCTTCTACCGCTACCCGGTCCTGCACACCGTGCTGGTCCCCCTCAAGGCCGGCCGGATCGAGGTGCCCGCAGTGTCGGCCGCGGTCGGGGTCCGGTCCTGGTCGGTCTTCGACCCCGGGCAGATGGTGGAGCGGGAGACCCCGGTCCAGGTCGTGGAGGTGGCCGAGCGGCCGCCGGCGCCCGACGGCTTCGCCGGGGCGGTGGGCGAGCTCGGCTACCGGGCCGAGATCGAGCCCCGGGCGATCGACTTCGGCGAGTCGACGGTCCTCACGGTCACCCTCGAGGGGCGCGGCAACCTGCCCCTGGTCGAGGCGCCGCCCCGATTCCCCACCTGCGAGGGGTGCGACGCCTACCCCCCCGAGGAGAGCAGCCGGGTGACGGTGGACGAGAGCGGCATCCACGGAGCCCGCTCCTGGCAGGTGACCCTCGTCCCCGACCGCTGGGGCGAGCTCGTGCTCGAGCCCGTCACGCTCGCCGTGTTCGACCCGCGCGCCGGCCGCTACCGGAGCCAGACCGTCGGCCCCCTCGCGCTCACCGTGGCGCCCCCTCCGGCCACCCCGACGCCGTTGGCGGCGGTCGTGCCGGAGGGCCCGGCGGGCGTCGACGGCGGCGGCGACGGCGACGACGGGCAGGGTCCGTCGGAGCCGACCCCGCCGCCCTGGGTGTGGCCCGCTGCGGCCCTGGCGGTGGGGCTCGTCCTCGGCGGCGGGTTGACCTGGGCGCTGACCCGCCGCCGGCGGACGGCGCTGCCCCCGCGACGGGTCGACCAGAGCCCGGCCGAGCGCGCCCGCGAGCTCCAGGTGACCCTCGAGCGGTGGTGGCTGGACGTCCGCGCCACGAGCCGCGGCGGCGCCCTGGAGGACGAGATGCAGGCCCTGCGTCGGGACCTGGAGGCGGTGCGCTTCGCGCCCGGCCGCGCCGACCACACCGAGACCGTGGTCGACCTCGAGGCCCGGCTGCGACGGCTCATGCGGCGCGCGTGATATAGTGAGACGATGCAGTCGCCCCGGGTCTATTCTCTTCCAATTGAAGACCTTGAGCCCTTCCTGGACCGGCGGCGCTACTCCGCTTTCGCGGTCTCCCAGCTGGCGGTGACCTCGTTCCTCGGCGAGATCCTCTCCAAGGCCAACGACTTCGTGCCGTCGGCCTCGGGCTCGATCCTCATGGACCGGCCCTTCGACCGGGGCGACAGCCCGGCCGAGACCTCGCTGTACTTCGTGGCGACCTTCGGTCCGTCGGCCCAGGCCCTGCTGGGGCAGCACTTTCGCGCCGACCGGGGGGTCGCCGGGCTGGTCTACCGCACCGGCGAGCCCTACGTCATGAACGACCCGCACAACGACCCCAACTTCTACTCGAAGTTCGACGAGGGCATCGACCACACCACCGCCTGCGCCATCGCGGTGCCGGTTCGGATCGAGCGCACGGTGTGCGGCGTGCTCGAGCTTCTCAACCGGGTCGACGCCGACGGCTACAGCGAGCGCGACCTGCAGATGCTCGAGATCTTCGCCCGCTACACCTCGGTGTCCATCGAGAACCTGCTCGACGCCCAGCGGGCCAACGAGATGGCCCGCCGGGACGACCTCACCGGGCTCTATAACGACCGCTTCTTCCACCACCGGCTCACCGAGGACCTGGTGCGCGCCGACGTCACCGGCAGCACCGTCGCCCTGCTCTTCCTCGACCTCGACAACTTCAAGGCGGTCAACGACAACCACGGCCACCTGGCGGGCTCCCAGGTGCTCAAGGAGTTCGGCTACCTGCTCCGCCAGACGGTCACCAACGACGGCGCGACCCTGGCCCGCTACGGCGGCGACGAGTTCGTGGTCATCCTTCCCGACCACGATCTCGACGAGGCCACCGCCACCGCCGAGGAGGTGCAGCGGGTGCTCGAGCGGACCCAGTTCCTCCAGGGCAGCTTCTCCTGGTCGGACGGCCCGGTGTACTGGCGCGAGCCGCTGACCTGCTCGATCGGGGTCGCGGTCTACCCGGTCCACCTGCCCCGGCAGGGCACCACCGACATGAAGAAGAACCTCCTGCTGCGGGCGGCCGACCTGTCGATGTACGAGGCCAAGGCCGAGGGCAAGAACCGGGTCCACGTGGCCGGCTGACCGGACCCACGGCGGCCGCACCCGTCGGCGGCCCGAGTGCCAATCTGGCAGCATGCGGGCAGCCGGGTTCCGGGAACGTTGGCACGGCCTTTGCTGTTGTCCCCTGACGAGACCGCCGGGCCGTCCGGCCCGCGGTCAGCCCGATTCCGGGAGGAACCATGACGACCGAAAAGCAGAAGTACTACTCCCTCGCGGCGATCGTGGTCGCCGCCGTCCTGTTCGGGATGGTCATCGCCGGCGGCCTCGACCTGACCCCTCCGGCGGACGCCGACCGCAGCGTCGAGCCGCCGCCGGCGGTCCAGGCCACGGCCGCCACCGACTTCGCGGCCCTCGCCGAGCGGGTGGTGCCGCCCGTGGTGTCCGTGTTCGTCAAGGACGTCCAGGACCCCTCCGAGCGCAACCGCCGGATGCCTCGGGACCCCTTCCACGACTTCTGGCGCTTCGGGCCCGACCGGCCGGACGACGAGCCCTCGGTGAGGCGCTCCTCGGGCTCCGGCTTCTTCATCTCGGCCGACGGCGAGATCCTGACCAACGACCACGTCGTCAACGAGGCCGACGACATCGTGGTCGAGCTCGACGACGGCACCCGCTACAACGTCACGGTGGTGGGCCGCGACCCGGCCACCGACCTGGCGCTGCTTCGGGTCGACGAGCCGGACCGCGACTTCGCCTACCTGGCCCTCGGCGACTCCGAGGCGGTGCGGGTCGGCGAGTGGGTGATGGCGGTCGGCAACCCCCTGAATATGGAACATACCGTGACCGTCGGGGTGGTGTCGGCCAAGGGCCGGGTGCTCGGGCTGTCCAGCGAGGGCTCGTCCTTCGAGAACTACATCCAGACCGACGCCGCCATCAACCTCGGCAACTCCGGCGGCCCGCTGGTCAACGTCCGCGGCGAGGTCGTCGGCATCAACACCGCCATCAACGCCCGCGGCCAGAACCTGGGCTTTGCCGTGCCGGTGAACACCGCCCGCCGCATCCTGCCCCAGCTGCGCGAGACCGGCAAGGTGGTTCGCGGCTACCTCGGCATCTCCATCGAGAACCTGGATCAGGACATGGTCGAGGCCTTCGGGCTGAAGAGCCGGGACGGCGCGCTCGTGGTCGAGGTCGTGCCCGGTCGGGCCGCCGACAAGGGCGGCCTGCGCCACGGCGACGTGGTCGTCGCCGTCGACGGCGAGAAGATCTCCGACACCCGCGAGCTCATCGACACCGTGTCGGCGATGCCGCCCGGGACCGAGATCAAGGTCACCGTGATCCGGGACGGCAAGCGCCAAGACATCGAGGTCGAGCTCGAAGAGCGCGACGCCGTCGGCGAGGCCGGCGGGCCGGACGCGGAGCCTTCGCGCGACAGCGACACCGCCGAGCGGGTCGGCATCGACATCCTCGACCTGACCGCCCAGAGCCGGCGCATGTACGGCGTCGGGGATGACGTCGAGGGCGTGGTGGTCACCGGCGTGCGGCCGGTCTCGCCTGCCGCCGACCAGGGTATTGCCCGCGGCGACGTCATCCTGGAGGCCAACGGCGAGCCCGTGGCGTCGGCCGACGGGCTCCAGGCCGTCGTCGACCAGGTCGCGTCCGGCGGCTACCTGCGGCTCTATGTCTTCCGGCCGCAGTTCGACCGCTCCTTCTTCGCCATCTTGAAGCTCGACGAGTAAGAGCCCGCCGAGCGACACTGAACCATGTGGGGGCGCGCCGTCGGGCGCGCCCCCGTTTCACATCCCGCGTCCGCGTCCGCGTCCGCGTCCGACGACAGCGGCAGCAATCAGGGACAGAGGCAGGAACAGCGGCAGGAACAGCGGCAGGAACAGCGACAGCGGCAGCGGCAGCGATCAGCGCCACCCGGGACGCGCGGGCAGGGCGCCTCCCCCGGGACGTGCCGGGTACGCCATTGTGCTCCCGAGGCCCTCCCCGTAGGCAGCGCCTCCCGCACAATGGCGCTACCGGGCACTCCACGGGAAGCGCGCTCCGGAGCGTCCGCTCCCGCAACGAGGCAGGCCGCCGCTCGATGAGACGGCGCGGTCGCAGCCCTCCCCGTCACCCCCGCGCGACCGC
>DATHSO010000142.1:0-2729 GCA_035464095.1 Candidatus Methylomirabilota bacterium | reverse complement strand
GCAGACGACCTGGCCCCGTCCCGACTGGACCTCGGCGGGCTGCCGGACCTCGACGAGGCGTCGGTCAGCGACGACGAGCTCATGCTGGACGAGAGCACCGCACTGGCGTCGTTCTTCGACGCCGCGAACGCCCGGCGGCTGGCCCTCGTGCTCTGGTTCTTCGCCGCGACCCTCGCCATCTACGCCCTGGTGAGCTTCGTCTCGGGTCGGCCGGTGGTGGGAACGGTGGCGGGGCTGGCAATGGTCGCCGACCTGGCCCTGCTGCGCCATCGCACAGCGGCCGGGCTCCTGCACATCCTCCGGCAGGCCGTGGCGGCGATCCTCATCGGCCACCTGGTGGTGCTCCAGGTCTTCCACTCCGAGGCCTCCGGGGGCATCGGGGTCTGGTTCTCCGTCTTCCCCTTCATCGCCGCCCGCTTCCGGCTCGCCTCAGGGGAAACCGTGGCGCTGTTCGGCTCCCTGTACGCGGTGGTGGCCGTGCGTTTGGTGGGTGAAAGCCTGCTCATGCGGCAGTCGCCGCCGTTCTTGAGCTTGACCCTCTACGCGCTGGTCTTCCTGGTGGGCTTCGCGATCTCGTGGGTGTCGAGCCGTCGTCTGGAGTCGCGCTTCCTGACCCGCTGGCGCGCGGAGGCGGCGCGCAACCGCGATCGGCTGCGGATGAAACAGGAGCTGGAGTACGCCCGGGAGATCCAGCTCAGCATGCTTCCCCGGCAGGCCCCGCGCCTGGAGTGGCTGGACGTGGCGGCGCTGTCGCTGCCGGCGACCGAGGTCGGCGGCGACTACTACGACTACTTCGTCCTCGACCAGGACCGGCTGGCGGTGGTGGTCGGCGACGTCACCGGCCACGGGGTCGCGTCGGGCCTGGTCCTGTCCGGGGTCCGTTCGAGCCTGAACCTCCTCCACGACGAGATGGCCCGGCCGGGCGCGGTCCTCGACCGCGTCAACCTCATGCTCAAGCGGACCTCGGCGCCGCGGATGCACATGACCCTGGCGATTGCGCTGCTCGACCGCATCTCCGGCACTGCGGTGGTGTCGACCGCGGGCCACCCGCCGGCGCTGATCCGACGCCGGGGCGGAGCAGTGGAGGAGGTGGGCTCGGGCGCTTTCCCGCTCGGAGCCATGGAGGACGCGCGCTACGTCGAGAATCGGGTGGAGATCGGGCCCGGCGACGTGCTGCTGCTGTACAGCGACGGGCTCGTGGAGACCATGGACCCCGCCGGCGACCAGTTCGGCTGGGACCGGCTCACCGCCCTCCTCGAGGGGCTCGACGAGGGCCTGTCGGCGGCCCAGGTGCGGGAGGTGGTCCTGCGCGAGGTGTGGGACTTCAAGGACGCGGCGCCCCAGGTCGACGACGTCACCATGGTGGTGATCGAGCCGGTGTCAGTCGAGCCGTAGCGACCGCGCGGCGATCCAGCTGAAGACGAAGCCGAAGGCGACCAGGACGAGCAGCGGCACCAGCACGCCGTCGAGGCCCCGGCCGAAGGAGATGGTTCCGTGCAGCGCCGCCATCGCCCAGCCGGTGGGCAGCGCCAGGGCGACCGTCTGGAGCGGCCCGGAGACCACCTCCAGCGGCCACCAGCAGCCGCCGAAGGCGGCCATGGCCATGGTGACGATGACGCCGATGCTCGCCGCCCGGTCGGGATCGACGATGAAGGCGCCCAGGGCGACGCCGAGGGGGGCGACCGCGAGCCCGTAGACCAGCAGCACGACCCAGGTGGCGCCGAGGTTGTCGCCGACCTCGATGCCCAGCGTCGCCCGTGCCGCCACCGCCACCGCCATGAGCACCGTGATCTGCACCCCGGCCACGGCCAGGCGGCCCAGGATCTTGCCGGCAACGATCTCGCCCCGGCCCGCCGGGGTGGTGACCAGGCGCCGGAGCTGGCCGCCGGCGCGCTCGGCGCTGATCGAGGCGGCGCCGTAGGTGAGGGCGACCAGGAGCACGAACATGACGGCGTTGCCGGGGATGGACTGGGCGAAGCCTCCGGGTACGACCCGCGCCTCGCCGGCGAAGCGGCTGTCCACGACGACCGGCTCCTCGGCGGCCGGCAGCGCGGCTAGGGCCTCCGGGGTGACCGGTGCCTCGGAGCCGGCCGCCGAGGCCGCAGACGCCTCGACCAGGCGTCCCAGGACGGTGGCCAGCGCCGCCACGATCCGGGCCTTGGCCACGAGCTCGGCCTCGGCCGACGAGTCCGGGTCGCGTTCGAGGCGCACCACCGCCCGCTCGCCCGCGAGCACGGCCTCGCTGAGCCCGGCCGGGATCACCAGAGTGCGGACCTTGTCCGGGGTCGCCTCCTTGGCCTCGGGTTGGACATGAACCAGCGACAGCCGCTCCGAGGCCAGGGCCTCGATGACCATGGCGGCCACGGATCCGCCGTCCTCGTCGACCACCGTCAACCTGGCCCGCAGGTCGGACGGGCTCGCACCGCCCCGCATCACGAGCCCGAAGAAAGTCGCGAAGACCACGGGCATGAGGATCAGCCACACCACGGCGCCGCGGTCGCTCCAGACCTGGCGCAGGTCGTGGCGGGCGATGGCGGCGACCCGGCCCATCACAGGAAACCCCGGCGGATCTTGCGGCCGAGAAGCAACGCGCCGGCGGACAGGAACAGGGCGCCGACCCCGAGCAGCACGGCCAGGTTGGGCAGAACGTCGACCAGGCCGCCGCCGCGCAGCACCAGGTCGTTGAAACCGTCGACCGCCCAGTAGACCAGGGTGGTGGCGGACAGCGG
>DATHSO010000141.1:0-2720 GCA_035464095.1 Candidatus Methylomirabilota bacterium | reverse complement strand
GCTGTTGGCGGCCAGCGGCTGCGGGAAGGCCGACCGCCAGATCCGGCGGGGCAACGATCCGATCGTCCGTCCCTCCTGGGCTCGCCGGGCGAGCTCCGGCGTCTGGGTCGTCATCGACACATTGTACGCTCGCACCCCGTCGCTGCCGCGCGGTCCCAGAGACGTGGCCGTGGTGCGATGATACCCCTCGGGGGTATGGTATAGTCTCGGAGTGAGGAGTGAGGAGTGAGGAGTGAGGAGTGATTGGTGGGGAATCGGCTTCAAGCCGCCAGCTCTGGCCTCCTAACCCCTAACTCCTAACTCCTAACTTCCCCGGGAGGCTTCGATGGCCATCGACCAGCAGATCCAGGAGAGCGCGGGCCGGCGCCTCGCGATCATCGAGGGCCAGCTGCGCGGGCTGCGGCGAATGATCGAGGAGAAACAGTACTGCATCGACGTGCTGACCCAGATCTCGGCGATCCACGAGGCCCTGCGCGGGGTCGGCAAGCTGGTGGTCCGGCAGCACCTGGAGACCTGTGTGACGGAGGGTCTGCGGGGCGGGGACCGGGAAAAGCACTACCAGGAGCTGATGGACTTGATTTATAAGTTGAGCAAATGATGGATCTGTTTCTCCGCATCGCCGCCGCCTCCTGGGCCGTCCTGGTGGAGATGGCCCCCTACCTCCTGCTCGGCTTCGCCGTGGCGGGCCTGCTGTCGGTCCTGATCTCGCCGCGCTGGGTCGAGCGCCACCTCGGCGACCGCGGCCTCGGTCAGGTCTTCAAGGCGAGCCTGTTCGGGGTGCCCCTGCCCCTGTGCTCCTGCGGCGTGATCCCGGTGGGCGCGTCCCTGCGCCGGCACGGCGCCGGCAAGGGGGCGACCACCGCCTTCCTGCTCTCGACCCCCCAGACCGGGGTCGACTCCATCGCGGTGACCTATGCCCTGCTGGGACCGTTCCTGGCGGTGGTCCGACCGGTGGCCGCCCTGCTGACGGGCTTCGTCGGCGGCGGCCTGGTGTGGGCCTTCGCGCGCGGCGACGACGAGAAGGCGCCGCAGGAGACGCCGGCCGCAGCCTGCCAGGACGACGGCGAGTGCTGCGACGTGCCGGAGATCGGCGAGCGCCGGACCCTCGCCGAGGGGCTCCGATACGGCCTGGTCACCCTCCCGCGGGACATCGGCCGGGCGCTGGCGGTGGGCATCCTGCTGTCCGGGCTGATCTCGGCCCTGGTCGAGCCGCGGGCGCTGGAGGGTCTGCTCGGCGGCGGGTTCTGGCCGCTGCTGGCCGCCATGGCGGTGGGGGTGCCCCTGTACGTCTGCGCCACCGCGTCGACCCCCATCGCCCTGTCGCTGATCCACGCGGGCCTGTCGCCCGGCGCCGCCCTGGTGTTCTTGATCACCGGCCCCGCCACCAACGCCGCCACCCTGACCACCCTGTGGCGGGTGCTGGGCCGTCGCGCGATGGTGATCTTCCTGGCCACCGTGGCGGCGGGGGCACTCGCCACCGGTCTGGTGGTCGACGGCTTGGTTGCCGCCGAGGTGGTCGGTCCGGCGGCGATGGTACCGGCTGGCGGCGTGGTCACGGGTCACGAGCACCACGGCGCGGAGCGCGGCATCGGCTGGTGGCTCGGCCAGGCCAGCGCCGTGCTCCTGATCCTGCTGCTGGTCAACGCCCTGTGGCCGCAACCCACGCCGATGCCCAAGAAGGAGTTCGACATGACCGAGGAGAGCAGCGAGTCCGTCGAGCTGACGGTGACCGGGATGCGCTGCAACGGCTGCGTCGAGAGCGTCACGCGGGCCCTCAGCGAGGTCGCGGGCGTCGACGAGGCCACCGTCGACCTGGCCTCCGGCCAGGCCACCGTCCGGGGCTCGGAGCTGAACCGCGACGCCCTCACCGGCGCCGTGCGCGCGCTGGGCTTCGAGGCGAGGCTGGTCACCGCCGGGTGACGACGGGGGTTCCCCGGGCGCGACGACAGCGCTGCGGGGCTGCTACCCTGGCCCGAATGGCGGACGAGCGACCGCGCCGGGTGCTGGTGATCGACGACTCCAAGATCCAGTGCGAGGTCTGGCGGCGCCTGCTCGAGAGCCGCTACGGCTCGAAGGTGGCGGTGGAGGCCTACCACGATCCCCGCCACGGCGTGGCGGCCCTGGGTCCGGACGTCCACCTCCTGCTCCTGGACTGGGAGATGCCGTGGCTCGACGGCCGGGAGGTGCTCGCGGCGGCCCGCGACGCCGGGGTCAACCTCAAGCGGATCGTCATCACCTCGTCCCACCCCGCCGACCGGCTCCACGAGGAGTTCGACGACACCGGCTGCTTGGCGGTCATCGAGAAGGCCGAGCCCGAGCAGCAGGCGGCGTTCCTGATGATCCTCGATTCGGTCATGCGAAGGTGAAGCAGGAGAACCTTTTCGGCCGAACGTGCGTACCTCGGATCGGGAGAGACGTACCATGTTGGAGCTGCTCGGGATTCTGGCGTTGGTCGCGGTCGGAGCGGTGGTGCTCGGCATCCTGGCCCTGGTCATCGGGCTGGTCAAGCTGGTGCTCAAGATCGCCCTGATTCCACTGGCTCTGCTGCTCAAGGGCCTCGGCCTGCTGGTCGGCGCACTGGTGGTCTTGGTCGTGGTCGGGCCGCTCGTCTTCGGCATCGGCCTGGTGATCCTGCTGCCCCTGCTCCTCCTCGGCGCCGTCATCTGGTTGGGTGTGGCTTTCGTGACATGAGGCGGTAACCACTCCCAGAAAAGACCGAC
>DATHSO010000140.1:0-42257 GCA_035464095.1 Candidatus Methylomirabilota bacterium | reverse complement strand
GGTGACGGGGAGGGCTGCGACCGCGCCGGCTCATCGAGCGGCGGCCTCCCCCGTTACCGGAGCGGATGCTCAGAAGCGCGCTTCCCGGGGATTGCCAGGTTGGGCATTGTGCGGAGCGAACTCTGATCGGGAGGGGGCTGCCGGCACAATGCCGAACCTGGCACGTCCCGGGGGAGGCGCGCTGCCCGCGCTTCCCGGAGGCGCTGACCGCTGCCCCTGCCCTTGCCCCTGCTGTTGGCCCGCGCCTCCGCTTACCCCAGAAACTTGCCACTCAAGACTCGAAACTCATAATTCATAATTCATAATTCATAATTAAGAATTGAGAATTAAGAATTTAGAATCAAAGATTCACCGGAACCACCCCGGCTGCGCCCCGTCCTTCCGGGCGTCGCGCACGATCCGCGACAGCACCGCCCGCTCGCGGGCGATCTCGGCGTCGATCTGGCGGAGCTTCGCCTCGGCCTTCTCGATGCGATCCAGGGTCCGGGCGTCGAGGCTGCCGCGCTCGAGGCGGTCGAGCTCGAGCTCGGCTGCGTCCCGCCGGGCCTGCAAGCCGGCGATCTTCCGGCTCTGAGCGAGGACCGCCGAGCGCCATCGGGAGCGAGCCTTCGGGTCCGCTGTCGGGCCTGGAGTCAGCTCGGGCAGCGGCGCCGCCGGCTCCCCGGCCAGGGTCACGACCGCGCCCTCGCCGAGCTCGGTCAGGGTGTCGTCGGTGATGACGATGGCGCCGTCGGCTGCGGCCCGCGATCGGTCGAGCTCGGCCCGGCTCGCGAAGGCGGCCAGAGTGCCGGGCTTGGGGGTCGGGGCCGGTGGCGGCCCTTCGGCGGCCGCGCTCGTGGCGACGACGATGACGGCGACGCCGATCCAGCGACGCCGGGGACGGATTCGAGACGGGATTTCCATGCCGGACTCCTCTCCGGCGTGGACGGGATGGGGCAAGCCTACACCGGCGGCCGGGCGTCGGCAACCGCCCCCCAGGGGTCAGCCGCGGACGTGGCGAGCGTCGAGGTCGAGCTCGGGACCGGCCGGCACCACCCCGGTCGGATTGATGGTGGGGTGGCTGCGGTAGTAGTGCGCCTTGATGTGGTTCATGTGGACCGTCTCGGCGACGCCCGGCACCTGGTAGAGGTCGCGGGTGTAGCCCCACAGGTTGGGGTAGTCGACGAGCCGCCGGATGTTGCACTTGAAGTGGCCGACGTAGACCGGGTCGAATCGGAGCAGGGTGGTGAACAACCGCCAGTCGGCCTCGGTGATGCGCTCGCCCAGCAGGTAGCGCTCGTTGGCGAGCCGCGCCTCGAGCTGGTCGAGGGCGTCGAACAGGTCGACGACCGCATCCTCGTAGGCCTCCTGTGTGGTGGCGAAGCCGGCCTTGTAGACGCCATTGTTGACGTGTTTGTAGACGAAGGCGTTGACCGAGTCGATCTCCTCCTCCAGGCCGTGCGGGCAGAAGTGCGGACCGGCGGCTCCCACGCCGTCGAACTCGCGGTCGAGCATCCGGATGATGTCGGCCGACTCGTTGTTGACGATGGTCCCGGTCTCCCGGTCCCAGAGCACGGGCACCGTCACCCGGCCGGTGTAGTCGGGCCGAGCGGCGGTGTAGACCTGGTGGAGGTGGTCGGCGCCGTGGATCGGATCGGGAACCACCCCGTCCCATGGCTCGAAGGTCCAGCCGTGCTCGAGCATCAGCGGGTTCACCACCGAGATCGGGATGTGGTCCTCGAGGCCCTTGAGCTTTCTGTAGATCAGGGTCCGGTGGGCCCACGGGCAGGCGTAGCTGACGTAGAGGTGGTAGCGCCCCGACTCGGCCTTGAAACCGGACGAGCCCGACGCCGTCACGCGGTCGCGGAATGCCGATGACTGGCGGACGAACTTCCCGCCCGTGCTCTCGGTGTCGTACCAGCGATTCTTCCAGCGTCCTTCGACGAGCAGACCCACGGCCACCTCCGCTTTGGTCAACGCGGCCGAGCCGGTCGGGCATTTCAAGGACTCCTCCTCCTTTCCGAGGCGAAAGGGGCGCTGGGCCACCGCGGCGTGACGCCGCTCACCCGCGGCCGGGACGGCCGGCGACATCATGGTGGCGAGGGGGACGATGGCATGAGAGTCGTTCGCGTCGTCGCCGTGCTCGTGTCGACGACCGTCGCCGGCGTGGGTGGATCGGCCGCCCAGGCGCCGTGCGCGCCGCTGCCGCCACCATCGGGCCCCACCATCGAGGCCTGGCCGTCGGACGCCGACACCCTGCGGAGCCTCGTCGCTGGTGCCGCGACGGGTACCACCATCCTCCTCCACGACGGCTTCTACGACATGAGCGGCGGCGACGGCCTGCACCGCCTGGTGTTCTCGACCCCGGGCCTGACCCTGCGCTCGGTGGGCGGCGACCGGGAGGCGGTGGTCCTCGACGGCGGCTACGTCACCGGCGAGCTGGTGAGCATCCAGGCTTCGGACACCACCATCGCCGACCTGACGCTGCAGCGCGCCTACTACCACCCGATCCACGCCAGCGGGCCCGACGTCCCGATCGGCGGCGTCCTGATCCACAACGTCCGGGTCGTCGACCCCGGCGAGCAGGCGATCAAGGTCAATCCGGTGGGGGTCGGGACCGTGGACCACAGCGTGCTCGAGTGCTCCCACCTCGAGCTGACCGACGCCGGACGGCCCCACATCCGCAACAACTGCTACACCGGCGGCCTCGACGTCCACGCCGCCACCGGCTGGCTGGTGCGGCGCAACCGGGTCGTGGGCTTCTGGTGCGAGGCCGGGCTGTCGGAGCACGGCATCCACCTGTGGCGTCAGTGCGTCGACTCGGTGGTCGAGGAGAACCTGGTGCTCGACTGCGCCCGCGGCATCGGCTTCGGCCTCGGCGACGGTGTCGACGGCCACACCGGCGGCATCGTCCGCAACAACTTCGTGGCCGCCGCCGACCCCGACCTGTTCGCGTCCCAGTCCGGCTTCGACACCGGGATCGCGCTGTGGGGCGCCGACGGCGCCGTCGCCGTCCACAACACCGTCGCCTCGACCCAGGCGCCGTTCTCGTCCATGGAATGGCGTTTCATCACGACCCCGGTCACCCTGGCCAACAACCTGGTCACCCACCAGATCCTCGACCGGGGCGGTCCGGCCTCTCTCGCCGGCAACCTCGAGCACGTCCCGACGGCCCTTTTCGCCGATGTGCCCTCGGGAGACCTCCACCTCGTCGATCCCGCTTCGGCGCCGGTGGGCGCGGCGCTTCCCCTGGCCGCCGGCCTCTGCGATGCCGACTTCGACGGCCAGCTGCGGGACCCGGCGCCCGACGTGGGCGCCGACGAGCTCGGGCAGCCCCTGTTCGCCGACGACTTCGAAAGCGGCGGCACCGCCGCCTGGACGGTGACGGTGCCCTGAGCGAGCGGGCGGATCAGCTTCCGTCGTCCAGGTAGCCCAGGGCGCGCAGCCGGTCCCGCTCGTCGGGCGTGAGGCTGTCGAGGTCGAGGGTTTCGGCGGCGGTGGCCGCGCGCAGCTCGGCCCGGGCGGCGGCCAGGAGCTCCGCGAGCTCGGGATCGTCCGCACCCAGCGGCAGCAGGTCGTGGAGCTCGCGCGGGTCCGCCTCCAGGTCGAAGGCCCGCTCGGCGCCGGTCTCGTCGACCACCACCTTGAGCCCGCCGGCCAGGGCCGCGACCTGGAAACGGCCGCCTTCCGGGGGGTAGGTGGCGGCCACGAAGGCTCGCTCCCGCCGGCTCGCGGCCGCCGCGGTTCGCGCCGGGTCCGGCCCGAGGGCGAGGTCGAGGAGCAGGTCGTGCAGGTCGGCGAGGCCGAGCCTGGTGGAGTCCCACCGCCCGCCCGGGACCCCCGGCGCCTTGACGACCATGGGCACCCGCAGGCTCTCCTGCCAGAGGTGCTCGACGTGGCCCCAGGCGCCGTGCTCGCCGAGCATCTCGCCGTGGTCGGAGACGAAGACCACCACCGCGTCGTCCCAGAGGCCGGCGTCGACGAGGTGGTCGCCGAGGCGCCCGAACGCCGCGTCGAAGCTGCGCACCCCCGCCTCGTAGAACGACGGGATCCGTTCGGGCCGGTAGGCGCGGTGGCAGCGGAAGACGAGCTCGTCGGCCACGGGCTCCCGTCCGGGCAGGTCGACCGTGAGCTCGGCCCGGTTGGCGAGGCGCTCGAAGCCGGTGCTCTCGACCTCGACCACGCCGGCGGTTCGTTCGAGGGGCCGGCCGCTGGCCAGCCGCAGCCCCTTGACGTGGAGCGGGCTCGGGCCGTCAGCTGGCGTCGCGGGTCCGTCCGAGTCGAGGAAGGTCAGCGTGATCGTGGTGCGCCCGGGCTGCAGGGTGACGGGGTAGCGCTGCACCACGTGGGCGTTCTCGGCCTGCTCGTCGCGCAGCCAGGCGCCGTTGACCTCGACCCGGAGGCTCGGCGGAACCGCAGGCGAGATGTACGGGGTGTGAGCGTCCATGTAGGCCAGGAAGAGGAAGAAGGGTCCGACGCCGGCGTTCGCCTCGAGCCAGGCGATCGCCTCCGAGGTGACGATCTCGCCTTCCTTGCCCCGGCCCTCGACCTGGTCCCAGTAGTGGTCGAAGCCGCGGCCGAAGCCGTGAGCGGCGGTGCAGAAGGTGTTGCTCACCACCGCCGCGGTTCGGTAGCCGGCCGCCTGGAGGGCCTCCTGGAGCAGGGGCGGCTCGGGGCCCAGGTGCTGCTGGTTGTTGAGCAGGCCGTGGGCGGTCGGCGGCAGCCCGGTCATCAGGGTCGCGTAGGCGGGCGCCGAGATCGGCACCGGGGTCAGGGCGTTGTCGAAGGCGACGCCCTCCGCCATCAGGCGGGCGACGTTGGGCGTCGGGTCGCCGACGGTGCCCGGGAAGCCGGTCACGTGGTCGACCCGGTGCGTGTCGGAGAGCACGACGACGAGGTTGCGGCCCACGGTCGGTGCGGCGGTGAGCTCGGCGAGGGCGCCGCCGGACGGCGTCGGCCGGCAGGCCGGGGCGGAGGACAGGACGACGAGGGTCGCGACGGCGAGCGCCGACCGAGGGGGAAGCCGCTGGTGCAGGCTCATGGTGCCGCATTTTCTCACGGCGGCGGCTCCGACCCGACGGAAAGCGGCCGCGGCGCCGTTCGGACACCGCGGCCTGAATGGCCACCCGCCTGCCGCCCGCGCGCGACCGCGGGCGAGAGACGCCGGGGAGGCGCCTCGTCGAGGAGATCCGGGAGCGAGCTCCGGAGCCCATCGGGTGAGGCTCAATGTCGGTTCACGGGGCGCCGTGGGGAATGGACGGACGCGCCATCGGGCTGGATCATCGCGACGAGAGGCAGTGTCCGGCCCCGCGTTTCCGTACAATACGGTTGTGTCCGACGGTGAACGGGGTCCCGGTGTCGACGGCCGTATCGGCCACTTCAAGGTGGTCGGCGAGCTCGGTCGAGGCGGCATGGGAACGGTCTACGTGGGGCTCGACGAGACCCTGGGCCGTCGGGTCGCGCTCAAGGTCATCCGGCCGGACCAGCGCCTCGACCCCCTGCGCAAGGCACGGTTCCTCCGCGAGGCGAGGGTCCTCGCCAAGCTCGACCACCCCAACGTGTGCAAGCTGCACGACTTCATCGAAGGCGCCGGGCACGACTGCCTGGTCCTCGAGCTGGTCGAGGGGAGGAGCCTCCGGGAGGCCATGGAGGGCAGCCTCGACCACGAGCGCAAGCTCGACATCGCCGAGCAGCTCTTCGACGTGCTCGTGGCGGTGCACGGCCGGGGCCTGATCCACCGCGACCTCAAGCCGGCGAATATCATGCTGTGCGACAGCGGCATCAAGGTGCTGGACTTCGGTCTGGCCCGTCCGGTTCAGGACCCCGATGCCCTGTCGGGCGAGTTCCCGGCCGTCTCCGGCGGCGATCCCCGGAGTGCTGACGGGCCGGACGGTGCCGGCATGACCACGGCGGGCTCGGTCCTCGGGACCGTCGGTTACATGAGCCCGGAGGTGGCCCGGGGCGAGCCGGCCACCGCCGCCAGCGACCTCTATGCGGCGGGGCTCATCCTCCAGGAGCTGTTCACCGGCCGGCGCGCGATCCCCGAGGAGCTGCCGGCGGCCGAGCGCCACCGGCGGGCGATGTGGTCGGAGCTCGAGCCCGTCGAGGGCCTGCCGGCCGACCTCGCCGCCCTCATCGGCCGCCTCGAGAGCCTGGTCCCGGAGAACCGGCCGTCGGCGATCGATGCCGCGGCCATGCTGCGGGCCATCCGGGAACGCCCCCGTCGACAGCGCCGGCGGTTCCTGGTGGCGGCGGTGTGGGCGATCCTGGCGCTGTTCGGTGTCGGGATGACGATCCAGTTCCTGCGCGCCGAGAGCGAGGCCCGGCGGGCCGAGGCGGAGGCGTCCACCGCCCGCGAGGTGGCCGACTTTCTCATCGGCCTGTTCGAGCACGCGTCGCCCCGGGTCTCCCAGGGCGAGGAGATCACGGTCCGCGATCTGCTGCAGCGCGGCGCCGAGACCATCGAAGCGGAGCTCGAAGGACAGCCGGCGGTGCGGGCGAGGATGCTCCACACCCTGGGCATCGTGCACTACCACCTCGGATACTACGACGACGCTGCGCCCCTGCTCGAGGAGTCGCTGGCGATCCGCAGGGGCCTGCCGGTTCGGGACCGACGCGAGGAGCTGGTCGACTCCCTGAGCGCCCTCGGCATGGTGCGGCGGGCGGAGGGTCGTTACCAGGAGTCGGCGGCGCTGTTCGACGAGGCCCTGGAGGCCGTTGCCGACGCCTCCGGGGAGGTGCCGGCGGCCCACGCCCACCTGCTGGTGAGCCGGTCGGGCCTGGACCAGGACCTGGGCGAGTGGGCCGAGGCCGAGAGCCGGCTGCTGCGGGCGGTGGCGATCCTCGAGGCTCGCCCCGAGGGGGTCGACCAGGGCCTGACCGACGCCCTCTACGACCTCGCGACCCTGTACCGCAAGCTTCGCCGGCTGCCGGAGGCCAGCCGCGCCCTCGAGCGCTGCTCCGAGCTCGACCGCGAGGTCTTCGGCGAGCGCTCGGAGCAGGTCGCGGGCGACCTCGCCGAGCTCGCGGCGGTCGCGGCCGTCGGCGAGCACTACGACCAGGCCGAGGTGTACGCCCGGCAGTCACTCGAGCTCCGCCGCGAAATCCTCGGCGCCGACCACCCGCACGTCGGTCACTCGGCCACCACCCTCGGCTACGTGCTCACGAGGTTGGGCCGTACCAGCGAGGCGGAGACCGCGTACCGCCGGGCCCTGGAGATCTACCGCGCCGGGTACGGCCCGGAGCACCCGTACGTGGGCGACGCTCTCCACTCCCTGGGGGCGATCGCCTCCGAGCAGGGGCGGCTCGCGGAGGCCGAGGCGATGCTCCGGGACTCCCTGCGGATCACCGAGGCGAGCAGGGGTCCCGAGCACCCCCTGGCGGCGGAGACTCTGCACAACCTCGCCCTGGTGCTGGTCGGCCAGGGTCGCCTCGACGAGGCCGAGGCGTTGTACCGGCGCGCGCTCGCGATCCGGGAGGGGGCCTACGGCGCCGACAACCCCCGGGTCGCCGAGACCCTCGAGGCCTACGCCGACTGCCTGCGCGACGTCGGCCGGACCGGCGAGGCCGACCGCATGAGGGTGCGGGCGGCGGCGATCCGGACCGCGGCGAACGACGCGGGCTGACGGCAGCTGCGCGTCACGCGACGCTCCGGTCGCGGCGGCGGCCCAGCTCGGAGGGCGCGATCCCGTAGTAGGCCTTGAAGCGGCGCGAGAAGTGGAAGGGGTCGTCGAAGCCGACCGCCCGCGCCGCCTCCTGGACCCGCAGCTCCTCCTCGCCCAGAAAACGCTTGGCCTCGCGCATCTTCACCGCCAGGATGAGCTCGGTGGGCGTGCACTTCAGCGAGCCGGCGAGCCCGCGCTGCAGGGACCGCAGTGACAGGTTGAGGCCCTCGGCCACGTCCGACGGCGTCAGCGGCTCGCCGATGTGGTCGTAGACGTAGAAGGTGGCCCGCAGGTCGGTCCGGTCGGGCCCCGGCAGACCGGTCCCGAGGTTGCCGTGGAGCATCGAGATGGCGGTCGACAGCGGGCCCCGGGGCAGGGCGTCGGTCGGCTCGGTGGAGCGGCTGTCGCAGCCGTCGTCTCGGCCGTCGGAGGGGGGCGGGTGGGCGAGCGAGATCCCGACCAGGATCCGCTCCAGATCGGCTAGCCGGGCTTGGAGATCTCGCCGCCGCCTCTGGTGCTGCCGTTCCCGGACAACGGCTGCGACGACGGCGACCACCACGACCGCGGCGAGCACGGCCCACATCCAGAGCCCACCGGGAAGCCAGCTCCCCACCGCCTCGTCCAATCTCATCCTCCCGGTCGTTTCCCCGACACCCCGGGTCTCTCGCCGTCTGCATGGAGGTTCCGGGTCGCGCCGGAACCGGTCTGGTCGCGCGATCGAGTTTACCACTGGCGCGGGCGTCTCGAAGTCCTCGGAATGTCCGTGAGAACCGGGCCGTGGACTGCTACGATCGAGGCATGAGCAAGCAGAAGGTCAAGGGATCGGTTCTGAAGTCCCGGTTGGAGTTCGTCCGCAAGGACTTCGGCGAGGCGGGTCTCGACAAGGTCCTGGACAGCCTCTCCGACGACGACCGGAAGGCCCTCGGCCGGCTGGTGGCGGTGACCTGGGTCGACTTCGACGTCGGCAAGCGCCTCGACGACGCCATCGTCAAGATGGTCGGTGGCGGCAGCACCCGCTTCTTCGAGCGGCTCGGCGAGGCCTCGGCGGAGGTCAACCTGGCGAGCCTTCACAGCGCCTTCCTCGCGCCCGGCGACCCGCAGGCCTTCCTCGCCAAGGCGCCGCAGATCTACCGCCTCTACTACGACGTGGGTTGGCGGGAGTACCACAAGACCGGCGAGCGCGAGGGCGTGCTCACCACCCACGAGGCCGAGACCTTCTCCAAGGCCGACTGCCTGACGGTCATCGGCTGGTACCGTAGGGCCCTCGAGATGTGCGGCGCCCGCAACGTCCGCATCGTCGAGGAGGAGTGCCGGTCCTCCGGCGGCAGCGTCTGCCGATACCGCGTCTCCTGGCAGTAGGGCCGGACCCGCACCCGGACCCGCGCCCGAACCCGGCGGTGACCATGCACGAGTTCCGATCCTGCCGAGGGTTCCAGGCCCACGAGAAAGCGGTCGAAGCCGCGGGCATCGCAGTCGGGCTCGCCTTGAAGGCCCCCGTCGGACGGTGCCAGGTACGGCGACTTGACAAACTCGTCATGGATGCAGCGGTGGCCTGATTCTTGGCGAGTTTGTCAAGTCGCCGTACCTGGCACGCTATGTGGCGAGTTTGTCAAGTCGCCGTACCTGGCACCCTCGGAGATTGTTGGATCTACGGAGCCGGGGCATGAGCGGGCTGGGAAGGACCGGGCGTACCACTTCCGCGTCGCCTTCGGCTCCGCGAAGGAGGTGAAAACTCATCCGGGGATCCTGCTGGCTGCCGGCGCCGTTGATCGCAGCCAAGCTGCTCGCGCTCTGTGCCTCGACGACGATGTTCGTGCCATGACCTGGAGGCTGCTTCACCCCTCACCCTGAACCTGCACATCCGGGACGCTCGTTGGAGGGCCGGCGGCTCACCGGCCAACGGGTGAACGCCTCCGGACCCGCACCCGGACCCGGGCCGGTCGGCGCGTCCGACGCACCGCCGCAATTCGTCCGACGAATTGCTCCCGGTGTGCGCGCCGTCACCGAAGGCGGGAACACCCGCCCCGGATCTGGCGTACACTGGGTGCAGGAGCGACGACCATGATCGCGGCCGACAATCCCGCGTCGCGCCGACTGGGGCTCGATGCCCTGGTTCGGCAGATGACCAGCCCAGGCTTCGTCGTGCGCTACAGGCGCGCGCCGGCGCTGCGGGAGCGCTCAGGCCACGTCAGCCCGACCATGCTCGCGGTCCAGACGCCGCGGTCGCGCTACGTCCGCACCTGGCGCCGCCACGCCCGCCGGTGCCCCGAGTGCGCCGCCGCCTTCCGCTTCTTCGGGCTGTCGTTGAAGTGACCGGGGCAGCCCCGGTTCCCCTGCCGCCGCCGCTCCTGCCATCCTGATCCCGAGCCCGACGACCCGACGACCGACGAATCGCTGCCGCCTCGACCTGACCGAGGTCAAGGACAGAACAGCGACTGAGGCTCATATTCGTCGCGTAGGAGGCCACATGAGCGAGCTACTCGACAACTCCCGTCACCGTATCGAAACCCTCAAGGGCATCATCCGGCAGCTTCACGACGGCGCCGACCCCGGGCGGCTCAAGGACGACTTCGCCGACCTTCTCGCCGAGGTCGGGCCCAGCGAGATCGCGGCCATGGAGAGCTCCCTGATGGCCGAGGGGATGCCCCAGGAGGAGATCCAGCGCATGTGCGACGTCCACGCCGCGGTCCTCGGCGGAAGCGCCGGCTGCGCCCCCGAGGACGTGCCCAAGGGGCACCCGGTGGACACCTTCCGGCGCGAGAACGAGCACATCCGCGAGCTCGTCTCGGCCTACCGCGACGCGGTCGCGCCCGTGGCGACGGGAGCCTCGGGCGAGCGGATCGCTGCGGCCTGGCAGGACGCCCACCGCGAGCTCACCGGGATCAACGTCCACTACCTGCGCAAGGAGTACCTGGTCTTCCCCTTCCTGGAGAAGGCCGGCATCGCGGGCCCGCCGAAGGTCATGTGGGGGGTGCACGACGAGATCCGGGAGAAGCTCGCCGCTGCCGGCGAGCTCGCCGAGGGCGCCCCGGACCTCGATCACCACCAGATCGGGCTGGCCGTCGAGACGGTGGTCGAGCCCATGCTCGAGCAGGTCGACGGGATGACCTTCAAGGAGGACCGCATCCTCTGGCCGATGTGTCTCGAGCACCTGACGGTGCGCGACTGGGAGGCCGTTCGCGGTCAGTGGGACGAGTACGGCGAGGGCCTCGTGGAGCCGGCCGGGATCTGGCTGCCGGTGCTGCCGCAGCTGCCGGAGAAGCCGGTGACCCTGCCGTCCGACGACGCCATCACCATGCCCTCGGGCCACCTCAGCCTGCGCCAGCTGACGGCCCTGCTCAACACCCTGCCCTTCGACCTCACCTTCGTCGACGCCGGCGACCGGGTGGGCTTCTTCAGCGAGGGCGCGGACCGGATCTTCGCCCGCAACCGGGCCATCATCGGCCGCAAGGTCGAGGACTGCCACCCGCCCAAGAGCGTCCACATCGTCGAGCAGGTGGTCTCCGAGCTGCGCTCCGGTCAGCGCGGCGTCGCCGAGTTCTGGATCCAGATGGGTCCGCGCTTCGTCCACATCCGGTACTTTGCGGTTCGCGACCCCGAGGGCGAGTTCCTCGGCACTCTCGAGGTGACCCAGGACATCGCCCCGCTGCGGCAGCTCGAGGGGGAGCGCCGGCTGCTCGCCGAGGCGCCGGGGGAGGAGGCGACGGCATGAGCGGGCCCGTCATCTCGCCCGAGACCCGGGTCGGCGAGCTGCTCGACGCCTACCCCGGGGCCGAGGACGCGCTCATCGGCATCGCGCCCAAGTTCAAGGCCCTGCGCAACCCGGTGCTACGCCGCACCGTCGCCAAGGTCGCAACCCTGGAGCAGGCTGCGCGGGTCGCCGACATGCCGGTCAACGACCTGGTGCGGCAGCTGCGCGCCGCCCTCGGCCAGGAGGTCGGCGAGGCCGAGCCCGCCCCGGGCGGTGGCGGAGAGGAGGCCGCACCGGAGTGGATCGGTCGCGGCGCCGCGCACGAGCTCGATGCGGACGCTCTTCTCGCCGCCGGAGAGATTCCGGTGGGCAAGGCCACGGCTCTGCTCGCCGGGCTCCCCCCCGGCGAGACGATCGTCATCCGCTCGTCGTTCCAGGTCGCGCCGCTCATCGACGCCATGCGGGCCAAGGGCCACGAGGTCTTCACCCGCAAGGTCGGCGACGACGCCTGGGAGGCATGGGTCCGCAAGGAATGACCTGTCCGGGACAGTGGCAGTGACCAGCCGCCCAAACCGCTGCAGTCGTCAACCTCTCCCTCTGTCCGCCTTTCCCCGCTCCCTTGCGATGGCACGGGGTCCGCGCGGCGACTTGACAAACTCCCCCCACAACGTGCCAGGTACGGCGACTTGACAAACTCGCCGTGCGCGCGGTGCTGATGAGGTTTCTGCCGAGTTCGTCAAGTCGCCGTACCTGGCACCGTCCGAAGGGCACCGTCCGAAGGCACCGTCCGATGGCACTGTCCGACGCCGTCCGATTGGGGGTCGCCAGCGTCCGTCGGAGGGAGCCGAGCGCCGGGAACGGATCGCCGTTCGTCCCCCGTGCCTGCCGAGAGCCGCCGGGGCGCGGAAGGGCGGCTCTGAGCGCGCGCCCCCGACGGCGCGGCCGATGGTCGTGACGGAGTGGCCCGGGCCGTGCGAAGATGGGCCGGACGGACAAGGAGGTCGCAATGGCTCGTTTCGTTATCGTGATGGTCGGCTTGTTGGCGCTGCTCGCGCCAACCGTCGAAGCCCAGACTCATCTCATCGCAGTGGACAGCTCGCGGTCGCTGTGGGAGATCGACCGGGTCACCGGGGCCAAGACCCAGTTCGGCACGGTCAGCTCCAACGCCGGCACGACCGCTGGCCTCGCCATCGGCGCCGGCAACACCGTCTTCCTCACCTCGACCGGGAACGACTCGCTCTACACCCTCGACCTGCCCACCGGCACCGCGACCCTGGTCGGGGCCTACGGCGACTCGGCCATCGTCATGCACGGCCTCGAGTACGTGCCGGCCACCAACACCCTCTACGGCGCGTCGTCGCACAACGGCGGCCTCTACGAGATCAACCAGGCAACGGGCGCCGCCACCCTCATCGGCACCACCGGGCTGACCTCGTTCAGCAACCTGGGTTGGAACTCCGATACCGGCGTCATGTACCTCACGAACTCCGGTGCCGACAGCTTCTACAGCATCGACCTCGCGACCGCCGCGGTGACCCTGATCGGACCGCTCAACGGGCCCACCAACCCCAACGGCGTCGCCTACGACCCGGACGCCGGCACCCTGTTCGTGGTCTGCAACAGCACCGACGCCCTCTACTCCGTCGACATGGCGACCGGCGCTGCCACCCTGATCGGCTCGACCGGGTCCGGCAACCTCCTCGGCCTCGCCTGGATCGACGGGCCGATCCCGGTGGAGCTGCAGAGCTTCAGCGTGGAGTGAGCCAGCCCCACCCGGCCGGCTCAACCGCCGAGCAGCGCGAGCAGGCCGGCGAGCACGACCGCCGCACCGAGCGCCCCGGCGACCGCCGCGACGATCCGGGCCACCGAGTACGGGGCCGAGCCGACGAGGCAGGTCGGGTCCTGGCCCGACAGCACCGCCCGGAACAGCCGACCCCGGTACCGGTAGGCTAGGACCCACGCCGGCAGCGCGCAACGGCGCGCGTCGAGACCTCGCAGGACCACGGCGGTGCGCAAGTTGCGGAAGGTGCGGCCGGGAACGAGGCCGCCCAGGAGCCGTCGCCGGGTGAGAGCCTCAACCGCCGCCACGAGCCGCTGCCTCGCAGCCGAGCGCACCGTGTCGAAGCTCTCGACCCCGGCCTCGGTGGCGGCGTCGGGTGTCGCCGGCGGTCGTGCGAGGTCGTAGCTCGGCACCAGCCGCGCCACCTCCGACTCGGTGAGCCCGCGGGTCGCCGGCACGACCACGTCGTCGAGCTCGAGCTCGGCCTGCCCGGCGTGGGGCGCCCAGTCGGCCCGGCGGGCGCCGGCATCGCTGTCCGCCGCCCAGCTCACCGTGGCCCGCGCGTCGAACACCCACGCCGCCCAGCGCAGGGGCTGGATGGTCTCCAGCCTGGCCTCCGACCGCAGGTTGCCCGGACGGAACCAGCCGAGGCCGCCGAGCCACGACCGGAACGCCGCCTCGGCCCCGGCGCGGTCGACCGTGAACGGCAGCAGCACCCGCGCCTCCTCGACGGGGTCGTCGGGGTGCTCGACCTCGAGCACCGAGCCGCAGAAGGCGCAGGCGGCGGCGAGCCGCTTGACGTCGTAGGTCATGCTCGCGCCGCAGCCCGAGCAGCGCAGGATGTCTATGGCGGTGGTCGGCCGGTCCTCGGGAAGCGTCTCGGGGCAGGTGAGATTGCACACCGAACACCGCAGGTCGCCGGCCTCGATGACGCTTCGACAGCGCTCGCAGTGGAGGGCCGGCGCGACCGTCACAGCAGGGCTCCGATCAGGACCGCGAGCGCGACCAGGGCGAGCCCGGCGCCCACCACCGCCGCCACCTTCGCCCACGACACAGGCACCGCCCCCGCGACCCTGCCGGTCTGCCCGTTGACCAGGAGGCGCACCGGCGGCCGGTCCTCGCGCCAGCGCACCGCGCACACCCACACCGGCGCCAGCACCAGGTCCATGGCCTCGTCCCCGAGGTCGGTGGCCGCCTGCAGGCCCCGGTGCGAGTCGCCGGGCATGAAGGCGTGCAGCCGCCGCAGCACCTGGGCCCGCGCCTCGGCCCGGGCGAGCTCGAGGGACGCCTTCCGCGCCAGGGACGGCTCCTCGGCGACCCACCCCGACACCAGCGCCGGCGTGAAGCGCCGCAACCCCGCAGGGTCGTAAGGTTCGATGGCCTCCAGCTCGTCGTTGCCGAGGCCGCCCGAGGCGGTCACGACCAGCCCGTCGACGTAGCACAGGTGGCTGCCCTCGAGGGTCCGGTACTCGGTCTTGCGGACCCGCTTCACCCCTTTCTTGCGGGCGTCCACCTCGGTCACCGTGTAGTCCTCGCCGATCTCCGCCCGGTACCGGCTCGCGGCGGTGGCGGTGTACAGGTAGGCGGGCACGTAGACGCCTTCGAGCTGGTGCGACGTCGCCTGGCGCAGTGCCCCCGGCGCCCAGCGACGGCCGTGGAGGAAGGTGCGCAGCCGGGCTGCCGCGCTCCGGCGGTCGACGGCGAAACCGATGCCGAACACCGGGTCCGGCCGATCCGCCGAGGCGGGCCGGTCGACCACCGACGGAGTGTCGCAGTACGGGCAGCGCGCGGTGCGCCGGGACGGCTCCACCACCAGCTTCGCGCCGCACGAGGCGCACGACAGCTCCACCGCTGACACGCTCACGACGCCGCAAAGTGTAGCCCGGTATCGGCGCGTGCGCTGCCGCGAGGTCTCGCGCGGGTGCCAGGTATCACAGCCTCACAACGGATCACGGACTCTCCGGATAGGTGCCAGGCACGCCATACCGCCTTAGCTGGAACCTGACTCCCCCGGAGCTTCACACAGCGGTTTCGCGGTGCTGGCGGCACTGTCGGCTGGCCCGTTCGGGGGCGTCGGGCGCGACGCCGCGAAAAGAACCCGCGCCGGGCGCCCGGTCGTGTACCCTCGAATGAGACGCCAATCGGGTGTTCTCGGCGAGGGTTGCGACAGCTTCCTCAAGCGTCTCCCTCGAGACTTTGGGCGAGTGGCCCATGGAGCGTGAGGGCAGGAGCCGCAGAACCGACTCGAGAGCAAGGGGGCAGCCGGCGGTGAGCATCGGTCGAGCGCTGGTCGTGGCGGTGGTCCTCGCCGCGTTCTCGGGCTGTGCCGTCCAGAGCGACTGGGTCGTGGAGGAGCTGCCGACCCGGGCCGAGTTCGAGGCCATCGCCTTCCTCGACCCGGACCACGGCTTCATCGTCGGCGGCAACTACTTCATCGGCGGCGGGATCATTGGCTCCTCGGCGGACGGCGGTCGGAGCTGGGAGTTCGCGAGCGGGCTGGTCCGGGCCGAGGCGGGATTCCGGCTCACCGACATCGTCTTCCTCGATCGATTCACCGGCGCCGTCACGGCCAGCGACGGGATCATCCTGCGCACCGTCGACCGCGGCCGGCGCTGGCACGTCGCGTGGCACGCGTCGGGACGCGCCAACCACTTCCTTGATCTGTTCTTCCTCGACGACGGCCGGCACGGCTGGGCGGTCGGCCACTCCGGCCTCGTCGCCACGACGGACGGCGGCGTCACTTGGGCGCCGGCGGCGGACCGCGACGTTGGGGGCGCTTCCGTCCACTTCATCAACCCAGAGCAGGGCTTCGTTGCCGGCAAGTTCGGGCGAATCCTCGCCACCGTCGACGGTGGCGCGAGCTGGAGCGTCGTCGACCGGCCGACCGGCACCGGTCAGCCGGATCTCCTGGGAATCACCTTCGTCGGCCCGAGTCGGGGCTGGGTGGTGGGGGAGAACGGGGCGATTCTGCACACCAGCGACGGCGGCCGCAGCTGGCGGTGGCAGACCAGCGGGGTCCGATCCCGGCTCTGCGCGGTGGCGTTCGTCGATCCGATGAACGGCTGGGTCGTGGGCCACGATCGCGCGGACTCGAGCTCGGTCATCCTCCGCACAACCGACGGCGGGGAGCACTGGGGGATCGATCTCGAGATCGACGGCGAGCTGCTTCGGACGATCAGCTTCCTCGACGCCTCGCACGGCTGGGCGGTCGGTGAGCGGCCCGAGCACGGTCCGCAGCGCCTGCTGCGCTTCAATCCGCGGTGATCCCGGCCTCCTCGTCGAAGGCGAAGGACCGGATCAGCTCCTCGAAGGCCGGCCCGAGGACCTCGTCCCTGCCCATGTCGGTCCGGATCACGAGCAGGCTGCCCCGGTCGACGGTGAAGACGTGTCGCCGCCGGAAATCGTGGGTCATCCGCTGCCAGGTCGAGATCCGCAGCGCGTCGCGGCCGTCGAGACGCAGTCTGTCCTCGCGTTCGACGTCGCGGCGCTCGTCGTGGCCGAGGTCGCCGAGCGACTCGTGCGCCAGCTCGGGCAGCCCGGGCGGCGGGAGGCGGTCGACAAGGTCCTCGAGGGAGTCGTAGGCCGCGTCGATCTCGGTGGTCGACAGCCCCCCTGCGATCCGATCCACGGCCTGCACGGCGTCGCGGCGGTCGCCCTCGTTCGAGAAGGCCTTCCGGAGCCGGAGGTCGCGGAGCAGGGTCACCGCGTCCTCGCGACGGCCGGCGCGCGACAGCTCCCGGGCCTCCCGGAGCACCCGCCTGAACCCCTCGGCGGTCACCGGGCCGAGGTCGGTGATCACGACATCGCCCTCGGTACGCTCGAACCGTTGCTCCCGGCCGTGGTCGTAGTGAACGAAGCCCTCCGGCACGGCGAACGACACCCGGTGGACCCCGACCTGTACCGTGGTCGGCGGCGGCGGCGCGTCGGCGGCGCAGCCCGCGAGCAGCGCACCCAGCAGCGCCGACGGCAGTGAAGCGGTCAGTGCTCGCATGCGCCGGCCGGAAACCCCACCGAGGCGAGCATGCCGTCGAAGATCGGCAGGTTCTCCTCGAGCCCGTGGAAGGCGAGGACGAAGAGCCGGTTGTTGTGCATCACGAAGACCTCCCGGCCGATGAAGGTGTTGCCGCGATCAGTGAACACGTAGTCGCGGCGTGCGGCCGGGGCGCCGGCGATCTCGAGCCGGCTGCGGGGCCCGGGCCGGAACTGGTCGGGGCGAATCCGGTCGCCGATCCGGAAGAGCACGAGCTCCTCCTCGGGCAGATCGTCGAGGCCGATGGTGATCCAACCTGCCTGCTCGCGAGCGATCTCGAGGTCGCGGCACGCGGCGGCGGGGTTTCCGTCCCGGACCGCCTCGAGGGTCCGGTCGAGCGCCTGGTTGATCTGGTCGCCCAGGGACGCCTCGCGGTCGTTGTACGGCCTTCGAGTGTCGTAGCGCAGCTTCGGCAGCTCGCGGCTCAGAGTGCGCCACTCCAGCTCGTTGCACCGCGCGAGCAGGCCGTCGAGCTCGACGCAGCGGTCGCGCTCATCGAACCGGTAGGCCTCGGCGACCAGGATCCGCTCGCCGACCGAGCCGGTCTTGACGAAGCGCAGCCCTCGCCAGCCGCCGTCAGTGGTCTTCTCGCGCCGCCAGTCGTCGGGCGCCGGGGCCAGTCGGATCGGCTGCTCGCCGAAGTTGAATCGCTCGGACGGCGGCAGCTCGACCCGATCCGACGACGGTGACCCGCAGCTCGTCAGCCCGAGCACCACGAGGCCGGCCGTCAGCCACACACCGCCTGGTCTCATCGATCAAGCATACCGGAGGCCCGCTCGGCCTCGAGGTCGACCCTCGACTTCGCGGTGAATTAACAGAGACGCTCGTCGGGATCGACGAGACCTCGGCTGTGCGTGCTGACGATTTCCCGGTGTCCGCTCCACTCGTATTCCGCCGGGTCGTCCACGAGCCCCGCGGTGACGGGATTGAGATGGACGTACGCGATCAGCCGAACGAGGTAGCCTTCGTCCTCGACGATTCTCGCCTTGTATCGACCCTGCCAGAGCGGTCCGTATGCCTGTGTGATACCTGGCACGAACCGGGATGACGACAACCGCCCCCCGGGGGTCCGAGGGGCGGTGGATCGAAGGGCGGCGGGCCGGGGCCCGCCGCCTGGTTGAAGGACCGAAAGGCCTACTCGATGCTGAAGCTCTGCAGCTCGACCGGGATCACCACGTCCATGGTCACGGGCACCGGGACCACGGGCTCGTCGGGGTCGTTGCTGAACACGCAGAGGGTCGCCTGGTAGGTGCCGAGGGCGATGCCGGTGGAGTCGAAGGTGACGTTCACCGTCTGGCTGCCCGCCGGGGCGATGGTGCCGGCGACGGGGCTGGCGCTCAGCCACGGCACGTCGGCGAGGTTGCCGCAGATCGCGGGCTGGCCTTCGAAAATGAAGGGCACGCCCTGCGGTGTGAGGGTGCCGGAGTCGGTGAGGGGCGCCCACCCGGTCGAGGTGTACTGGAGCGCATTGCCGGTGGTGGTCTGTCCGAGGATGGTGACGGGAGGCACCCAGGGGCCCGATGCCAGGGTCCCACCGATCTGGTAGTCGACCCAGTAGGTGCCCGCCGGCAGCACGGTGTTGACGGCGCCGACCGCGGTCATGACCGGTCGGTTGGTGGTGGTGAGGGTCGTGTCGGTCACCCGGTACATGTTGGCCCAGGTGGTGCCGGTGAGGATGTTGGTGGTGGTGTCGCCCCAGACCACGGTGCCGCCGGCGTTGGGCGGGCCGTCCCAGATCCGCACGTTGAGGGCGTTGATGGTCGAGGTGGTGGTGGAGCCGGTCTGGTAGGTGAAGACCGTGATGGTGTCGATGTCCCAGCCCGCCGGGTCGGTGATGGTGAAGTCGTCGGCGACCCGGTTGCCCGCCGCCACCTGGGCGCCGGCGCCCAGGGTGTTCATGGCGAGGTTGGTCTGCAGCGCGCTGGCGTCGGCGCCTCCGGCGCCGCCCCCGGGGTGGGTCACCACCGGGCCGTTGTCGTACAGCACCGCATCCGGGCCGAACCAGGTCACGGTCTCGGGGAACCACTCCGGCACCTTCGCAGGCAGCTGCTCGTCGGCTCGCTCCGCGGCTACGGCCGCGTCGCCGGGGCCGGCGGCCACCGGCATCGGCGGGAAGTTGCGCTCGACCGGCTCCTCCTCGAGGGTCCAGGTCAGGTCGAGGCCGCCGGTGTTGCCGAGGGTCAGGGGCAGGGTCGCGGTCTGGTTCGACATCTGCGTGCTGAGCAGGCTCGTCGGGTCGACGGTGATGTCCGCGTCGAGCACGTTGACGGTGGCGGTGGCGACCGCAGAGGCCTCCTGCGGCACCGTCGGCGCGTAGCGGATCGCCAGCGGGGTCGCGAGAGCGGCAGTGCCGTTGTAGTACTGCGCCGCCACCGTGCCGTCCTGATTCTCGATCCCGGCGGTGTGGGTGCCGCCGTCGGACGGCGCCGCCTGGTAGTGGACCTCGATGACGTTGGAGGTCTCGAACAGCTTGTACTGCAGGGTCACCAGGTTGCCGCCGCCGTAGTGCGGCACGCCGGTGACCTGGAAGATCAGCCGCCGGTTCGGCGCGGTGCCGAGGACCTGGTAGTGGTGGGTTCCGCCGGCGGAGGGGTTCATGTCCTCCCACCAGCCGGCGATGACGCCGTTGGGCGTCGACGGATTGGGCAGGTTCTGGCCGGTGCAGCAGCCGTTGCTGGTCCCGGTGGTCGCCAGGAAGCCGTTGGACGAGACCCAGAAGTCGGTGTAGGCGGTGCCGTAGAACTCGAAGCTGAAGCCGATCGGAAACTGCGCCGTCGAGTCGTCGGTCAGGGTGACCGCGGTGCCGGTGCCGGAGATGTCCTCGAAGTCCACCGCGATCGTGTCGTCGATGACGTAGCCCCCGATGGCGTCGGCCGCGGTCCAGGTGGCGGTGTTGACCACCGGCCCGGTCACGGTGTCGGAGACGATCACCTCGGGGCTCGAGGCGCCCGGCGCCAGGGTGTAGGGGAAGGCGTCGAGGATGGCGCCCAGGTGGTCGTCCGCCAGGTCGTGGTACTCGAAGGTGACGGTGCCGGTGTTGGTGGCCACGAAGCAGTAGTAGACGTCGTCGCCGGTAGAGACGGTTACGCTGTTGGTGGCCGCGCACACGCCGGGGGTCGTGCCCACGGTCTTGGACAGGGTGATGGCCGGCCCGCTGCCGCCCTCGCACGCCACGGACGAGAATGTCCCGGCGAGGGTGTGCGGGGCCCCGCCGTAGCTGTCGCCGACGATGTTCCACGGGATGTCCCAGGGCGCGCCGGTGCAGTTCGGTGACGTCACGTCCACGCAGAAGTCGAAGCTCGTCCCGGCAGAGCCGCCGATCCAGGCGCCGCAGCCGGTCTGGGGCGGGTAGCCGGTGGACTGCCAGTAGACCACGTTGCCCGCCTCGGTGCCCGCCACCGGCGGCAGGGCGCCGGAGCAACCGTTGGCCAAGGGGCTGCTGTTGGCGGCGACGGTGCCGACGGTCCAGCCGTCCGGCAGGTCGAGGTCGAGCCGGTCGATGTACTCGAAGTCCGGCGAGGTGAACAACGCCGTGAAGCACAGCGTGGCCGGCGTCCCGGCCGTGACCACGGCGGGGCTCACCGCGGTGATGTTCGAGCCCGTGATGTTCTCCTGCGCCCAGGCGCCGGTCGGCGCGACCAGGCACAGAATGCCGATGACGACAGAAACCCGAAGCGAACTCCTCTGCAACATGACTCTCCTCCTCGATCGAATGCCGCCGGCTCGATTCGGAACGGCTCCCCCCGGCGCCGGCGAACTGAACGAGGGTTGCGAGCGGGCCTCGGACGCACGAAAAAAAAGAAAACGGACGACGCTATACGGACCGTTAACATACACTTTATCGCCTGGATTCACAAGGCGCCCAGGTCAGTCCGCAACCGCGAATCGGGTCCGTGCCGGGGATCACGATCTCATGAGGCACCGGCCCCCATCGCCACCCGGCCGGCACCGCCGACGATCTCGAAGCGGAAGCTGAGGTCGAGGTACACCGGCACGGGCTTCGAGGCGACGACGACCGTGTAGTCCGGGCGGCCGTCGGCGTCCATGTCGGGCCCGTCCTCGAGGTCGCGGAGCTGGCAGGGATCGTAGCGCCAGCCGCGGACCGCCTCCCGCACCGCATCGTAGAAGACCGTGGCCCACTCGCCGCCGGGCGAGGCCGCGAGCGGGCTCGGCCGGACGCTCGCCACCGCACCGTCCGCCCCGATCACGACCCTCACCGTGACCTCGGTCGGCGGCGCCCCCGCGACCAGGGCCGCAGCGGGGTAGCCGGGCAGGCTGAAGCCCTTCTCGAGACGCGGCCGCAGGTACTCGTGGCCGATGTCGGCCACCGGGCGGACGGCGCCGGGGTCGAAGACCTGTTCGTAGGAGACCATCCCCCGTGCGGGCGGCACAGAGGGCGCAGCGGCCTCGGGCTCAGGGGCGGCGGGCACGCTCGCGCATCCGGCTGTGGCGGCCGCGACCGCTGCGGCGAACCAGGGCGATGCCTTCCTTCGTGCCATCTCGGGGCCTTCCCGCAGAGTATACCTAGGCGCCGGGCGCCGGTTGCAGCCGGGGACCTGGCGGGCTCGCGCTCCGCCGGGCAGGCTCGGCTATGATGCGGCTCGAGCAGAACAGCCGGGCGAAGGGGGGGACGAGATGGCGGACCTGACGGTTCATCGCTTCGACTACGAGCTGCCGGCCGAGTTGGCCGACTTCGACGTCGCGGACTACCTCGAGCGGGCGCGGGCCTGGGTCGGCGAGGTGGTCGGCCCGGCCGAGAAGGTCGCCCTGTCCGCGTCGGGAGGCGTCGACAGCACGGCGGTCGCCTTCCTCCTCGGGGACGTCCTCGGCGACCGGCTCCACCCCTTCTTCATCGACGACGGGCTCCGGCGCCTGATCGGCGGCCGCGACGAGTCGGAGGCGACGGCCCGGATCTTCGAGGGCTTCACGAACTTCACCGTCATCCGCACCGCCGAGCTCGTCGTGCCGTGGTTCGAGGGCGTCGAAGACGGGACCCAGAAGCGGGACATGTTCAGGGCGCTGTACACCCTCACCTCGAACAAGCACATCGCGGGCCTGGGGGCCGACTGGATCGCCGACGGCACGATCCGCCCCGACATCGACATGACCGACCAGAACCGGCAGATCCAGCACAACGTCAACCTGCCCTACAGCATGAAGAAGCTCGAGCCCCTGTCGGCGCTCTACAAGCCCCACGTCCGGCGGGTGGCCGAGGCCCTCGGCGCGCCCCGCGAGTTCGCCATGAGGATCCCGTGCCCCGGCCCAGCTCAGCTGCTCCGGGTCGGTGGTGCCTTCAGCGCCGCCAAGCTGCGGGTCTCGAAGATCGCCACCGACGTGGTCGAGTCCATGGTCTGCGAGCACCTCGAGCGCCAGTGGGGCGAGCCCTTCCGCTACGACGAGGCGACCGGGGTGCGCACGCCCTTCCAGTACTTCGCGACCTGCCTCGACCCCGGGATGGAGGAGCGGCCGGACCTCGCGGTCACCGCCCGGGGGATCGTCGGCGGCGACGCCGCCTGCTTCACCATGGCCACCCGGGCGATGTGGATCGACCCCTCCGTCGGCGCCCAGCGGAGCAAGCTCTATGCCCCGATCCTGTGGGTCCGGGGGCCGGCCGCGGACCACGACTCCCTGACCGCCCTGTACGACGCCCTCAGCGCCGCGTCAGCGCTTCCGCGGGTTCTCTACGAGGTCTTCGACTCCGGCCGCGACGGCTATCCGGTCGGCATCAAGATCGTGGACAGCGAGGACGTGCGGACCGCCCGCCCCCTCGCCGTCGACTTCGACGCCCTGGCGAGGATCGGCGAGACCGTCTGCGAGCGGGCCGGGGCGGCCCGGGCGGCCTACGACATCAGCCGGCGGCCCCCCGCGACCATCGAGCTGTTCTGAGCCAGCGATGGGCTCCCGAACCAGAACGGAAGGGCGGGTACTCCACCCGCTCTCATGGTCGTTCCGGTTCCCGGATTCGGAGGGTCGCACGGCGGCGTGCCAGGTATCACAACCTCACGACCACTCCCACGTCGACACCTCGGCCAGGGTGCTTGCTTCGACGAGGGCGCCAAGCTCGAGGGAGCCGCGGATGAGAAAAGGCCGC
Organism: Candidatus Methylomirabilota bacterium; assembly: GCA_035464095.1. Lineage (GTDB taxonomy): Bacteria > Acidobacteriota > Thermoanaerobaculia > Thermoanaerobaculales > Sulfomarinibacteraceae > JAHECW01. The sequence continues at coordinate 19,022 of DATHSO010000140.1, read as the reverse complement.
GGCGCTGACCGCCGCGGCCTTCTGATCGTGTCCCGTGTCCGGAAACGGAGCGGAGTCGCGGCCGACTATTCCTTCGGCTTGTCGCAGGCGGGAGCCTCGGCAGCGGCGGCCTCGGCGCCCTCGACCGCCTCCGTAGCGGCCACCTCGGCCTCGGCTGCAACCGCCTCGGCCTCGGCAGCAGCCTCCTCGGCGACCGCGGCAGCCACCTCGGCCTCGGCAGCAGCCTCCTCGGCGACCGCGGCAACCGCCTCGGCCTCGGCAGCAGCCTCCTCGGCGACCGCGGCAACCGCCTCGGCCTCGTCAGCAGCCTCCTCGGCGACCGCGGCATCCGCCTCGGCCTCGTCAGCAGCCTCCTCGGCGACCGCGGCAACCACTTCGGCCTCCGTGGCGACGGCGGCAATCGCTTCGGCCTCGGCGGCGGCCTCCTCGGCCACGGCGACCGTCTCCTCAGCCTCCGCGAGAGCCTCCACCGCAGCCTCCTCGACCTCGGCCGCCACCTCGGCGGCGGCCTCCGCCGCTGGCTCCTCGGTTGCGGCCGCCTCGTCCTCCGCGGTGGCCGGCGAGCCGACCAGGAGCAGGCCGACGGCAACCAGTCCGATGATCACCAACCAACGACGTTCACCCGCTTGACGCATGTTCCAATCCCCCCTCTCGGTTTTCGGTAGTGAAAACCCGGCAGGGAGACTAACACGAGATTGGCAGTGTTTTTCTCATGTAGGGGAGGGTTTTTACACCCTCCCTGCCTCAGGGGCGCTACGGCCGCCCGAGATGTGCCGGTCGGGCTCGCCTCGCCGGAGAATCAGCGCCGCGTGTAGGTCATCTCCATCATCTTGACCTCGTCGCCGTCGGGGCCGGGGCCGTACATCTCGAAGTGCTGTTTCTCGGGCGACGTCCACTCGATCACGAAGCGGCTGGTCACCGGGCCGCCCTTGACGGGATCGTTGTAGGTGCCGGTGTAGGTGCAGGTCTTGTTCTCGTCGCACTCGCCTTCCGAAAGCATGATGCCGGTGGACATGCTGTCGGTCCACGTCGACCAGTACTTCCCGGACACGTTGTCGTAGCCGCTGCGCGAGAGGCCGGTGAACGGCGTGCCCATCATGTCGCCCTGGAACTCCTCGTGCATGATCCGGCCGCCCATGTGCAGGGTCCGGGTCGCCACGCCCTTCGACTTCATCGGCGGCGCCTCGGGGTCCATCCAGCTCCTGATCGCCACGTCGTAGGTCCCGACGTGCTCGGCCATCCACTCGTGCTGCGGCCCGAGCTCGCCGGCCTTCATGTAGGCCTCCATCTCCGCCTTCTGCTCCGGCGTCATCTCGGGCATCTCGCCCTCCTGGGCAAACCCCGGGGCCGCCAGCGCCGCCGCCAGGATGCACATCGAAACGAACATCTTCTTCAACATGGCTTTTCCTCCGGTTCCTTCGGTTGTCGCTTCCTCGTCCGATCGGTCGTCCGGACGATTGGGGAGCTCGCTGAGACATCGTATCTCCGCTCGGACGGCGGCCGGATCGGCAGCGACCGGACGAGGGGGAGGGAGAAAACCCTAACCCTGTGAGCAGAATCCGACGCCGTGCCAGGGATCACTGTGTTCGCCGACGGGTCCGAAGCTTGTCGGGTGATGAACGTGCTGTCGAAGCGAATCGGAAAACACAATCTCGCATTCCATTTTCAATTCGACTGAGACGGTTTCCGGATAGTCTCCAGGACATCGCATCGGTGCATCCATCGCGGTGTCGAATGGGTTCAGGTTCATCCATTCGGATGTTCTTCATCAGCCGATCGCTGAATCTACGAAGATGCGGAACCTGGTAGCGTTCCCGTTTGGCAGCGGTAGCGGTCCCGTTCCTAGTTTGGGGCCGTCACTCCACTGTCAGCCGCATCAGCTCGACCGGGATGACCACGTCCATGGTGACCGGGACTCTCACGAGCGCCTCGTCCGGGTCGTCGCACGTGATGCACAGGAGCGCTTCATAGGTGCCGACTGCCATCCCTGTCGAGTCGAAGGTGACGTCGACCTGGGTCGACATCCCCGGCGCGGTGACGCCCATCGTGGGCGACACGCTCAGCCAGGGCACATCGCTCGGCGAGCTGCAGCTGCCGTGCTGCCGCACGAGGCTGAGATCGTCGTAGTAGATCGAGGACGCGCCATTGGCGAACAGGTTGATCGCCCCGATGCTGGTGATACCTGCCCCGGATACGCCGTTCGACCACGAGCCCTGGTAGAGCAACTGGCCGTTGTAGTAGAACTCCTGCAGGTCGTTCTCGAGGTCGATTTCGAGCCGCAGCTCGACCCAGGCGTTGGTGACGATCGACACCGGCAGTTCCGTCGCCGTGCCGTCATTGACGATCAGGCTGGTCACCGGGTCGAAGTACACCTGGACCGACCAGTTGTTACCCGCCCCGCCGGCGTCGTACTGGTTGAGGACGATGAAGTACGACTGGCCCGTGAAGCCCGTTGGAATGAACTGCCAGGCGGTCAGTGTCCAGTACCCGTCATCGATCCCGACGGCCTGGTAGACCATGTCCGATGGCCCCGTGATGTCCACCGAGTTCGGGGCGCTCCGACTGGCGGCTGACGACACGTACGCGGTCGCCGCCGGGTCGTTAAACCACCCCGTCCAGCCGCCCTGCCCGTGGAGCGCGCTGCCCGTGGCATACGAGTCGAAGTTGTCCGACCACACGAGCTGCTCGGGCGTCGCCCCACCCCCGGCCTCGAGCAGACTCCACGTCAGATCCACCAGTCCCGTGTTTCCGACGTCGAGGCTCTCGGTCGCCTGGTTGTTGGTCATCAGCGAGCTCGACAGGCTCGTCGGCGTGACATCGATGTCTGGGGCCGGGGGGATCTCGACGAGGTCGAGGTCGTCGTAGAACACCGACGAGGCCCCATTGGCGAACAGATTGAGCGCACCGATGCTCGTGATGCCACCGCCGGATACGCCGTTCGACCACGAGCCCTGGTAGAGCAGCTGGTGGTCGTAGTACACGGCCTGTGTGTCCGCGACCAGGTCGATCTCGAAGCGAATCTGGACCCAGCGGTCGAAGGCCAGCGGCAAGGTCGACCCCGCGCCGACGCCATCACCTTCGACGAACCCGGTCGCGCTGTCGAACTGGACCTGCGCCGACCAGTTGTTCGCCGCCCCACTGGCATCGTACTGGTTGAGCAGAATGAAGTAGGACTCGCCGGAGTAACCCGACGGGATGTACTGCCAGGCCGTGACGGTCCAGATTCCGTCATCGACGGCGACGAACTCATGGACCATGTCGGAGGAACCGGTGATGTCGACCGAGTGGGGTTCGCTGCGACTGCGCAGTGCCGACACGTAGGCGGTGGCGGCCGGGTCGTTGAACCACCCCGTCCAACCGCCCTGGCCGTGCAGAGCGCTGCCGGCGGCGTACGAGTCGAAATCTTCCGACCAGTTCACCAGCTCCGGGGCCGGCGCGACCGCGGTCGAGTCCGTCGCGCTGGCTGCGACGACGCTCGACCATCCGACGACGCCGATGAACACTGCGAGAACGGCGGCACCCCGATTGCGCTCCCTGATGCTGGCGGTCATGGGCCTCCTCCGATTTCGTTGGTCGGTCCTATGCTCCGGAGGACCGAGTCTCACGTTGAGAAGATCACTGACTGCAGGCGATTCAAGGTGTTCTGCTTTCACGGTGAGCATACTCCCGAAGGAGTGGTAGCTCAAGACCACCACCAGTTTGTCCCGATCAGGGACAGAGGTGATCCTCGTTCTTCACTTCGGCGGGTGCTGCCTTGATGGGTGCCGGGGGAGGCACCCATCGAACCGGTGCGGACGGTCAGCCCAGGGTGGGGTAGTCGGTGTACCCGTGCGCGCCGGGCGTGTAGAAGGTGTCCATGTCGGGGGTGTTCTCGGGAGCGCCGGTCCGCCAGCGCTCGACGAGATCGGGGTTGGCGAGGAACGGCCGTCCGACGGCGATCAGATCGGCCCTGCCGTCCTCGAGATCCCGTTCGGCTCGTGCGGCGTCGTAGCCCCCGGACAGGATCAGCGCGCCGTTGAAGACCTCGCGGAAGGTCGACTTCATCGACGCCGGTACCGGCGGCGCACCCATGGGGGAGTGATCGACCAGGTGGATGTAGAGGAGACAGCGGTCGTCGAGGCGGTGCGCGAGCTCGGTGTAGTCCGCCTCCATCCCGTCGTAGGGCGGCATGTCGTTGAAGGCGCCGAAGGGGGACAACCGGATGCCGACCCGGTCCCTCCCGATGGCCTGGACCACGGCATCGACGACCTCGACGACGAACCGCGCCCGGTTGTCGATCGAGCCGCCGTAGCGGTCCGTCCGCCGGTTCGAGGTCGGACGGATGAACTGCTCGAGCAGGTAGCCGTTCGCCCCGTGCAGCTCGACCCCGTCGAAACCGGCGGCCATCGCGTTCGAGGCGGCCCGTGCGTACTCCTCGACGGTGGCCGCGATGTCCGCCTCGGTCATCGCCTGCGGCGTCGCGTTCGGCTTCATGCCCTCGGCATCGGTGAACATCTCCCCGTCGGCGGCGACTGCCGACGGTCCGATCACGCGCGCCCCCGGCGGCAGGTTGAGCGGGTGGGCGATGCGGCCGCAGTGCATGAGCTGAACGAAGATCTTCCCGCCCTGCTCGTGGACCGCATCCGTGATCAGCTTCCACCCGTCGACCTGGGCATCGGAGAAGATGCCCGGGATGCGGGGGTACCCGAGGCCGTTGGGGGACGGCGACGTCCCCTCGGTGATGATGAGGCCGGCGGTGGCGCGCTGCTTGTAGTACTCGGCCATGAGCTCGTTGGGGACATTTCCCGTGGCGCGGCTTCGGGTCAACGGCGACATCACCAGGTGATTGCGCAGGGTCAGCGGGCCGAGGGTGGTCGGAGAAAAGAGCTTTGCCATGTTCATGTCCTTCAGCGGGGATTGTCTGAGAGCATGTCTCGATCTCGAGGAAGTTACATCATGCGAGTCGGGGATGCAAGGACGAGCACGATGGCTGCCGGAGGCGCGCCTCGACCAGAAGTCACACGTGACAACCGGCGCCGGTCGTCACGTTGTGGTGTATGAACCCGGTACCCAATTACATTGGGAGCGGAGCGGCCTCCCGCTTCTCTGTCATCCTGAGCGGAGCGGCCTCCGAGGCCGCGCAGTCGAAGGATCCCCTTCCGGCCTGGGTGGCCGCTCGAGGATTCGGCCGCCACCCGACCGAAGCGGCCTACGTTGCCGGCCCCGGGGAAACGCCCTCGATGACGACACGGTGGGCTCGCCGCTCCGGATCGTTTCCTGGTTCCGTCGTGTCGGTCCTGGCCTCTATTCAGGGCAACGTCGACGACCAGGCAGCCAGGTTGCCTGCCTCGAAGCCGTCGGAGAAGATGAACCCGGCGGCGGAGGAAGCGCTGGAGATGTCGAACTCGACGACCGTGTCGGAGTCGATCGCAACCAAGTAGAGCACGTCCCCGATGACCGCGAGCCCCTCGCCACGGCCAAAACCGGCGGCGATCGTCCCCGGGCTTCGGCTCATCTGGGTGAAGGTCGGCGTGAACTGTCGAATCGAGTCCGAGCCCGAGTCGTAGAGCCAGAAGCACTCCCGGTTGAAGTCCCAGGCGAGGCCGTCCTGAGACGATCCCGCAACCGGGTAGTCCGCGATGTGGGTTCCCCCGGTCGTGAACTCGTGCACGGCGTTGCCGCTGCTGCCGTTGACGACGTAGAGGTGGCCGTTGAACGGGGCCCAGGCGATCCCCTCCGGAAACGAGGTGAAGCTGCTGACCGAAAAGCTGCTGATGTATTGCGCAGCTCCGTCGTACAGGTCGACATCATCGTCGGTGCTGTCCGTGACGTAGATTGTCACGTTGTCGTGTGTCAGCCCGATCGGCTCCTTGCTTGTCGCCGAGATGTCGGCCGGACCGAAAAAGAGGGTTCCAGTCGGGCTCGTGGGGTGCATGCCGAATATCGAGTCGGTCCCGAGGTCGGTGCCGATCAGGCCGCCGCCACCGTTGTGGGCGAGGCCGCATGGGATGTCGATTGGCGGCACCGGGTAGGCGAACGACCCGACCGGCGGGTACACCAGGTCGAGGGCGTAGAAGTTATCGATGCTTGCCAGGCCGGCGTATCCGGCCATCCCGATCGCCGGTCCCTCCGGAGGCGGCGCCCCGGTGCACACGTACTGCTGGTCGGGCAACGCCCCACCGTTGACGTTTGTCAGGTCGATGGTCACCGTGCGGCTGGCGTCGACCGAAACCTCCATGCGGGCCGAAGCGAACGGCTGGGACAGCGTGAAGAAGCCGAGGCCGAACGGGTTGGCTGAGTCGTTGTTTCCCATGTAGCAGGCTCCTCTGTTGAAGCCGGTGGAGCCCTGGACCTGGATCTTGATGAACAGATTGGTCATGCCGCCGCCGTAGTTGAGGACCGCAGCCGCGTACTGGGTGGCGTCGGTGCCGTCCGCGGCGATGTCCATCGCGACCCTGTCGCCTCTGCCTTGGTTGTGGGTCGCGAGACCTGTGGACGACCCACGCGCGGCCTGCGAGACGATGGCGAACGAGCCCGCCTGCACGGTCCAGTTCGGCCCCAACGGCCCGTCGGCACGGTTGAAGTCGTCGAGCAGTCCGCGCCCGCTCTCCGTGCCATTCCAGACGAACGGCTTCGGTTCTGGTCTCGGTTGCCCCCCGTTCTCGGGTAGGCTCAGATCCACCTCGGACGCGGTGGCGGCGCCGGCGACGAGGGCTGCGAGTGAGACGATGCTGGTTACCAGAAGCCGGTTTCTCCGATGCGACATCGGACCCTCCTTCGTGGGTTTCTCGCTCCAAGAGACGAGAGAATCTCGGAGGATTCCGGTTCCCCTCGACGCTCTGTGGATCATGACCTCAGCCCAGAGCATACACGGAGAGGGTGCCAAAGGGTCCCAGGTTCACCTCAACCCGGTAACGGCGGGGCTGGTCGGCGACCCGGCCGAGCACCCGTGGAGCGGCCACCGCGAGCTGCTGGGCATGGACCGCGAGCCGATCGTGGACGTGGACGAGGTGCTACGGGTGTTCGGCACCGCGCGGCGCCGTGCGCGCGCAGAGATCGCGAGCCCGAGCGGCCGGAGTGGCGGCCGCGGCTGGACGCGGCGGCCCTGGTGGCGGCCGGTACCAGCGCCCTCGCCGTGGCGCTCGACGACCTGCGTGCGAGAACGCGGGACCTGCAGGTGGTGCGGGCGCGCGAGTTGCTGATGCTGATCGGCGTCGAGCGCTACCGCCTCCGCGTCCTTGATCTCGCCGAGGCGCTCGGCCGATCCCCCGAGGGGATGACCAAGACCCTCGCCCGCGCGCCCCGGCGACGGGTAAACGACCCGCACTTCCTCAACGAACTCGAGGCGCTCGACCGGTGGCTGGCGGAGACGCAGGGCGCGAACGACCGGAGGTGAGCGTTATGGCGGTATGACCTTCCTGAAACCTACGTCACCACCAGGCCGACGTGTTGCCCGATTCGAACCCGTCGCAGAAGATGCCGCAGGGCTCCCCCGGCCCCGTGATCGACGCCAAACCGCCGAGAGCGGCGAGACGATGCTGGCCGTACGGGCTCGCCGTACCGGTGCCGGGGTTGATCGCGTAAAGGGTGGTGTCATTTCCCATGGATGCGAAGAGAATCCCCGAGGCGGAGTCGTACTCGAGGCCCATTTCATTGGCGCTTGGAATCCCGTGCGGCCCGACAACGGTGGCATTCCCGGTCGTCGTGTCGATCCTGAACAGATTCGTTCCGTCGAGGCCGTACAACATGCTGGTGTGGTTGTTGTATGCGAGTCCTCGGATTTCGGCTCCGGCTCCGAGCGGACCGATGCACGTGGAGAGACCGGTTGAATGGTCGATCAGCGCGAGACAGTCGTTCGCGATGTCAGAGCCGTAAAGCACATCGTTGACCGGGTCGAAGGCCAGGCCGTGAATATCACTTGAGTTCACATGAGGTCCGATGAGAGCATGGTCTCCGGTCAGATGGTCGATCGCGACGAGCGACCAGGCGCCGCTCCACACGTCGGAAACGTAGATCCGGCGCCGCCACGTGTCGAACGCCATCCCGCTGAATGAGTAGTCGAACGGTGACGATGAACGGTATTGGGCGGCCCCGGTCACCTCGTGGATGCCGAAGAACTCGTTGCGCGCCTCGTCGATTCCGAAGAGCAGCGGGACGAACGGCTCCGCGGCGATGCCCGCGCCGGGCATCTGGGTCAGACCTGACGGAATCGTCGCACCGAGCACCCCAACCAGCGTCGAAGCGCCGGTCGAGGTGTCGCAGGTGCGAAGCTCAGGTTGGAAGGTGCCGTTGTTGAAGGCGAAGAGATAGCAGGTGCCGTCCGACTCGTCGAAGTCCATCCCCTGGCCGAAGTTCCCGTCGAAGCCGAGTGGCCCGACCACCGTTCCCGCACCGGTCGTCTTGTCGATTGACAGGAAGGTGTCATCGATGATGTCATACCCCCAGAGCGTCCCCGAAGGGTCCATCGCGCAGGCGATCGTCGCGGGCGAACTGGTGATCGTCCCGACGAGGTTCGTGAAGCCCGAAGGAAGCACCGTCAGCAGCGACGACGTGGACACGTTGGTCGTGCACGCGTACATCTGATGGTTGATCCGGTCGAAGGCCAGCCCCGAGACGGTCTCACCGTTCGGGGGGATTGGATCGAGCGTCCCGATCGGGTTCCGAGCACCCGTCGCGGTGTCTATTGTGAACCAGTTGTTGGCGCTGTCGGCGCAGTACATGGTCGTGTAGTCGCTGTATGCGAACTCGCACCCGCCGGTGAAATTGGTTGTGTCGAACGGCGCGATGGTGTTCAACACGTCCGGAGTGTTGAGCATCAGGTTGACGAAGTTGGCGTTGACCATCTCCGGTCCGTAGGCGAAGTCGGACGGAAGCTCCGGACTCGGTGCCGGACTCGGGCCGATCCAACAGGAGTCGAATAGTCCGGGAGGGACCGGGCCTGTCGATGCCGGGAGCTTGCCACAGACCACCTGTGCCGAAACCGTGCCCACGGTTGCCGTCAAGCAGAGTGTCAAGGCCGGAAGCACCGCTTTCCAACGCATCACCATCCTCCTTTCGACCGCGGTCCACGACGCAGGGAGTAACGCCCCCTTCGAGAACTGCGATTGTCCATGTGTCGCATGTGCGACAATTGAAAATTACCGACCGACTCTACCACACAGGCTGAAAAAACGGAGATCGGAGCCGACGACCAAAATAGGTGCCTCTGGCTCTCAGGCTTGACGACTCATGGAGGCACCAATCGTCACTGACGCGTGTTCCTCGACAGCGCCGACACGTACACGATGAACGGCTGCTTGTTGGCAAGCTCGGAGAGCAGCACATGGCGCCGCTGCTCGGGCTGGAGGATGACCCGGCCGGTGCGGCGGATGACGGAGGCCACTCTGGCCCACAGCAGGAGCACGACCGCCTCGTTGACGGCCGAGCGCTTCAGGTCGCGGGGGATGATCGCGTCCGGCCCCACGATCTCAGCGGGCTCGTTGAGCGCGGCGGCGAGGTTGGCGGCCAGCGCCAGGACGTCGCCGTCGACCCTGGGCCGGCGGGGAAACAACGCCGCGAGGTTCTTGAGCACCGACGCCGGGAGCGTGAAGAAGGCGCCGGTCAGGAGGTTCACGGCCAAGCCCTGCACCAGGAGGCGGCGGTGGATGCGGCCCAGGCCGCCGGCGGCGCCGGCCCAGTCGAGCTCGTTTTCGTAGTGGATGCCGAGGCCGGCCATGGCGAGGAACGAGACTGCCGTCACCACCGCCATCGGCACGGGGCGAAGCTCGACCCCCACGCTCCACAGCAGGACGCCGACGCCGAAGGCGAAGAGCAGGTAGTACGCCATCGACGGGACCAGCATGAGCAGCGCGCTGCGCCGCCTCCGGGCGATCTCGGTCTCGGCCATGACGAGCAGACGCGATGCGACGCGACTGAAGTCGTCCTTGGTCGGCTCCTGGAAGCCGAAGGGCAGCGTGGCGATGCGAGGTTCAACCACATGATCCTCTGGATCACCGACCAGACCACCTCGTACCGGATTGAGATGAACGTAGAGAACCAATCGATCGAGGTAGTCCTGCCCCTCGTTCTAGAGCCTGGCACCAGCAAATACCTCAACTTTCTGAGGTTCTGAAGCCTGGCACCGACATGCCCCGACGTGCCCAGGTGGCGCCCTTTGGTCTTTGCTACCGTGGCTCTCGGATGATCACCATCGTCGCACCGTGGCGCACGGCTCACCTGGAGCTTCGGTGACGGATCGCCGGGGGCGCCCCCGGTGACCGAACCCCGAAGCGCGTCGCGCGACTGGACTCTCCGTGCCTTCCGGCCCGGCGACGAGGAGCAGGTGCTCGATCTCTTTGCCCTGTGCTTCGGACGTCGGATCACGGCCGACCATCTGCGATGGAAGCTGCACAGTCATCCCGATCGGTCAGGAACCGCATGGCTCGCGGAGTCCGGCGGCCGGATCATCGCCCACTACGCCGGGATTCCAGTGCGTTTCTGGCTTGACGGATCGGAGCACTCGGCGATGGTTGTGGTGGACGGCATGGTCCACCCCGATTATCGGCGCCGCGGCGTCATCACCGACCTGATGTCGCACGGCTGCCGGAGGTGGATCGAACGCGGCGTGTCGTTCGGCGTGGTGCTGCCCAACGAGCAGTGGGGATCACGGGTGCGGGTGTTCGGGTGGGAGCCCTTGTTTCCCCTTCGCTGGCGGAGCTTGATGCTGCGGCCCGCGGCCGCGATGGCCCGGCGGACCGGCGTTCGTTCGCTGGCCCGGTTGACGGCGGTCGACGCCTTGTGGCGGTCGTTCCACGGGCGCGGGCTCCAACCTGAGCGAGCCGTCTCCCTGCGACCGATGACCGAGGCCGGTCCGGAGCTCGACGAGCTGTGGCTGGGGGCTCGGTCGGGGGTGCGTGCGTCGCTGGTGCGGGACCGGGCGTGGGTTGTGTGGCGCTACTTCGCACCGCCGGCCGCCGAGTTCCACGTGCTGCTCGCCGAACGGAATGCCGAGCCGGTGGGATACGTGGCCTACCGCCTCATCGAGGACGCCGGCGCCAGCTGGGCGACACTGGCGGACGTTTTTGCCGATCCCCGAGACCCCGGGCTCGCCGATTCGCTGCTCGCCCACGCTGTCCGGCATCTCACAGAGATCGGCGTCGAGTCGGTGGCCGGCGCAGCGATCCCGGACACCTCCTTCGACCGTGCGCTGGACCGGGCCGGATTCAGGATTTCGCGCGGCTCGTTCGACGTTCACGTGGTGCGCTACCAGGCGGGCATTCCTCGCGACACGCTGGCCGATCCACAGCTCTGGACGCTGGCCCTGGGGGATTTCGACGTTGTGTGAGGGGCGGCGGCCGAGGCGCCTCGTGTCCGACGCCGTGAGCAGGATCTGGACGACCGCCTTCCAGGTCGCCGGCAGTCTTCGGCGCCAGTCGGCGCGGCCCTGGGAACCGTCCGGCGGCAAGCGGGTCCTGGTCGTGGCGCCGCACCCCGACGATGAGGTTCTCGGTTGCGGCGGAACGATCCTTCGTCACCGACGCGACGGCGACCGAGTGGCCGTCGTCTGTGTCACCGATGGCCGCGGCCGGCCGGGCGCACAACCCGATCCGGAGGCCTACGCACGGCGTCGCCGGGACGAAATGGAACGGGCCGCCGGCGTTCTCGGCGTCGAGGGTCTGGACTGGCTCGGCCTGCCTGAGTGGCGCTGGGAGCCGGGCGACCTGACGTCGCGGCTCGGCGGCGTGCTGGCCCATCGGGCACCGGATCTCCTGTATCTCCCATCGCGTGTCGACTACCACCCCGAGCACCGCAAGACGGCTCACGGCATGGCGCTCGTCCTCGGTCCTCCGGTGCAGGGCCCGCTGGTTCGCGTCTACCAGGTGCAGGTCCCGTTGACCTCGGTGTTGGTGAACCGGGTGGTGGACACATCGGCCGTCGCCCCCGACCTCGCTCGAGCCCTCGACGCGTACGCGACGCAGAGGGAGACCGCCGGGTCGTGTGTCCGCCTCTCGCGCTACGCGGCCGCATTCCACCACGTCGACGTGGCCGCGGAGGAGTTCTGGGAGTTGTCCGCCGCCTCCTACCACGAAACGCACCGCGACCCGCCCCAACGATGGTCCACCACGACGTACCGCGGACTCCGGCGGGGAGCTTTGACAGACCCGGCTGCCTATGTGGTGGGCCGCCGACGGCGCCGTGTCCTCGCGGCGGAGGCTGGGCGTCTCGGTGCCTAGCCCGCATCCCGCTATCATCACTCAGAGCGAGCACCGGCTGGTGTGTCGAGAAGAGGGACGTGAAGATCGCGGGCGCGGGACGACGGCGACCAAGACCGTGGCGGAAGCGGCCCGTTGGACCGGCGGGCGTGGTGTCCAGAAGCTCTGATTTGAAAGAGAAACGACGATGAATACCAGAAAATATCTTCCGACCTTTGCAGAACTGATCGATCGACTCTCGATTGTGCAACTCAAGGGAATTTTTATCCCGGAATATCGCGACGAATACGCGAAGGAAATCGAGGATATCCTTCACGATATTGACGTCTGCATCGGTTCACACGAAGATGACAGACGAAGACCTGGCGGTGGCGCAGATGGAATCTCTGCGAGCTTTATCGACGCCGAGATGATCCGGGACATCGTGGTGCTGGCCCAGATGAATCTCCATATCTGGCACAATGAAGCGAACTTCCGTCGAGGAATGAAGGACGGCAACAACCTCGAGCTGACCCACAGCTTGAACGGGATTCGAAATCTTGCAAAGAACAGAATCCAGTCGAAAATGGGCGGCCGCAAGGACTACAAGGTCGACTGTTTGGCCGAGGACGCCGAGAACTGGAAACCGACCGGCTGGTAGGCGCCGCCGTCAGGTCGGCACGTCGCCGACGTCAACCGACGACGCGGCCGGAGGGACCCCGCGCGTTCTCCCGAGGCGCGCGCTCCCAGAGCCCGTGGGCCGCGGCGAAGACCTCCCGGACGGACCACCGGGAGCAGCGCATGTCGCCGTACCGGCACACCGTGTCGAGGCAGGGTGCACACTCGACGCCCGACGGCACCATGTCCGCCACATGCGGTCCGACGTGCCTGACCCAGACGTCCGCGGAACCTCCCGGGAGGAGCGCCAGGGTGGGCACACCCAAAGCGGTCGACAGATGTGACAGGCCGCCGTCCTCGGTGACCGTGAGCTGGACCAGCGACAGCAGGGGGCCGAGCTCGGAGAGCCCGGTGGCGCTCACCAGATCGATGACCGGCAGGCCCGGCACGGCGGCGATGAGGTCGGTGCGGTGCTTGATGCGATCGATGCCGAGGAGCAGGATGCGGACGGGATCGGGCCAGTCGCGGACGAAAGCGGCGGCGAGCTCGGCCCAGCGATCGGTCGGCCACTGCCGCGTCGGGATGTGCGACCCCGGATTGAGCAGGACGAGCGACTCCTCCGGTTTCCAGCCGGCGGCACGAAGTCGGGCCTCTGCCGAGGTCGTGTCGAACCAACCGATCCCGGAGCGATGGACGATGCTGCCGATCCCGACCCGCTCGACGGTGTCCCGGATTCGTTCGAAGCCGGGGCGAGGAGAGTAGCGGTCGAAATGCACCCACGCCGCCGGGCGGAGGATCGTGCGGAGTCGACGGGTGAGCGGCGATCCCTGCAGGTCGATGACCACCTCGTACCGTGCAAGGACAAGCCGTGGCAGTAACGGCATGGCCGAAAGCAGAGCCTGGCGGTCGGTCCAGGACCTGCCGAGATACACGGCGTTGTCGATCCATGGGAGGGTGTCGACGAAGCCGGCGTAGAGGTCGCGGGTCAACAGGTCGAGACGCGCCTCGGGGCAGGCCTCGCGGACCTGAAGCAGGTAGGGGAGGACCCCCACGAGGTCTCCAAGGCACTGGAGCCGCACTGCGAGGATCGCGCGCGGCGGGCGCTTCAGTGGCCAGGGCTTCGCCTCGACCACCAGGCTCGTCAAGCCGGGACCTCCCGCCGGGATTCCATCGTCACCATTGTCGCATCACACGCGGCCGGGTTTCGCTGAACCGCAGACTATATGGAGTCGAGGGAACCGTAGAACCGGAACCGTGCCAGCTTTATATATTTACAAATGCATAAAGGCAGCACGATCTCCGATTTCGGGCACGATTCCGCGAGATGTATAAATGTGTAAAGCTGGCACGATTCCCGATTCCGGTGGACGACGGGATGCCGTTGGGTGGGGTGGCCCGCCACCCGGCGCCTGCGGCCCGTGAGCCGCTTGGCGACCGGATGTCGTCTGGTACAGTGCGGGGAGGCGCCGAGACGCATCGGGGTCCGGGCCGCCCCGCCAGAGTGCACAGGGGGTACTGCGATGATCTCCACGCGCGACCGGTCGGGACGAACCCTGGTTGCCCTCGCGGGCGGGGTGCTTGCCGTCATGCTCGGTATACTCTGTGCCGGGTCGGCCGGCGCCTCCCCGTGTACGACGTGGGAGTGGGTCAACCCGTTGCCGCAGGGCAACCAGCTGCTCGGGGCGGTCCACGGCAACGGGCTGTGGTTGGCCGTCGGCAAGTACGGGACCGTCGTGACCACGCCGGACGGCGCCAACCCCGTGCTGCGCGCGTCGGGCTCAACGGCCGAGCTGCGCGGCGTGGTCTGGACCGGAGCGCAGTTCGTGGCTGTCGGGCGGTCGATCCTGACCAGCCCCGACGGCGTGGCCTGGACCGAGCGGGTGACGGGGACGATCCTGTATGGGATCGCCTCGGGCAACGGGTTGGCGGTCGCTGTCGGCAACAACGGCGCGATCCTGACCAGTGCGGACGGCGTGACCTGGACGCCCCAGGTCTCGGGCACCAACCGCACCCTCGTAGGGGCGACCTGGGGCCAGGGTCAGTTCGTGGTGGTCGGGCACGGGGACGACGACGGGGCGACGATCCTCACCAGCCCCGACGGCGTGACCTGGACCCGCCAGACCTCGCCGACCCGCAACGCCCTCTCCAGTGTGGCCTGGAGCGGGACCCGGTTCATCGCGGTCGGTCAGACGAGCTACAGCGAGGACCCCCACATCGTCTCGAGCCCGGACGGCGTGGCCTGGTCCGGCGAGACCTCCAGCACCGGTTTCGCGCTGGACAGCGTGGCCTGGACGGGGACCCAGTTCGTGGCCGTCGGCGCCTTCAACGTGGTCACCAGCCCGGACGGCATCGCGTGGACGACCCGGCTGGCCACCTTCCTCGGGTTCTTCGCCGTGGCAGCCGGTCCCGCCGGCGCCCTGACCGCGGTCGGGGAGTCCGGCAGGGTCATGACCAGCGGCGACGGCGTGACCTGGACCGACCAGGTCTTCGACATCACCTACAACTCGTTCGACGGCATCGGCTGGAACGGGAGCGCCTTCGTCGCCGTCGGGGGCGCTGTCGTGTACAGCCCGGACGGGTTCTCGTGGTCGAAGGCCACCGTGCCGTCGACCCAGTACGGGGGGGTGGCCTGGGACGGTGCGAGGTGGGTCGCGGTCGGCTTCAACGGCACGGTGCTCACCAGCCCGGACGGCGTGACCTGGACGACCGAGACCTCGGGGACCTCCGAGGGGCTCTACGACGTCACCTACGGCGGCGCCCAGTTCGTCGCCGTCGGCTACAACGGGGTGGTCATCACGAGCCCGGACGGCATGACGTGGACCCCGCAGGTCTCCGGGGTCGCCGAGTGGCTGCTGGGCGTGGCCTCCAGCGGGACCCGCTACGTCGCCGTCGGCAACAACGGCACCCTCCTGAGCAGCCCGGACGGGGTCGCCTGGAGCAACCACAGCCACGCCACCCTCTACGGCTTCAACGACGTCTGCTGGGCCGGGACGCAGTTCGTGGCGGTGGGCGGCAACGGCATGATCTTCACCAGTCCCGACGGCGTGTCGTGGGAGAACCGCAGCCTGTCGCCGGTCCACAGCTACGGGGCGGTCGCCTGGAACGGTTCGGTGATCGCCGTAGGTGGCCTGTCGGGCACCGTGATCACCAGCCCCGACGCCATCACGTGGACGGCCGAGCCCTCGCCGACGAACAACCAGCTGCGAGCCCTGGTCGCGGCGGGAACCGAGCTGTGGGCGGTCGGCAACAAGAGCCTGATTCTCCACCGCACCACGGGGGGGCTCGACTTCGGCGACGCCCCGGACCCGACCTACCCGACGGTGCTCGCGTCGGACGGCGCCCGCCATGTGGGGGGCGCCCTGTACCTGGGGGCGGGAGTCGACTGCGAGGCGGATGGCCAGCCGACCGCAACCGCCGACGGCGACGACAACGACGGTTTCGACGACGAGGACGGGGTTGACCTGCCGGCGTCGCTGCTCGCCGGCGCGACCGTGACCGTGGGGGTGACCGCGTCGGGGGCCGGGTTCGTCGACGCCTGGGTCGACTTCAACGGCGACGGCGACTGGCTCGACCCCGGCGAGGAGGTCCTGACGATCGAGCCGGTGTCGGCGGGCCTCAACCTGGTCGGGATCGCCGTGCCCCTCGACGCCGCGGCCGGGCCGAGCTTCGCGCGCTTCCGGCTGTCCTCGGTCGGGGGGCTGGCGCCCACCGGCCTGGCCGCCGACGGCGAGGTCGAGGACTACCTGGTGGTGGTCGAGCCGTCGGCGGAGCTCGCCCTCGGCATGGCCGACTCCCCCGACCCGGTGGCCGAGGGGTCACCCCTGACCTACGTCCTCAGGGTGGACAACAACGGCACGCTGGGGGCGACCGGGGTGGTGTTGACCGTCACGCTGCCGACCGAGGTGAGCTTCTCCGGCTCGACGCCGGGCGAGCCGAGCTGCGTCGAGACGGGCGGGGTCGTGAGCTGTGACCTCGGGGCGGTGGCGGCCGGCGGCGCCAGCGTGGTCTCGGTCGAGGTCGACGTGCCCTACGGGGTGACGGGCGCCATCAGCGGCTCCGCCGTGGTGACGCTCAACGAGACCGACCCGGTCCCGGGCAACAACTCGGCGGTGGAGGACACGACCGTGGTCAGCGAGGCGACCCACGTTTTCTCCGACGGCTTCGAGTCCGCAACCACGGACGCGTGGTCGTCCACCGGGTCCGGCGGCCTGTGAGCGCCAGAGGCCCCGCGGCGACCTAATCGTGCCGGGTAGACCCGGGCGGTTACCCGCCCGCAGCGAATCGTGCCAGCTTTATAAATGTAAAAAGCCGGCACCATTCCTCAGGCAACCACCTACATCACCGGCTCCCGCCACGTGCCCTACAGCGTGTACGTGGCCCGCCTCACCGGCGGGGGCCTGGTGTTCGAGGACGGCTTCGAGTCCGGCAACGCCTCCGCGTGGACGACGCCGGCGCGGTGATCGTCAGGTCGGTGGAGTAGTCGTCAGGATCGGTTCCGGGCCTGCCTGGTCACGCACACCGGCTGCGATTGAGCAGACCCTGAGGGTGCCACGTCTCACAATCTCACGTTCGTCGTTACCCAGGAAGAAATGTCACAATGTGATACGTGGTACCTATCCGAGCCCGTCGTCGAGTTCATGAAGGAGGCGATGGCTGCGTTGATGGAGGTGGGGTGGGGATCAGGGCCGTCCACCGCCGGCCGCGGCGCCTTCCGGAGCCGCCGGCATCCTCGCGAGCAGGGCTGCGGTCGCACTCAGCTCGAACTCCGACAGGTCCTGATTTGGGGCCTCGATGTAGCGTTCGAAGAACCTCCGTGCGTCCTCCCGGTTGCCCGCGAGTGAGGCGCGGATTCCCATCCAGAAGTAGGTGGTTTCGCCGCTGGCTATGGATGTTCCCCTGCCGAGAGTGTGCTCGTCCATCGAGGGGTCGCGGAGCAGCTCGACGATGAAATGGGGGTCGTTGCCCCAGATCCGCTTTGCGGTCTCGGGGATCCCCGGCAGCGGAAGGCGGTCGCCGCGCAGGCCGAGAACCGCCCACCGGTAGAGATCGATCATTCCCACCGCATACCGGCAGTCGTAGCAGCTCCCGTCGTCATTCGCCACCACCTGATCGGCTCGGGCGAGTGCCGCCAACGACGCATCGCCGGGAATCTCGAGCCCCGCCTCGAGCAGCGAGAGATTGAGCCACAGCTCGGCATACAGCAGCTCGCTCGGAATCGGCTCCAACGTGGTCGCACGGACCGAGTCGGGGAGGTACTCGAGGTTGCCCAGTGCGTCGGTGACGATCTCGCGCGCCTCGTCGACCTTCCCGGCCAGGAGCAGGGATCGGATGACCCTGTCGGCCGTGTGCGGGATGAAGGTAAAGGTCGTGGCGTCTCCCGAATTGATGAGCCGGGCGAAATGCCGCCGCTCGTAGACCTCGTGGAGCTCGAGCGTGCTCTCCTCGGGGTGGGCTGTGGAGAAGACGACCACGCCGTCGTCGCCGCCCCCTGGGAACCAGCAGATCTCGTGAACCTGGTCGAGGCCGCCGTCGCCGACGAAGCACCTGCTGAATGCCACGTGGACCTGATCCTGCCGCGGCGTGTACTCGACCGCCTGCGGCGCCCAGCCGCAGTAGACCTGGCCGTAGATGTCGTCGTACGAACGAGCCTGCAGGCGCCCCGCCTCGGCGAACCTCACATAGCCCGTGTACTCGCCGCCGATGTCGACCCACTCGTTGGCCGCTCCCTGCCGCACCCGGTCGGGATCGAGCAGCGCCCACCTGCCCCAGCCCCCGGTGGGCCATCGAGGATGGACCTTCCGGTTCTTCACGCTCGCCGAGTCCTGCCGACTGCACGGGCTGCCGATCGGCCGTCCCTCGGAGATCGAGCCGAACCGGGCCCGGTCCCGCTCGATCGTCTCCTCGACATCACCGAAGAGACCGCAGCCCCCGAGGAGCACCATCAGCACCACACAGGTGACGGCGCGGAGCCATCGCATTCTCGCATCCTCCAAATTCGGAATTGTGCCAGCTTTATACATTTACACATTTACGTTACCCAGCTCCACTGTGTCCGGAGGAGCCGACGCGACGACCGGATAACCGTAACCGTGCCAGGTTCATACATTTGTAGACTCTCTATCGTGGTCGAGAAACTTCGACGCTCTTGGCCTGGTAGACGCGACTGCAGCGACGATCGTGTCGACCCGGTTCGGGAAGGCGCGATCTTTCTTTCTCCGCTTGGCTCCCCGGCCTCCCCAGAGACTGGCCGTGTCG
>DATHSO010000139.1:0-17775 GCA_035464095.1 Candidatus Methylomirabilota bacterium | reverse complement strand
CGCAATGACACGGTGCGTGGCGCGCGAGATGGGGCGGCGCAACATCCGCGTCAATGCGGTCGTGCCCGGATACGTCGCGACGGATATGACGTCGGGCCTCCCCGACAGCAGTGTTCAAACGCTGCGATCCGGCGAGGTCCTACCGATTGGCACAGATGTGACATCGGTCGCCGAAGCCGTGGTGTTCCTGCTGTCCGATGGCGCCCGGTCCATGACCGGTCAGTCGATCATCGTCGATGCCGGAACCACGGCTTGACGGATTCACAGGCCTCGCTCCTAAGTAACACCCCGCGGACGTGGTCGGGGATGTCTGCTGGAACCAGTGTTGTGTTACTTCCCCGGCGTCTCCCGGGGCAACAAGGGTGGGATGCTGATGGGAACGTGACTGCTCATGCCGCGGTGCTGGTCCGCGCCTCAGGATGACTCCTGAGCATTCACCCGCCGTGCCACCACGAGATAGTGCCGCCGGGCCCTCGTGAGCGGGTGACTCATGATCACGGTCTCGAGTCCGGCGGACGTCGTCACTTCCTCGATCTGACGCGCCGTGACACCACCTCGTCTCCATCGACTCCACAGGCCGGGCGCCCTCTCACACACCACCAGCACGTCGCGGGGCCCGACCGCGCTGATGGCACGCGCCATGATCAGCGCCCGCTGCCCCTCGTCGCAGCGGCACAGCACATCGGACAGCACAATGGAACCGGGTTCGCTGAACTCGAAGCCGGCGGGATCCGCCTCCTCGACGGCCGCCTCGCTCCCCAATGCGATGCGCGCGACTCGCACCAACCTCTTGCGGTCGTCGACTCCGCGAAGGATCGGGGGAGCGACAGCAGGGCCTCCATCCGGCCTGGCTGTCCGAGCGGCTGACAGACCCACGAAAACACCGTGCAGCACGAGCAGCAACCCGCGCCCGCACCTCACGTGATAGATCGTCCCCGCGTGGGGAAGAACGCCCGACCGGACCAGATCGACATACGGGTGATTGCGCCGCAGGACCGCTCGCGTGGCCTCCCACTGGAGATACCCGGCGTCGAGAAAGCGGCGAGCCGTGTTCTCGATGAGGAGGTTGCGTTCCCTGTCGCGCGATGCCCGCGTTGCGAGACTCAGCGTCGCCAACCCGAGAATGAGACCGGCGGTCAGGCCGACAACGATCGAGCCGACGACGAGATCCGCTGCGAAATCCAGGAGCCGCAGCTGCCGCACCGTCTCGAGCGTGTGGTGGTGGAACTCACCATTCCGGAGCAGGCCGCCGACTTGAAGCTCGGCATAGACCAACAGCGGCGCGAAAAGTGGATTGTTCAGGTTCGTGGTCAGGAACATGGTGATCAGGTTGAGGCGGAGCGCACGGCTCAGCACCACGCAAAGCGGCAGGTGGAATCCATACACGGGAAAGACCCCGATCAAGGCCCCGAGCCCGACCGACATCGCCTGCGAGGCCGGCTGTGTTGCCTCGGTCCGCAGCCGGTACAGCAGCTCGGCGAGACTCCGCCGGAGCTTCTTTCTCCCGGGTTTCGGTGGCTCGTTCAACCTGACTCCGATCTTACCCCGGTGGGCGTCGATCGGACGGCTACTCCTGCTTCCCCTGGTTGACATCCTGCGGCCTCGTGACGGATCCTGGCATCCATGACTTCTGGCTTGTTCGTGCGCTTGTTCTTGCGGCTGGCGGTGGCCTGCCTCGCGTCGGCGACGACCACACTGCACTCGGCCGAGCCCGGTCTGGATGCCCTGCTCGCGCGGCTGGCGCGCCCGGCGCCCGATACCACGAGCTTCGTCGAGGTTCGCTACTCGAGCCTGCTCGAGACGCCGATCGTGGTTTCCGGCCGACTCGAGCATCGGCAGGACGGTTCGCTGGTGCGGCGCGTCGACTCACCCTACCGGGAGGTCACGGAGCTGCGGGGGGAAAGCGTCTCGGTGGAGCGCGAGGGCAGCAAGCCGCGCCACTTTTCGCTCAACCGTGCGCCGGAGCTGCGCGGCATGCTCGCGAGCTTTTCCGCGATCCTGCAGGGCGATCGGGAGATGCTGGATCGCTATTTCGTCGTTGCGCTCCAGGGTACGGACGCCCGCTGGGAAATCACGCTCGTGCCGCGCGACGCCAAGCTGAAGCGCCGCCTGGCCCGCATCACCGTCAACGGCGCGGACGACCGCCCGCGATGCTTCATCCTCGAAGAACCGGACGAGGACGCGAGCCTGATGGTGATCGGTGTGGAGCGTCCGGACGACCTGCCGCAGCCGCTCGACCAGAAGGCGCTCACAGCCTGGTGCGCCGCCGACACCATGCCCTGAACGGATGTCACGCTCCCGCAAGGCCTTGCTGCTCGCTGCGTGGCTCGCGACCGTCGCGACTCTCGGCTGGGTCGTGGACCGACGACTCGTCGTCGGCATGGACCTGCGGCTCTTCATGCCGTCGCCGCGGACGCCGCAGGAGCGATTGATCCTGGAGACTGTCGGCGAAGGACCGGCCTCGAGGATGCTGTTGCTCGCCATCTCGGGCGCGGACCCGGAGGCCGTGGCGGACACGTCGCGAGCATTGGCGGATGCCCTGCGGAAGACCCGTGAGTTCCGCATGGTCGCGAACGGCGAGACGAGCTTCGAGGCCGTTCCTGATTCGCTGCTGGCGTACCGCTACGTTCTGTCACCCTTGCTGGACAACGAGACGATCGATGCGGATTTTCTTCGCGGTCAGCTCGAAGAGCGAGTGCGTGACCTCGCTTCGCCCGCCGCCGGCCTCCTCGAACCGTGGCTGCCGCGCGACCCGACGCTGGAGCTGATGACGCTGGTTGAGACCTGGTTGCCGGCCCGGCAGCCGCAGCTCCTGAACGACGTCTGGTTCGACGCTTCCGGGCGCGAGGCGTTGCTGATTGCCGAAACCCACGCGCCCGGCTTCGACCCGCAGGGCCAGCGGGTCGCTGCGGATTCGCTGCAGCGCGCCTTCGAGGCCGTCCGCACGGACTCGAGCCTCAGGCTCGAGGCGAGCGGGCCCGGAGCATTCTCGGTGCTCATGCAGGAGCGCACGCAGGGTGAAGCGCAGTGGTTCGGAGGTCTTGCCACCGTCGGCATGGTGGTCCTGCTGCTGGTGGCGTACCGCAGCGTGCCGGTGCTCCTGCTCGGCCTGCTGCCGCTCGTCAGCGCGGGGGTGGCTGGGCTGGCGACGGTCGGCGTCATCTTCGGGACTGTGCACGGGATCACGCTCGCCTTCGGTTTCACGCTGATCGGAGTCGCGCAGGACTACCCAATGCACCTTTTCAGCCACCAGCACCGTGGCCTGGATCCCCGGGCCAACGCTCGTGCGTTGTGGCCGACGCTGTCGACCGGCGTCGCGAGCACCTGCGTCGCGTACCTCGCGTTCCTGTTCTCGGGGGTGCGCGGCCTCGCGCAGCTGTCGGTCTTCACCGTGGCCGGGCTCGCGGTGGCAGGCTTGACGACGCGCTTCCTGTTGCCGCCGCTGGTCCCGGAGCGCGGCCGCGATGCGGCCGAGTCCGCGGCACTGGGCAGCCTCTGGCGCGCGATTGCGAGCCTGCCGCGGCCACGCTGGCTCGGCATCGCTGCAGCATTGATGTGCATCGGCGTCGTGTGGCTCTCACCGCGGCCGCTCTGGGAGAACGAGCTTGGCGGACTGACGCCGGTCCCCCGGCCGCTGATCGAGCGCGACGCGGCACTGCGTCACGAGCTGGGCGCGCCCGACATCCGCCACCTGCTCGTCATCGAGGGCCGTGACGCCCAGTCCGTCCTGGCCAGCGCCTCGGCGCTGGATCCGCAATTGGAGTCGTTCGTCACTCGCGGCTCGCTCGGCGGCTTCAACCATCCGGCACGCTACCTGCCGACGACAGCTGTGCAGGAGCGGCGGCGCGCCGCCCTGCCTGCACCCGATGAATTGCGGGCGGCACTGGAGACCGCCCTCCCCGCGACGCCGTTCAAGCCCGGCGTCTTCGAGCCCTTCCTTGCGGACGTCGACCGTGCGCGACACCTGCCGGCGCTCGGCCCAGCCAATGTCGCGGGCACGCCGCTCGAGGCGCTCGTCGGTGGTCTGTTGCTGGAGCGGGATGGACACTGGATCGGGCTCGTCACCTTGACGGGTGTCCAGGACCCGGAGGGATTGGCTGAGCTTGCGCGCAGCACGCGCAACATGGCGTTGCTGGACCTCAAGCAGGCCTCCGAGGATCTGGTCGCGCATCAGCGCGAGAGAATCCTGTGGTGTCTCGCCGCCTCGGCCGTGCTGCTGGTCATCGTGGTCTTCGTCGCGCTGCGGGATTGGTCGCGCGTGCGGCGGGTGCTGGCACCCATGGCGCTCACGACCCTGGTCGTCCTGGGCATGTTGCACGCCGCCGGCGTGTCGTTCAGCCTGTTTCACCTGATCGCGCTGGTGCTGGCGGCCGGGCTCGGGCTCGACTATGCGCTCTTCTTCGAGCGCGCGGCGGACGATCCCTCCGAGCAGCGGCGCACGCTGCACGCCGTGATCGTCTGCTCGCTCTCGACGCTGATGGTGTTCGCGCTGCTCGCGTTCTCGACGCTGCCGGTGCTGAGAGCCATCGGCATCACGGTCGCGGCGGGCGTCGTGAGCAACTTCGTGCTCGCGCTGCTGCTGACTCGCCCCCCGGAACCCTCTGACGACGCCCGTTGACGGCCTGTTCGCTCACGAGGCCTGCCGTCACCGGCTCCAGGTGCATGGAGTAGGTGATCACGGCGACGAAGGGATGGCGCTCAGCCCGGGACCAACGTCCACCCTTCGGGCGGACCGAAGTGGACTGGAAACCCGGCGCCACGCCCTGGCTATACTCGTGACTGATGGACGTCGCTCCTCCAACCGCTGAGCCGCCCCCGGCCGGCGCGGACCCGTCGGAACTGGGGCCGCGCGCAGCGAACCTCCCCCACGCTCCCGAGGTCGGTTGGTCCAAGCGCCTGCTCGGGCGCTACCACGTCACCGGGGCGTTCTGGTTCCGCTTTCACTGCTGGGGGATATCGGTCGTGCCGAGGTGGGGAGTCGGCGCCATCGTCACCCCGTTCACCTGCTTCTTCTTCCTCTGCCTGATCAAGGTCCGCCGCGCCATCAGCCGTAACCTCGACGCCGTTCTCGGCCCCTGCGGCTTCCTCCGCCGGCAGCTCCGGATCTTCCGCACCATGTGGACCTTTGGCTGGACGCTGTCCGAGCGCTACGAGCGCCTGGCCACCGACCGCTCCTTCCGGATCGACATCGACCTCCCCCGCTGGATGTCCCTGTTCGAGCCCGGTCACGGCTTCGTGATGGTCACCGCCCACCTGGGGAACTTCGAGGTCGGCTCCATGCTGCCCGCCTTCGAGGAGGACCGGGAGGTCCACGTGGTGCGCGAGAAGGAGGCCGACCCGGAGGCCCAGCAGTTCATCCAGGAGCTGCTCGTGCGTGCCGGCGGAACCCGCTACGTCACCCACTTCGAGGGCGAGCACGAACTCCAGGGCGTTGAGCTCGTCCACGTGCTGCGCGACGGCGGCATCGTCGGCGTTCAGGGGGACCGGCCCCGCAGCGGCGGTCGCACCGTGCTGGGGACCCTGTTCGGGCGGCCGTTCCCGCTGCCCGCCGGTCCCGCAGCCCTGGCCCGCGCCGCCGAGGTCCCGTTGGTGCCGATCTTCGTCTTCCGCGTCGCCCGTCTCCACTACCGGATCGAAATCCGCGACCCGATCCCCGTCGGCCGCTCAACGAGCCGCGAGCGCGACGTGGCCGCGGCGATGGGCAGGGTGGCGGCCGAGATCGAGTGGGCGATCCGCCAGCAACCCCACCAGTGGTTCTGCTTCCGGGATGTGTGGCCCAGCCCTCGACGCCGCGGCTGATCGGCCGCCCAACTACGCCATGTACGTGCTGATCGTTCCGTTTGCTGCAACTGCACCACCTGCGACGACCTCGAACAGGTACGTCGACAGCGGCGACAACGCCGCGTCCAGGCGGATGGTGACCTGCAGCGGGAATGCCACCGGCAGGCCGGTTTGGAGCACAACGTCTCGGGCGCCCACCAAATAGCCGACCCTGGGCTCCGGGTCGCCCCCGGCGCGCCGGCGCCGCAGCGCCTCGAAGGCCGCTGCCGCCTGGGCCGCGACCTCGAGGGCGACCAACGGCGGTGCGAACCCCTGCACCGCGAAGGCTGAGCCCTGGGGGACCGCAGCCGAGGCCACGAGCCGGTCGTCGCCCGCCTCCGCCACCGCGTCGAGGAGCAGCGCCGGACCACGGTGTGGGATCAGCGCCTCCGGCGCGGGAAAGCGCCCGCCGCCCGCTGCCACCCCACCGACGGAAGCCCCGGGCGCCGCGCAGCGGCCGCTCGCCACCACTCCCCTGCTTGCCAGGTCGGAACCGCGGCGGAGCTCGAAGGCCCACTCAGCCTCACCCCTCGGCGACATCTGGAGCTCGAGCGCGTCGCCGGGTTCCACCACCTGCCGCAGCCTGAGCACGGTCACCGCGACCAGCTCGAGCTCGCGGTCGACGACGCGGCGCAACGCGTCCCGCACCAGCGCCAGGTGGGCGATGCCGGGAAGGATCGGCCTCCCCGCGAAGTGCCCGACGAAGTGAGGCCAGCCGGGCTGGATGATGATCCCCTGGCTGAACGGGCCGACCACCGATGTCATGCCTGCCGGCGACCCGACACCGCGCCCACCAGGAAGGCCGGGTAGACCTCGCGGATCCGCCGTACGTCCGGATACAGGCCGCACTCGACGAAGCCCGCGGACGCCAGCAGCCCCAGCCACTGCTCAGGAGTCAGGAAGCCGCCGTTGGGGCGCGAGGGCGGTTCGAGCCGCGGCGCGCGGAACGTCTCCAGCAGGTTGAACACCAGCTCGGTGTGCAGGGCCACGCCGTTGAAGGGTCGCAGGCACTCACCGAAGACGAGGAACCCTCCCGGCCGCAACACATTCCGGACCTCTCCGAGCGTCAACCGCAGGTCCTTCGCGACGTGCAGGGTGTTGACCGCGAAGACCAGGTCCTGACTCTCGGGCGCCACCCCCTGGTCGGCGAACGGACGGTCCATGTCGAGGATGGAGAAGGAAAGTACCTCGGGGTAGCTCTCGCCAAGCGCCCGTCGGGCACGCCTGAGAAACAGGGGGGCGAGCTCGGTGAAGTGGTACCTGCCCGGCAGCCGATCGGACGCCAGGGCATGGAGCAGCGCCTCGGCGCCGCTGCCGAGGCCGCCCCCCAGCTCGAGCACGTCGTCGGGGGCGGTCGGCAGCAGCGCCCGGGCCGCGATGGCCGCCACCGCGTTGTTGACGGCGTAGAGCGGGTTGGCGTTGGAAAAGTAGGCCGGCCACAGGTCGAAGTGGTTCGGGCCGAAGAGCACCGCCTCGCCCGAGGTCTCGCCGCGCAGGAAGGCGGGGTAGTGCGCGGCCGCGACGTCGGCAACCCGGTAGGTGGGCAGCGCCGCGGGGTCGAGCACCCGCTGCCGTTCCTCGACCTCGCCCGGTTCGGGTGTGGAGAGGGGGGCGCGACTCGAAAAGCGGCTGGTGCCATCGGCCTCGGTGATCTGCTCGAGGTAGCCGTGCCCCTCGAGAAGGCGCAGCAGCCAGTTCAGGACCACATCGGCTCGCAGGGAGTCGAGGCCATGGCGCGCCGCCAGCTCGGCAACGCTGACCGGCGCCGCGAGGTCGCGGGCCAGCCCACACTCGGCCAGCACCCGCAACGAGAGCCGGACGACGTACTCCTCGTGGAGGTCGCAGGAGGCGACGAAACGGTCGTCGAACAGGGGCAACAGCGCCGCGGGCAGGAGCTCGCGCCGGCGGTCGACGCCGCCGCTCCCGGCGGTGACCACTGGGCTCACCAATGCCCTCCGGTTCGACGGCGCACGCGGGAACGCGCAGCACTCACAGCCAGGAATTCCCTTTCACCCATCCCGAAGGTACCACGCCCATCAACCCTCGAACCAGTGTCCCATGCGGTCTCTCGGCTGCTCGCGACGAGTGCGGCCAGATCGCCCGCAGCCTGGACGACAGCGACCATCCCCGGCACCCCGGTGCCGAGGCACAGGCCCGGGCGACGCTCGCTGCCGTTCGCCTCGTCGCGACTGACCCCAGCTACGCCCCACGAAACAGTGGCGGCCGTACAATGAGCCCATGAAGGCCCAACCGACCCAGTCCGTGGAGCCGTGGCGGTTCGCGCTCGAGGCGATCGAGGCCGGGGAGCCGGCGACGCTGGTGACGGTGGTCGAGCACTCGGGCTCGGTCCCGGGAGTGACCGGGACTTTCGTTGTCGTCACCCCGTCGGGCCAGTCGGGGACTGTCGGCGGCGGGGTCGCGGAGCACGCCATCGTCGAACGCGCCCGAGCCGAAGGCGGCGCCGAGCTGGTCGAGTTCGTGCACACGGAGGCAGAGGGCGGCACGCTGTGCAGTGGGGTGCAGCTCTTTTCTTTGCTCCCGCTGGCGCGGTCGCAAAGAAAAGAGATCAAAGAGGTCATCACAACGCTTCAGAGACATGGAACGGGAACGCTGACGGTTTCTTTGGAGGGTCTGGCCTTCCGGGCCGGGAATCCGGAGCCGATGAGCTTCGAGCGCGGGGGAGACGACTGGCGGTTCACCCAGCCGATCGGGCTACTCGACACCCTGACCATCGTCGGCGGCGGCCATGTCTCGCTCGCCCTGTCGCGGGTCATGTCGACCTTGCCGTTCCGAATCGTCGTGCTCGACAACCGGGCCGACCTGCCGACGATGGCCGCCAATCACCACGCCCACGAGCTCAGGGTCGTCGACTTCGAGCGCGTCGCCGAGGAGGTGCCCGAGGGGGAGCGCTCTTGGGTCGTGGTCATGACCTTCGGCCACCACCACGACCGGGAGGTCGTCGAGCGCCTGCTCGGCAGGCGCTTTCGCTACCTCGGTCTCATGGGCAGCGCCGCCAAGGTCCGGAAGATGTTCGCGGACATGACCCGCGACGGCGCCGACGCGGCTGAGCTCGCCCGGGTGCGGGCGCCGATCGGCGTCCCCATCGGCAGCCACACGCCCGAGGAGATCGCGATCTCGGTGGCCGCCGAGCTCGTCGCCCTGCGCAACGGCGTCGGGATCTGATGCCGTCGGTCGCCTTCACCCTCAACGACCGGAGGGTCGACATCGCGTTCGAGGAGGGCGAGCGCCTCCTCTCGATTCTCCGCGAGCGGCTCGGTATCACCTCCGTCAAGGACGGTTGTGCGCCGGAGGGGGTGTGCGGCGCCTGCACCATCCTCCTCGACGGCCGGCCGGCCCTGGCCTGCCTCCTCGACCCGGCGCGGGTCGCGGGCCGGGACGTGATGACCCTGGAGGGTCTGCCCGAACGCCAACGCGAGCTCCTCGCGGACAGCTTCGTCCGCTCGGGCGCCGTCCAGTGCGGCTTCTGCACCCCGGGCATCGCCGTACGGGCGGCCCACCTGATGGACCGGGGCCTGACCGGGGACCGCCGGCGGGTGACCCGGGCGCTGGCCGGTCACCTGTGCCGCTGCACCGGCTACCACCGGATCGTCGACGCCATCCAGCTGGCCGGCGCCGGCGGGCCCGGCGCCGAGGCACAACCGGCCCACGGCGTCGGCGCCCCGAGCCCACGCTACCGCGGTCGCGAGCAGGTCCTCGGAGAGAAGGCCTTCGTCGCCGACCTGAGGGTCGACGGCATGCTCCACGGCGCGCTGGTGCTTTCCGACTACCCCCGCGCGAGGGTTGTCCGGATCGACACCGCCGCAGCCGAGGCGGCACCCGGCGTGGTGCGGATCTTCACCGCCGGTGACGTCCCGGGCGACCGGCGCCACGGGCTCGTCATCCGCGACTGGCCGCTGCTGGTCGCCGAGGGCGAGCTCACCCGCTATGCGGGCGACGTGCTCGCGGTGGTGGTGGCCGACAGCGAGCTCCGGGCCCGAGCGGCAGCGGGGCTCGTCGGCGTGAGGTACGAGGTACTCGAGCCCGTCACCGACCCCGAGGCCGCGCTCGCGCCGGGCGCACCGGCGGTTCACGACGGCGGCAACCTGCTCGAGGTCTGCGCCTTCCATCGCGGCGACGTGGAAGCCGCTCTCGCCGCCTCCGCCCACGTGGTCGAGGCGGAGTTCCGCACCCAGCGGGTCGAGCACGCCTTCCTCGAGCCCGAGGCCGCCCTCGCGCTCCCCGTCGCCGGAGGCGGCGTCAAGGTGTACTCCCAGGGTCAGGGGGTCCACGACGACCAGCGCCAGATCGCGGCCATCCTCGGCGTCGGGCTCGAGCGGGTCGAGGTCGAGCTGGTGTCGAACGGCGGCGCCTTCGGCGGCAAGGAGGACCTGTCGGTCCAGGGCCACGCTTCTCTCGCGGCTTTCCTGCTCGACCGGCCCGTGCGCCTCGTGCTCACCCGCGAGCAGAGCCTGCGCATCCACCCCAAGCGCCACCCGCTCACCCTGCGCTACCGCGCCGGCTGCGACGCCGACGGACGGCTGACCGCGGTCGAGGCGCGGATCGTCGGCGACACCGGGGCCTACGCGTCGGTCGGCGCCAAGGTCCTCGAGCGCGCCGCCGGCCACTCCTGCGGGCCTTACCGGGTGCCCGCCGTCGACGTCGAGGCGCGCACGGTCTCCACCAACAACCCGCCGTGCGGCGCCATGCGGGGCTTCGGCGCCAACCAGGCCGCCTTCGCCATCGAGGGCGTCCTCGACATGCTCGCCGAGAAGGTGGGGCTCGACGGCTACGACATCCGCGAGCGCAATGTGCTGTCGCCCGGCGACCGCTTCGCGACCGGCCAGCTGATGGACGCGAGCTGCGGCATCCGGCGCACCCTCGAGGCCGTGCGCGAGGTCTACAAGAACGCCCGCACCGCCGGTATCGCCTGCGGCATCAAGAACTGCGGCATCGGCAACGGGATCGAGGACATCGGTCGGGTGCTGATCGAGGTCCTTCCCGGACGCCGCCTCGGGATCCTCACCGGTTTCACCGAGATGGGCCAGGGCCTGCACACCGTCCTCCGCCAGGTGGTGAGCCAGGAGACCGGCCTCGACCCGGAGGTCATGGAGGTCCGGACTGTCAGCGACCCCCGGGTCGAGTGCGGCATGACCACCGCCTCCCGGGCCACGGCCCTGTGCACCGCCGCCGCCCGCACCGCGGCGATCGGGCTGGTCGAGGACATGGCGGACACTCCCCTGACCGAGCTTGTCGGAAGGAGCTTCCTCGGCGAACACGTCTGCGACTTCACCACGCCGCCGGGCGCCGGCGTCGCCGACCCGGTCACCCACATGGCCTTCGGCTACGCCACCCAGGTCGTGATCCTCGACGGCGACGGCCGGATCGACAAGGTGGTCGCGGCCCACGACGTCGGCCGCGCGGTCAACCCGCAGCTGTGCGCCGGTCAGATCGAGGGCGCGGTCCACATGGGCCTCGGCTACGCCCTGTCGGAGGACTTCCCGTGCACCGGTGGCGTTCCCGAGTCGCTGCGGCTGCGCGACCTGGGGATTCTCGGCGCCGCCGAAACGCCCCCGGTCGAGGTCATCCTGATCGAGGTGCCCGACGCCTTCGGCGGCTACGGAGCCAAGGGGGTCGGAGAGATCGGGCTGGTGCCCACCGCCGCCGCCGTTGCAGGTGCCCTTTTCGCCCACGACGGCATCCGGCGAACGGCGCTGCCCATGGCCGACGCCGCGGCGGCCCGCGCGTCGGTGCCCAGGTCACGCCGCTGACTTGAGAGGGAGCGGGTCTTGGAGCTCACCGCGTTCGTCGGTGGAGGCAACCTCGCACACCGACACCTCCGGCGGTGTGCACGCACACAGAAAATGAACAGGGAATCGACCGGGCGCCCGAGGCCGGGCGCACGGCTCACGGCGTCTACTTCTTCGCGGCGGGCTTCTTCGCGGCGGGCTTCTTGGCCGCAGGTTTCTTGGCCGCAGGTTTCTTGGCCGCGGGCTTCTTGGCCGCAGGCTTCTTCGCGGCCGGCTTCTTGGCCGCAGGCTTCTTCGCGGCGGGCTTCTTGGCCGCGGGCTTCTTGGCCGCTGCGGCTGGTTTCTTCGCCGCTGCGGCGGGCTTCTTGGCCGAAGGCTTCTTCACTGCGGTCTTGGTGGCCGCCACGGTCTTCTTGGCCGCAGGCTTCTTCGCGGCGGGCTTCTTCGCGGCGGGCTTCTTGGCCGCAGGCTTCTTCGCGGCCGGCTTCTTGGCGGCGGGCTTGGCGCCAGCCGGCTTCTTGGCCGCAGGCTTCTTGGCGGCGGGCTTCTTCGCGGCGGGCTTCTTCGCGGCCGCGGGCTTCTTGGCGGCGGGCTTCTTCGCGGCCGCGGGCTTCTTCGCCGCTGCCTTCTTGGCGGCCGGTTTCGCCGCCGCTCCAGCCTTCGCTTGTGCCATCTTGAATGCTCCTTTTCCTGCTTCGATCCGGTTGGACTTCGCAACGACAACGAAAGAGCTACGCCAACTCTACCCAACTTTCGCCGATTTTTATCATCTGCCTCGCGAAAAATTCACAGTGGTCTCACAACTGGTGAGCGCGTGCAGCGTCCCGCCGCCCGCTATACTCCTGCGATGATCCGCATCGCCGACCTCCACAAACGCTACGCCGACTCCCGACGCGAGGTGCTGCGCGGGGTCGACCTCGTCGTGGCGAACGGCGAGATCGTGTCCCTGGTCGGCCGCTCCGGGTGCGGCAAGACCACCCTGCTCAACATCGTCGGCGGACTCGACCGTCGCTGGCGCGGCACGGTGGAGGTGGCCGGCCGCTCCCTGGCCGGCCTCGACGACCGCTCCCTCGCCCGCTACCGCCGCGACCAGGTCGGCATGGTCTTCCAGGCCTACCACCTGCTCGAGCACCTCAGCTGCGTCGAGAACGTCGCCCTCGCCGGCCGCTTCGCGTCGGCACGAGGTGCCGCGGGTGCACGCGTCGAACGGGCACGGGCCGAGGAGCTCCTGGAGCTGGTCGGGCTGCGGACCGCAGCCGACCTTCGCCCCGGCCGCCTCTCCGGCGGCGAGCGCCAACGCGTGGCCATCGCACGCGCCCTGTTCAACCGTCCGAGCCTGCTCCTGCTCGACGAGCCGACCGGCAACCTCGACACCGAGACCGGCGCCGAGATCCTGGCGCTGCTCGGCGAGCTCCACGCCGGCGGCGGGCTCACGGTGCTGGCCGCCACCCACGACGCCGCCATCGAGGCCGCCGGCGGGAGGTGCCTGCGCCTCGAGAGCGGATCGGTCACGGCGGACGAGGAGGCCGCACCATGACCGGACGGGGGCTCGTGAGGTCCCTGGCCGACGACCTGAGGCGCCACCTGCGGCACCTGGCCGCCGGCGGCGCCGGCATCGCCGTCAGCATCGTCGGCCTGGTCTTCTTCCTCGGCCTCGGCCTCGGGGTCCGGGAGGTGCTGCTCGGTGAGATCTTCCCCATGGACCGCCTCGAGGTCCACCGGCCCGCCACCGACCTGTCGCTGCTCGCGATCAAGATCGAGCTCGGCAAGGACACGCTGGACCAGGCCCGGCTCGCCGAGCTGGCTGCCATCGACGGGGTGGCCGCGGTCTACCCGAAGATGCGCCTGCTGGTGCCCGCCACCGCGACCGGCGGCGAGAGCCTGCTCGGAGCCGGGATGCAGACCGAGCTCGTCGCCGACGGCGTCGATCCGGACCTGGTTGCCGACGCGGTCGGCGACCCCTTCCACGACCCGGTTCTCGATCCCGCCGCCCTGCCCGACCAGTGCCTCAGCGACCGCGACTGCCCGGCGGGGGCCGCCTGCGTCGCCCCCTCGTCCTTCGCGACGGGACGCTGCCGGGAGGTGATCCCGGTGATCGTGTCCGAGCACATGGTCGAGCTCTACAACGGCGCCTTCCGCCGCGCCTACCGCTTGCCCAAGGTCGATCCCGAAGCCCTGATCGGGCTCGGCCTCGAGGTCCGCTTCGGCGCCTCGAGCCTGCGGCCGACCAGCGGGCGGGTTCTGGCGGAGCGGCTGCGGCTGGTCGGCTACTCGGACGCGGCCATTCCCCTCGGCCTCACCATGCCTCTCGGCTTCGTGCGCCGGATCAACGACGAGCTCGGACCCTCCGGCGCGGCCGACGGCTACCACTCGGCGGTCCTCACCCTGAGCTCCAAGGACGCCGCCCACCGGGTGGTGGCGGCGGCCGAGCGGCTCGGCCTCGAGGTCCGCGACACCGGCGCCCGGCGGGCCGCGTCGCTGATGGCCGTGCTCCTCGCCGTGGTCGGCCTCGTGGGGGCGGTGATCCTCGCCGTGTCGGCGCTCCACGTCATGCACGTGTTCGCCCTGCTCACGGTCCTTCGCAGGCGGGAGATCGCGGTCATGCGCGCGGTGGGCGCGTCCCAGGGCAGCGTCCGGCTGCTCCTCGTGACCGAGGCCGCGGTGGTGGGGCTGGCCGCCGGCGCCGTCGGGGTCGCGACCGCCCGGGGCCTCGGCTGGCTCACCGACCGGGTCGCGGAGTCCGGCCTCTCCGACCTGCCCTTCGCCCCCGAGACCCTGTTCGCCTTCCCGGCCTGGCTCCTCGCCGGCGGCGTCGCCGTGGCCGTCCTCTGCTGTGTCCTCGGCGCCCTCGGGCCGGTGCTCCTCGCGACGGCCGCCGACCCCGCCGACGGGCTCGCCGGCGGCTGAGCCTCAGAGCACGCCGAGGGGCTGGCCGAGCAGGTTGCCGAGGAAGGCGCCCACCAGCCGGTCGAGCTCCTCGGCGGTTGTCACCCCGGCGAGCTGGTCGAGGAAGCTCTCGGCGACGCCCAGGGCCACGAACGCGACGAGCTCGACCCGCGCCGCCTGGTCGCCGGCCATGGCCTCGATCCGGGCGGCGGCCGACTCGACCGCCTCGGGCCAGCGCGACGCGAGCTCCACGGGCAGCCAGCGGCCCTCGACTCGAACCATGTCGATCTCGAAGGGCGCCAGGTCCGGAAGGCGGATCCGGACCGTCGCCCGGTCGCCGTCAGCGGCGACCAGCTCGACCTCGGCTTCTCCGAGAGATTCGAGGCGGTCGGCGAAACCCTCGCCTTCCCCGCCGATGGCCGGGATCTCCGCCGCGCGGTCCATGAGGGCGCGCCCGGTGGTGGCGAGGAAGGACTCGACGTCGAGCTCGCGCAGCGCCTCCAGGTCAGCGAGCTCGCTGCTCAGCACGATGTCGGCCGCGTGGACCGCCGCCTCCCAGGCTGCGTCGACGGCGGCCGGGTCGGCGGCGGTCGCAGCTCGGATCGTGTCCGACGTCAGAATCAGCTCCTTCTTGGCCTGAAGCACCACCACCGCCTTGCGGGCCACGACCACCGCGCGCTGGTGCAGGGCCGGCTCGACGTGGTCCGCGAAGGATCGCACCAGGCCGGAGATGTCGTCCTGGTACGAGGGCGGCAGGGCGCGCCACATGACCTCCGGCCGGTGAGCGGCGAGGCCGGAGAGCACCACCTGCACCGCGCCGTCGGGCGAGTCGGGAATCACGAGCCCGCTCTCCGGACCGCTGTCGCAGCTCCAGGCGAGCAAACCCGAGACCAGACCGATCGCGAACCACGGGCGGCTCTTTCTCATGGCGCCTCCATGCCAGTAGGAACGACTGACCGGCCCAATGATGACATCCCGCGCCGCGACGGTTCGTGGTACAACCGTCCCATGACCGGCGAACCCACCTTCAGCTTCGTCTACGACCGGGCCGACGCCGCCCGGGTGTTCACCGAGATCGGCACCCAGGCGCTGCTCCTGGCCATCCTCGCCCGGGTCCCGCCGGAACCGGGCTGGGAGGGCTGCCTGGTGTACCGCGGCGAGGCGCCCGAGGGCAGCGCCCGGAACGTCTGCATCGGCATGCGCGGGCCGGCCGCCATGGAGGTTCAGGAGCGGGTCGTCCAGGCCTTCGAGGCAACCGGCATCCCGGTGCCGGCCATCTACGAGGGCGGCCCCGAGCCCCAGCTCGCCATCGCCCGGGTCGTCGGCGGCGTCTGGGCCACGCCGTAAATTGAACCGCGAAGACGCGACGAACGCCAAGTCGTCGCGTTCTTGGCGTCTTCGCGGTGCCACGCTGCGGGGCGCCGACGGCGTCGTGCGGCTGCGGTAGACTCGGCGGCCGTGAAGGTGCTGGCGCTGGACTTCGACGGGGTGGTGTGCGACAGCTTCCGGGAGGTGCTCGCCACCGCGCTCGCGGGCTACGAGGCGATCGCCCCCGGTTCGCCGCTGGTGGCGGACCTGCGCTCCCGCCGCGGCGTCGGCCCCTGGCACGACCTCGATCTGGGAGGTGACCCGGTCGCGACGGCTTTCGAGGCCCTCCTGCCCCTCGGTAATCGGGCCGAGGACTTCGGCATCGCCCTGCGGGCCATCGAGAGCGGGGCCGCCCTCGGCGACCAGGCCGCCTACGACCGGTTCCACGCCGCGATTGCCGACAGCTGGATCGAGCGCTACCACCGCCTCTTCTACCAGGAGCGCCGCGCCGCCCGGGAACGCGACCGCGAGGGGTGGATCGGCCTGCACGCTCCCTACCCACCGTTCCTAGATCTCCTGCGGCGCCGTGCCCGTAACGCTCGTCTCGCCCTGGCGACGGCCAAGGACCGGGAGTCGGGCGTGCTCCTCCTCGACCACCTGGGGGTCGGCGACCTCTTCGAGCCCACGCTGATCATGGACAAGGAGGCGGGGGTGTCCAAGACCGCCCACCTGTCGCGGATCCGGGAGCGCGCCGGGGTCCCATTCGCCGAGGTGACCTTCGTCGACGACAAGGTCAACCACCTCCGGAAGGTCGCCCCCCTGGGGGTTCGGCCGGTGCTCGCGGCCTGGGGTTTCAACAGCGAGCGCGAGCACGCCGACGCCCGGGCGAGCAGCTTCGCCGTCGTGAATTTCGACGACGCCGAGGGCGTTCTCTTCGGCGGAGGGAACGACTCGTGACCGAGCGCGACACCATTCGTCTGTACAGCTGGAACGTCAACGGCCTGCGGGCCTGCGGCCGCAAGGGCTTCGCCGAGTGGCTCGAGGCCGAGCGTCCCGACGTCCTCGGACTTCAGGAAACCCGGGCGCTGCCGGACCAGCTCGAGCCCGAGCTGCGCGAGCCTAACGGCTACCGCGCGTGGTTCCACCCCGCCGAGCGCAGGGGTTACTCCGGGGTCGCCCTGCTGTCGAGGGCCGAACCCCAATCGGTGGTGCTGGGAGGTTTGGGGGAGGAGCGCTTCGACTCGGAGGGCCGGCTCATCGTCGCCGACTACGGGCCCTTCCTGCTCTACACCGGCTACTTTCCCAACGGCGGCCACGACCTGAGCCGGGTGCCCTACAAGCTCGAGTTCTCCGAGGCCGTGCTGCAGCACGCCGAGGCGCAGCGCAAGGCGGGCCGGTCGGTGGTCATCTGCGGCGACGTCAACACCGCCCACGAGGAGATCGACCTCGCCAACCCCGCATCGAACAGGAAGAACACCGGCTTCCTGCCCGAGGAGCGGGCGTGGGTGAGCCGATTCCTCGATCACGGCTACGTGGACGTCTTCCGCCGCCGAAACCCCGACACGCCCGGCCTCTACACCTGGTGGTCCAACCGCCCCGGCGTCCGGGAGCGCAACGTCGGCTGGCGCATCGACTACTTCTTCGTCTCGGATGACCTCGTCGACCGCGTGGTGGGTGCGCGCATCCACCCCGAGGTCATGGGCTCCGACCACTGCCCGATCTCGCTCACGCTCGAAATCTAATTATGAGTTATGAATTATGAATTACGAATTTCATCGCAGATCGGTCGGGGCTCTCCCGGTACACTTCCGTTGTCATTCATAATTCATAAGTCATAACTCATAATTAGATTTCGAGCGTGAGCGAGATCGGTCAGTGGTCGGAGCCCAGGACCTCGGGGTGGATGCGCGCGTCCACGACCCGGTCCACGAGGTCGGAGGAGACGAAGAAGTAGTCGATGCGCCAGCCGACGTTCCGCTCCCGGACGCCGGGGCGGTTGGACCACCAGGTGTAG
>DATHSO010000138.1:0-8679 GCA_035464095.1 Candidatus Methylomirabilota bacterium | reverse complement strand
CAATACCCCCCCCCCCCCCATGATTTTGTCAATCATCAAATACGCAGTAACCGCAACACCCTTTCATGACGGATGAACTATCGCGAGGAATCCCCAGAGCCCGTTGGCCCGGACTATCTCGGCTGCAACGCGATCACCCGCTCGACGCCGCCGGGGTCGGGGATGCGGCGGGCGACGCCGAGGCCGCAGGAGACCGCGAGCCGGGCGACCTCGTCGGCCTGGTCCTCGCCGAGCTCGAGCACGGCGGCGCCGCACAGCCGCAGGATCCGGCCGAGGTCGGCGACGAGCCGGCGCACCAGGTCGAGGCCATCGGCACCGCCGTCGAGCGCCGACGGGGGGTCGTGGCGGACCTCAACCGGCAGGCCCGGCAGGTCGCTGCTGGGGATGTAGGGCAGGTTGGCGACCACCAGGTCCAACGGCGGGGCCACCGCGCTCGTCAGGTCGCCCATGAAGCAGGCGACCTCGACTCCGTGCCGGCGGGCGTTGGCCCGGGCCACCGCCAGCGCAGCGGCCGAGCGGTCGACGGCGGCGAGGCGCCAGCGCGGCCGTTCGGCGGCCAGGGTGACGGCGAGGCAGCCCGAGCCGGTGCCGACGTCCAGGACCCTGGCGTTGGCGTTCACGGGGAGCTCGAGGGCGACCCGGACCAGCAGCTCGGTCTCCGGCCGGGGCACCAGCGCCGCCGGCGAGACCGCGAAGTCACGGCCCCAGAAGTCGCAGGAGCCGGTGAGGTGGTGGGCAGGCTCGCCGGCCGCCCGCCGCTCGAGCCAGGCCCGGTAGCGGGCCTCGACCTCGGCGGGCAGCTCGCGCTCGGGGTGGACCCGGAGGCTGGTCTCGTCGACCCCCCACGCCCGGGCCAGCAGCCACCTCGCCTCCCGGCGCGGCTCCGGGATCCCCCGCCGCTTCGGTAAAGAGGCCTCTCCCATCTGCAGCGCCTCGTTCGTGGTCATCGCGGTTCGAAGCGTACCGTGAAACGCCATGGGAGCGGAGCCAGGCTGGGGCCTGGCACCGAGTCCGGCGCTCCGGGTCGGCGGGCCGGGTGCCTGGCTTCAGCCTGGCACCCCCACGGGCGCCCCCAGAACGTCAATCCAGCTCTTCCTCGAGCCGCTCGGCCTGGGAGTGGGCGGTCAGCGGCTCGATCAGGTAGTCGAGCTCGCCGTCGAGAACCTCGTCGAGGCGGTGGACGGTGAGGTGGATGCGGTGGTCGGTGACCCGGCTCTGGGGAAAGTTGTAGGTCCGGATCTTCTCCGACCGGTCGCCCGAGCCGACCTGGCTGCGGCGCTGGGAGGCGCGCTCGGCGTCGCGCTCGGCCTCCTCGATCTCCTTGAGGCGCGCCTTGAGCACCCGGAGCGCCTTGGCCCGGTTCTGGATCTGGGACTTCTCGTCCTGGCACGACACCACGAGCCCGCTCGGCAGGTGGGTGATCCGCACCGCCGAGTAGGTGGTGTTGACGCTCTGGCCGCCGGGTCCCGACGAGCAGAAGCGGTCGATGCGGAGGTCCTTCTCGTCGACGGAAATCTCGACCTCCTCGGCCTCGGGCATGACCGCCACGGTGGCGGCCGAGGTGTGGATGCGGCCCGACGACTCGGTGGCGGGGACCCGCTGCACCCGGTGCACCCCGGACTCGAACTTGAGGCGCGAGAACACCCGCTTGCCCTCGATCATGGCCACCGCCTCCTTGATGCCGCCGAGGCCGGTCTCCGACACGTCGGTGACCGACATCCGCCAGCCCTGATTCTCGGCGTAGCGGCCGTACATCCGGAGCAGCTCGCCGGCGAACAGGGCGGCCTCCTCGCCCCCGGTGCCGGCCCGGATCTCGAGGATCACGTTGCGCTGGTCGTTGGGGTCCTCGGGCAGGAGCAGGACCTTGAGCTCCTCGGTGAGCGCGGCGACCCGGCCCTCGAGCTCCTCGACCTCCGCCGCGGCCATGGCCCGCAGCTCGGGGTCGTCGGCGTCGTCGAGGACCTCGCGGGCGCCCTCGAGCTCGTCCGCGGCGCGCTTGTAGCGGCCGTAGACCTCGACCACGTCGTCGATCTCGGCGAGCTTCTGGGCGACCTCCCGCGACCGCCTGGGGTCGACCGCGATCTCGGGGTCGGCCTGGCGGGCGCGCAGCTCGGCGTGGCGCCGGGCGATCTCTTCCAGTCGTTCGAGCATGTCGGCCTCCCGAGACGGGGAATGGCAAAAGAAAACCGCGCGGCATGGCGACCGCGCGGAAGCTGCAGGGCCGCCCGAGGCGGCCGGGACTCGCTACTTCTTCTTGCCGTAGCGGCGCTCGAACTTCTCCACCATGCCGGCGGTGTCGATGAGCTTCTGCTTGCCGGTGTAGAAGGGGTGGCAGGCGTTGCAGATCTCGAGCCGCAGCTCGTCCTTGGTGGAGCGGGTCGTGAAGGTGTTGCCGCAGGCGCAGCGGACCTCGACCTCGTTGTACTCGGGGTGGATTCCAGGCTTCATCGCAGACCTCCATTCGGCGGCTTGGTACGCCGAAGCTCGAGGATGATACACCTTCGTCGTTCGATAGACAAGATTCTCCGAACCGGGCCGGGGTTTCGCGACACCCCGGCCCGGCTCGGAGCCGGAGGATCAGTCAACCCGCCAGACCGTGTCCAGTACGGTGTCGTCGACCCACTTCACAACCGCGACGGGTTGATCGGACATCGGATGGGGCATCACAGCTTCGCGATGATGGCGTCGGTCATCTGCGTCGTGGTGGCCGCGCCCTGGGCGATGGCCTGGGCGCCGCCGCGCAGCTTGAGCATGTCGTAGCTGCGCACCCGGCCCTCGGCCACCACCGCCGCCACCGCCGACCGCACGCGCTCGGCGGTCTCGGTCTCGCCGAGCCAGTCGAGCATCATGACCGCCGACAGCACCATGGCGATGGGGTTGACGATGGACGGTGACAGCTCGGCGTACTTGGGCGCCGAGCCGTGGGTCGGCTCGAAGACCCCGACCGAGGCGCCGATGTTGGCCGAGGCGGCGAAGCCGAGGCCGCCCACCAGGCCGGCGAAGCCGTCGGAGATGATGTCGCCGAACATGTTGCCGGCGACGATCACCCCGTAGTCCTCGGGGTTCTTGGTGAGCCACATCATCTGGGCGTCGATGTTGGTGTCCCAGAGCTCGATGCCCGGGTAGCGCTCCTTGACCCTGCGGCCCTCGGCGAGCATCATCCCCGAGGTCTCCCGGATCACGTTGGGCTTCTCGCAGACGGTGACCGAGCGGTAGCCGTGCGTGGCGGCGTAGGCGAAGGCCTCCTCGCAGATCCGCCGGCACTTGGCGCGGGTGAAGATCCGGGTCGACACCGCCAGGTCCTCCCGAGGCACGTCGCGGAAGGCGGCGAACTTGGGGTGGCTGTCGAGGGCCTGCCAGACGTTGTCGGGCGGGTTGGTCCACTCGACCCCGCCGTACAGCCCCTCGGTGTTCTGGCGGAAGATGACCGCGTTGACCCGCGGCTCCTCGACGCCGCCGTCGCCGCCCCGCCGGATGAAGTTCAGCGGGTTGCCGGGGAAGGTGATGCAGGGCCGGATCGACACGTCCAGGTCGAAGCGCTGGCGCAGGCCGACGATCGGCGAGTAGTAGACGTGGCCCCGATTCCGGAGCTCGGGCGCGAGCTCGGCGGCGGCGGCGTCCTTGGGCTTGGAGGTGATGGCCCCGAACAGGGCCACCTTGTGCTCGGCGATGAGGTCGATGGTCCGCTGGGGCAGCGGGTTGCCCTCCCGGATCCAGAACTCCCAGCCGATGTCGGCCGGCACCCAGTCGGCCTCGAAGCCCGCCGCCTCGAGCACCCGCAGCGCCTCCGGCAGCACCACCTGACCGATCCCGTCTCCAGGCATCACCACCACTGTGCGTCGAGCCATCGAGTCCTCCCCTTTCGTTCGTCACACGGTCGCCGGACACGATAGCCAAGCTGCCCGGGAAAGCCAAGCCTCCGGCGCCGGGTGGCGGCTCCTCCGGGCCCGCCCCCGGCGCTAGGGGTCGACCACCAGGGGGTGGGTGGCCAGGAAGGCCTCGTCCACCGCCTCCACCACCACCTCACCCTCCATGTACTGGGCCACCGGAAGCTCGAGGAGGTAGCACAGGGTGGGCACCACGTCGGGCAGGCTCAGGTCCTGGAAGCGCCGGCCGACCGCCACGTCGCGGCCGTGGATCATGAGCACGCCGTCCCGGCACAGATCCCCCGAGGTCCGCCAGTCGCCGCCGATCCCGAGCAGCCGCCGCAAGCGCTCGTAGGGGCTCGGCGGCGACAGCCCGTAGGGGGAGACCAGCACCACCAGGGCATCCGGCGGCGCGGCGGCGAGCAGGCCCTCCAGCTCCAAATCGAGGAGCTCCACCATGAGCTCCACCACCTCGCGCTCGCCGGTGTGGCTCGGCTTGAGGGGCTCGAGCAGCTGCCGGGCCTCGGCGAGAGCGCCCAGGCGCAGCCACACCTGGCCGACGCCTAGAGCCAGGGAGTCCAGGGCGCGGTCGAGGACGGCCCGGTCGCCCTCGATCGCCCGCCAGACCCGCTCCGCCTGGTCGGGGAAGGGCTCGAGGGCCATCCGCAGGGCGGCGTCGAGATCCGGGTCGGCGATGGGACGCGCCCCACCGGCCTCGACCTCGGCGACCCCGGATTTGGGCGGCCAGAAGCCCGGCCACTCCACCACCACGGTCTCCACCCCGGAGATCCGGATCCGTTCCCACAGGGCCGGGACCGTCGCCGGCGGCGGCGCCACCCGCCGCGCCAGGCCCCACGGCAGGATCAGCCGCGAACCCTGGGGGGTCCACGGCAGCAGCCGCAGGGGCTGCTCGACCAGCCACGGCATCTCCCAGCCCCAGTGGGCCTTGACGCCGTGGGCACCCGGGGAGGTGCCGGTGGCCACGGTGGTCCAGTACGACTGGCGGAGGAAGGGCTCGGAGGGTTGGAGGGTCCCCCAGGCGCCGCCGTCGGTGAACAACTGGAGCGTCGGAGCCCGGCCGCCGCCGGCATGGCTGAGGAGGACCGACGCGTCGAGGCCCTCGACGCCGACCACGACCAGCGGCCGGGCGGGTCGGCCGACGGGTTGGGCCGCCACCGTCAGGGGCTGGGCCGAGGTCGTGGGACGGATGATGAGCCGGGCCGCCGGCAGCACCAGCATGACCACCGCGAAGGCCACCTTGAGCCGTGTCGCCCCCCCGAGCCGGCGCACGGCCGAGCCCGCCACCAGGGCGAGCAGCGCCCCCAGGAACCACGCGACCCCGTCCTGCAGCACCACCCGACGGCCGGTCGCCGACAGCTGGTTGAGGTGGAGGTCGGCGTTGACGATGGCCAGGACCGAGGCCACCAGGTAGACGAAGGCCGTCAGCCCCGGCGCCGGCCAGACGCCCTCCCGGGGGCGTCGCAACCGCCGCGCCAGGAGCTGGAGCAGGGCGATCGGGACGCCGGCGATGAGGGCCCCCCAGCTCGCCCACAGGACAACCCCGAGGGCGACCTCGGCCGGGGGCTGAGCCACCTCGGGGTTGAGGCGCAACACCAGCGCCTCGGCGAGCACCCCGGCGGTGGCACCTGCGACCAGGCCGTGGATCCAGAATCGGTCGCGCGCCATCATCGGCATGGTAGCGGATGTCGGATGATGGATGCGAGGAGGTGGTCCTCGGAGTGCGGGCTCGGACACCGCTGCGCGGCCCCGGGTCGCGTGTAGACTTCCTGCGGACGTCCGCACCCGGGGGTGACATGACCGGAAGCCGTGACCAGCTCTGCGTGGCCCTCGACGGCAGCGACCGCCGGTGGCTCCTCGACACCGCGCGCGTGCTCGGGCCCGAGGTCGGCTGGCTCAAGCTCGGCCTCGAGGCCT
This sequence comes from Candidatus Methylomirabilota bacterium, assembly GCA_035464095.1. Classification (GTDB taxonomy): domain Bacteria; phylum Acidobacteriota; class Thermoanaerobaculia; order Thermoanaerobaculales; family Sulfomarinibacteraceae; genus JAHECW01. Next base: position 2,878 of record DATHSO010000138.1, on the reverse strand, counting down.
TCACCGCCCATGGGCCGGCCCTGGTGGCCGAGGTCGCCGCCGACCACGGCCGGGTCTTCCTGGATCTCAAGCTGCACGACATCCCGACCACGGTGCGCCGGGCCGCCGCCAACTGCGCGGCGACCGGCGCCGCCATGTTCAACGTCCACGCGGCGGGGGGGCGGGCGATGCTCGACGCCGCCGCGACCGGCGCGCGGGAAGGGGCGGCGGGCCGCGACGTCAAGGTCCTCGCGGTCACCGTGCTCACCAGCCTCGACCGGCAGGCCCTCGCCGAGCTCGGGGTCGGCGCCCCGCCCGACGAGCTCGTGCTCCGCTGGGCGCGCCTGGCCCGCGAGGTCGGCCTGGACGGGGTCGTGGCGTCGGCCCGGGAGGCGGCGGCGGTGCGCCGGGCGTGCGGACCGGGCTTCCTGATCGTGACCCCGGGGGTGCGGCCCGCCTGGGCGGCGGCCGACGATCAACGGCGGGTCGCCACCCCCGCCGAGGCGGTGGCCGCTGGCGCCGACATCCTGGTGGTGGGCCGGCCGATCACCGGGGCGTCCTCGCCGCGCCGGGCGGCCCGGAGGGTTCTCGACGAGCTCGCGGGCGACGCCTGAGGCGATGCCGTCGGCCAGCCGGGAACCGAACCGGGCGCCGGCTCAGAAGATCGGCCGCTCGAGGCGGATCTCGTGGTGGCGGACCCAGACGTAACCCGGGTATCGGATCTCCTGGTCGAACTCGATGAAGATCTTGATCCGCTTGTCGGTGCGGTCGATCTCGATGTTCTTGTCGGTGACCGCGAGGTCGAGGTCCTTGGCCTTCTCCAGGATTTCCGCCTGGATCCGGGCGTTGGTGTACTCCCGGCGGTTGGCGCGGTCCGCGAGCTCCTCGACCCGCTTCTCGAACTCGCCCAGGTCGACCTGAGCGGGGATGGTGTTCATGGCGAAGATGGCGATGAGCACCAGCAGCACGAAGCCGATCAGGCACCCGACCGGAACATCGCCCCGCTGGTTCTTCCAGACCTTCATCGTTCCTCCCGGGCGTCGAGCTCGAGGGCCATGATACCACCCCGACGACCGGCCCCGGACCGTGGCGCGGCCCGGCCGGAGGTCAGCGGATGAGCATGAACTGGCGCTCCCAGCGGGTCTTGGTGAAGAAGTTGACGAAGACGTCGGCGAGCTGGCGGAGGCGGTGGCCGAAGCTGCGCCACTGGCCGTCGGAGGGCGGCGACTCGAAGGACCAGTAGATGAGCACCGCCCGGCCCTTGACGTTCTCGATCGGCACCGGCCCCCAGAACCGGGAGTCGTGGGAGTTGTCGCGGTTGTCGCCGAGGCAGAACACCGTCCCCGGGGGCACCATGTAGGGGCCGAAGTTGTCCCGCGCGCGCAGGCTCGGGGGCACCGCGCTGGTGTTGGGCAGCAACGACTCCTTCTTGAAGACAGCATAGGGCTCGTCCCGGGGCATACCGTTGACGAAGAGCAGCTTGTCGCGGATCTCCACCGTGTCGCCGGCCAGGGCCACGCAGCGCTTGATGAAGTCCCGGCGGGGCTCGAGGGGGAACTTGAAGACCACCACGTCGCCGCGCTCGAGCGGGCGGTACGGCAGGAGGGCGTGCAGGGGGCTGTCCCAGTGCTCGGAGAAGATGAACTTGTTGACCACCAGGTGGTCGCCCACCAGGAGCCCGTCCTCCATGGAGCGCGACGGGATCTTGAAGTTCTCGAACACGAAGGTCCGGACGAACAGGGCCAGGATGAAGGCCACCAGGATGGCCTCGTAGTACTCGCGGGTGACGGACTTCTTCATCGCTTCCCTCGGCGGACCATCCTAGCCGAGCCCCGGCCGCTCGGAAAGCGCGCGCATGCCGGGGGGCTGCCAGGCCCGGCGGGCGTGGGCATCGAGTCGGCGCGGGTCGGCGAGGCGGCCTCGGGCGTGGGCGAGCTGGCCGGCGCGCGCGATCATGGCCGCGTTGTCGGTGGTCAGGGCCAGCGGCGGCAGCAGCGCCTCGAGCCCCGTGCTCTGGCCGAGCTCGGTCATCCGACGTCGCAGCAGGCTGTTGGCGGCGACGCCCCCGGACACGGTCACGAGCTCGGGCCGGTGCTCGGCGATGAGCGCCTCGGCCGGGGCCAGCAGCTGGTCGACGACCGCAGCCTGGAAGGCGGCGAGCAGGTCCGCGACCTCGGCGCCCACCTCGCCCCCGGCGCCGGCGCCGGCGAGTCCGCGGTCGCGGATCCAGCGGATGGCCGCCGACTTGAGTCCGGAGAAGGAGAAGTCGTGGGGGGCGTCCTTGAGCCGGACCCGGGGCAGCGGCACCGCCTCGGCGTCGCCGCCACGGGCCAGGCGATCCACCGCCGGACCGCCGGGGTAGGGCAGGCCGAGGACCTGGGCGACCTTGTCGAAGCTCTCGCCGGCGGCGTCGTCCCGGGTCCGGCCCAGGCGCCGGGCCTCGCCCCCCAGGAGCAGGTACCAGCTCGAGTGGCCGCCCGACGCGACGAGCGCCAGCGCCCGCTCCGGCATCGGCCGGGCCGGGGCGCCGCCGAGGTCCAGGAACGGCGACACCAGGTGGCCGTGGAGGTGGTCGACCGCGGTCAGGGGCAGCTGCCGACCCCAGGCGAAGGCGGCGGCGAAGCGGACCCCCACCAGCAGCGCTCCCATCAGCCCCGGGCCGGCGGTGACGGCCACTGCCTCGACCCGGCCGGCGGCGGCGTCCAGGGCGCGCCGCACCAGCAGGGGCAGGGCTCGAAGGTGCTCCCGGGACGCGAGCTCGGGCACCACCCCGCCGTAGGGCGAGTGGGCGGCCACTTGGCTCGCCAGCTCGTTGACCTCGACCCGTCCGTCGGGACCGAGCACGGCGACCGCGGTCTCGTCGCACGAGGTCTCGATGCCCAGGGTCCGCACGGTGGGG
>DATHSO010000137.1:0-18438 GCA_035464095.1 Candidatus Methylomirabilota bacterium | reverse complement strand
TCTTCCTGGCCGCTCCCGGGCCGTGGCTGCTGTCGGGCCGCGCCTTCACCGGTACCACCGCCACCGCACTTCTCGCTGCCGCTCTCGCGTTCTGGCTGCTGGCCGACGAGTATCCGTCCCGACTCGTCGGCGGAGCCCTATTCGCCGGGCTGGCGGTCGGGGTCCGGCCCCAGCTCGCGGCCGTCGTCCTGGTGGCGGCGTTGATCGTCGGTCGGCGCGCCGCTGCCAGGCAGCGATGGCTCGCGGCCGCGGTTTTCGGGGGGCTGGTGCTTCTGTGGGCCCTCGTCCCGACGGTCGCTGCGGGCGGCCCAGGGCCGCTGTGGACCGCGCTGACCGAGCACGCCGTTGCCCACGCCTCGCAGCTCGACGAGGCGGCCCGGGGACTGGCCGGATCCGGTCTGGCGCGCTCGCTGGGGGGCACCGCGCCGGCGGTGGTGTGGCTGATCCTGTTCCACCTCGGGATGATCCGTCTCGTCCGCAGCCGGGGATGGGGGAAGCTGTCGCCGATTCTGGTCGGCGTATTGCTGCCGCTGCTGGTGGTCACCTACCTCCTGTCGAACCCCGCTCACACCCGGTATGCGGTGCCGATGCTGGCCTTCACCGCCGGCTTCGTGGTGGCCGGGCTCGAGGTGCTGCTCCGCCGCTGGACCTGGCTCGCCGTCGCCGGGTTCGCCGCTGCTGCCGCCGCCGGCGTCGTCCCCCAGCTGACGGCCTACCGCGTGACGGTCTCGCCCCCGGTGGCGGGCCTGGAAGCGGCCGTGGCCGCGGCCGAGGCGCGCGCCGGCGTCCTCGTCGTCGACCCCACTCTGCACGCCTTCTGGCTGCTTCGGGAGGCCGAACGTCCGATCCCGGTCACCGTGCTGTTCGACCGCCACCTGTCGGACACGCTCCACGATCCCCGCACCCCCGCCGGCTGGGTGTTCCTGCTTGATGCCACGGGCGGCCGGGCCGAACCCCTCCGGCGACCCCTCCACCTTTTCTCGACCTCGATCCCACTGATGCGGACCCTCGCCCAGGACCGGTTCCTCGAGGTCGCGGTTGTCGAGGCCATTCCCAGCGGTGGCTCCGCCCCGGTCCCTGGCCTTCGTGAGACCGACACGGTGAGGTGAGCCGGACCGCGACCCGACTGGGGCGAGCCCCCCGGACCAGATGGGTCCTGGCCCGGGACCAGGAGGGACGATCCACCCGTGACCCGCCGCGTCCGCGTGCTCCACCCTGGTAGGGCCGATGCCGGACGGTATCGGCCCGGGACCCACCCCCGGCACGGACGGCCCCTGATCGGCCGAGCCGACCGCAGGAACGGGTCCTCTCACCGACATTCTCTCGCGAGGTACCGCATGCTCCACCGAGAGCCGAAGATCGCCCCCGAGTACATCTACCCGGTCCACGAGTGGAAGATCGTCGAAAACCGGTTCACCCACGAGTACCTGGAGCAGAGCGAGACGGTGTTCGCCCTGGCCAACGGCTACCTGGGGATCCGCGGGGTGTTCGAGGAAGGGCGGCCGGTCTACCAGCGGGGCACCTACGTCAACGGCTTCCACGACACGATGCCGATCACCTACGGCGAGGCCGCGTACGGCTTCGCCGAGACCGGCCAGACCATGCTCGAGGTCGCCGACGCGACGCGCCTGCAGCTGTTCGTCGACGACGAGCCCTTCGTCCTCGACCACGCCCACCTGCTGGAGTACCAGCGCACACTGGACATGCGCCGCGGCATCCTCGAGCGCTCGCTGCTGTGGGAGACCCCGGCCGGCAAACGGGTGAGGGTCCGCTCCAGCCGGCTGGTGTCGTTCGAGCACCGGCACCTGGCGGCCGTCGACTACGAGGTGACCGTGGAGAACGCTCCGGCCCCGGTGGTCCTCGTCTCCGAGGTGCAGGTCCCCGGCACGCAGCCGACGGGTCCCGAGACCTCTGCGCCCCCCGCCACCCCCGACCCCGGGCCCCTGGATCCTCGCCGGGGCTACGACCCCGAGCAGAGATCGCTCCTGCCGGAGGTGCGGCGGGGCCGCGGCAGCCGTCTGGTGCTGGGACACCGCGCTCGCGGCAGCGGCATGACCATCGCGTGCGGCATCGAGCACGATGTCGTCAGCTCCCTCGACCACTCCGTGGACATCGACGGCTGCGAGGACTCCGGTCGTGTCGCCTACACCATCGCTGCCGAGGCCGGCCAGAGCTTCCGGCTCACCAAGTTCATCGCCTTCCACACCTCGCACACCGCCCCGGCGACGGAGCTGGCGGATCGGGTCGAGCGCACGTTGGATCGCTCGAGGTCGGCGGGATGGACCCCTCTGCGGAGGTCCCAGGAGCGATACACCGCCGACTTCTGGCGCCGCAGCGACGTCCGCATCCGCGGCGATCTCCGCGTGCAGCAGTCGTTGCGCTGGAACCTCTGGCAACTCCTGCAGGCATCGGCCCGGACCGAAGGCGCCGGGATCGGGGCCCGGGGCCTCACCGGCCGCACCTACGACGGCCACTACTTCTGGGACACCGAGATCTACGTGCTGCCGTTCCTGATCTACACCGAGCCGCGGATCGCCCGCAACCTGCTGCGCTTCCGCCACGGCATGCTCGACGCGGCCCGGCGGCGGGCGCGCGACGTGGGCGAGCGCGGTGCGCTGTTCCCGTGGCGCACCATCAACGGCGAGGAGGCGTCGGCCTACTACGCGGCGGGAACCGCCCAGTACCACATCGACGCGGACATCGCCTACGCCCTGCGCAAGTACGTGGAGATGACCGGCGACACGGCGTTCCTGGCCGCCGAGGGGGCCGAGATCCTGGTCGAGACCGCCCGCCTCTGGCTGAGCCTCGGGTTCTTCTCGACCCACCGGGACGGGCGTTTCTGCATCAACGGGGTCACCGGACCCGACGAGTACAACACGGTGGTGAACAACAACCTGTTCACCAACCTCATGGCGCGGGAGAACCTCCGCTACGCCGCGCGGGTGGTGAAGATGCTGCGCTCGGAGGAACCCGAACGCTACGCCGCGCTGGTGGACCGCACCGGCTACTCCGAGGGTGAGGAGGAGGACTGGTTCCGGGCGGCCGACGAGATGTTCATCCCGTACGACCCGGAGCGCGGGATCCACCTCCAGGACGACAGCTTCCTGGACAAGCAGCGCTGGGACCTCGACGCCACGCCGCCGGACAGGTTTCCCTTGCTCCTGCACTTCCACCCGCTGGTGATCTACCGCCACAGCGTGATCAAGCAGGCCGATGTGGTGATGGCCCTGTTCCTGCTCAGCAACGAGTTCAGCTGCGAGGAGAAGCGGGCGGACTTCGACTACTACGACCCCCTGACCACCGGCGACTCCTCCCTGTCGGTCTGCATCCAGAGCATCGTCGCCTCGGAGATCGGGTACCACGACGAGGCCTACACCTACTTCCGCTACGCGGTGCTCATGGACCTCGCGGACCTCGGCGGCAACGTCCGGGACGGGGTGCACGTGGCGGCGACCGGCGGCACCTGGATGACCATCACCTACGGCTTCGCCGGCATGCGGGACCACGACGGGGTCCTCTCCTTCGAGCCCCGGCTGCCCGTCCAATGGGAGAGCATGAGCTTCCCGCTCACCGTCCGCGGCTCCGAGCTCGAGGTCGAGATCGAGCGCGAGCGGGCCACCTATCGGCTGCGGACCGGCGAGGAGCTCGCGATCCGGCACCAGGGCGAGGAGATCGTGCTGCACCGTGGCGAGCCGGTCACCCTGCCGATCCGCGAGCGCCAGCCTCGCCTGGCCGCCCCAGAAGGGGAGCGGCGAATCTCCCCGGAGCGTTTCGATGCGGTGCTGTTCGACATGGACGGCGTGCTCACCGCCACCGCGGAGGTCCACGCCCGGTCCTGGAAGGAGATGTTCGACGCCTACCTCCAGGAACGTGCGACGACGCTCGACGAGCCCTTCCGGCCCTTCGAGCTGGGGACCGATTACCTGCTCCACGTCGATGGCAAGCCGCGTCAGGACGGCGTGCACGACTTCCTGACCTCACGCGGCATCCACCTGCCGGCGGGCAGTCCCGACGACCCGCCGGAGGCCGAGACCGAGTGGGGGCTGGGCAACCGCAAGAACGAGATGGTGCACGAGGTGATGCGGCGGGAGGGCGTGCGGGCGTTCCCGGGCGCCGTCCGCCTCCTGGAGCGCCTCCGAGAGGAGGGGATCCGGGTGGCAGTGGTCACCTCCAGCACCAATGCCGACCTCACGCTGCAGGCGGCCGGCCTCGCCGGGCGTTTCGACGCCGAGGTGGACGGCAACGTCGCCGCCGAGCTCGATCTCCCCGGCAAGCCCGCACCCGATACCTACCTGGAGGCGGCCCGACGACTCGGAGCGCATCCACAGCGCTGCGTCGTGATCGAGGACGCCATCTCCGGGGTGCAGGCGGGCCGGCGCGGCGGCTTCGGGCTGGTGGTCGGCGTGGCCCGGGGAACGAGCGCCGACGAGCTGCTGCGAAACGGCGCCGATGTCGCCGTGTCGGACCCCGGGGAGCTGGCAGGGGACTAGACCCGAGACGGCATGCCGGTGGATCGCCGGTTCAGCTGGCGCCTGCCGGTCCGAGGTATGATGAGGCCCACGCCGGCGCGACCCGGCCCAGCGCGCCCCGACAGCCGCCGGCGGGGGAGGCTGCCCCGATGAGCAGCGAGCTCGAGAAGGTCTGGAAGTCCGAGGATTACTGGGCGATCTGGTTCTCGGTCATCATTCTCGCCGGAGCGGTCACCGGGCTCGTCCACGGAGTCCCCAAGCTCCGCTCCTGGGTCTCCAACCCGCTCGAGGCTGTGGACGCCGCGATGCTCGCCCCGCTCGTCCTGCTGGCGGTCGGCCTCGGCGCCCTGCTCACCCTCGGCGTCCGCATCATGGGCGAGCCTTGGCGTCGGTTCCTGGCCGGCTACCTGGTGATCTTCGGCTTCGCCGTCGCGTCCTTCGTCGCAGCCGGCCAGGAGTCGGTCAACGCGGTCGGTCTCGAGTACGCCCTGTGGGCGCTGGCCTTCGGGCTGCTCGTCGCGAACACCGTCGGCACGCCCGACTGGTTGCTCGCCGGGGCCAAGTCGGAGATGTTCATCAAGACCGGCCTGGTGCTGCTCGGTGCCGAGATCCTGTTCTCCGAGATCCTGCGCCTGGGCGCGCCCGGCCTGATCGTCGCCTGGGTCGTGACCCCCACCGTGATCGTCTTCATGTGGCTGTTCGGCACCCGCTGGCTCAAGATGCCGTCGAAGACCCTGACCATCATCATCGCCACGGCGACCTCGGTGTGCGGCGTGTCGGCGGCGATCGCGACCGCCGCCGCCTGCCGGGCGAAGAAGCAGGAGCTGACCCTCGCCGTGGGCATGACGATGATCTTCACCGTGCTGATGATGGTGTTCATGCCGGCGATCGCCAAGCTCGTCGGGATGCAGGCTGCGGTGGCCGGGGCCTGGCTCGGGGGCACCATCGACTCGACCGGCGCCGTCGTCGCCGCCGGCGCGCTCCTCGGCGAGGAGGCCGAGCGGGTCGCGGCGGTGATCAAGATGATCCAGAACATCCTCATCGGGCTGGTCGCGTTCTTCGTCGCCCTCTTCTGGGTGGCCCGGGTCGACCGCGACCCGAGCGCGCCGCGGCCGAGCCTGATGGAGGTCTGGTACCGCTTCCCGAAGTTCATCCTCGGCTTCGCGCTGGCCTCCGTGTTCTTCAGCTTCGTGCTCATGCCAATGCTCGGCGAAGCCCGGGTCGCCGCCATCCTCGACACGTCCAAGGTGTTGCGCGGCTGGCTGTTCTGCCTCGCCTTCGTGGCGATCGGCCTGGAGTCGAACTTCAAGGAGCTGGCGAGCCAGCTGGTCGGGGGCAAGCCGATCATCCTCTACGTCGTCGGCCAGAGCTTCAACATCCTCCTCACCCTGCTGGCCGCGTGGCTGGTGTTCGGCGGCATCCTGTTCGCGGCGGGATCGTGAGGAACCCCGGCCTCAGGCGCTGGCTCCAGCTCGCGGCGGGATTCGCCGCGGTGGCTCTCGTGATCGCCGCCCTCCACCTCGGCGTCGGCCGCGCCCGCGGCCCCTTCGGACGCATCTGGTCCGCCAACCTGGCCAGCGGCGTCAACGCCAGCGCCTTCTTCTACACCGAGGTCGGCGCGGTGGGCGAGTTCGTCGACGGCGCCCGCGGCCGCTACGCGGCGCCGCGGGACCCTCGCCCGGCGGATCTCACGGCCCTTCCCGACGCGCCGCTCCCGCGGTAGCTCCGGCGTTGGGGCCAGGCCCCAGGACCAATGGGACCCGGCCCCGCGGCACGAACGACGATCCCCCCATCCTCCGCCATTCCCGCGTGGCCCAACCTGGGGAGTCGATGTCGGGGGGCATCGGCTCGATACCCATCCCGGAAGGAAGGGCAGTCCATGCGAATCGACAAGAACGACATCCCGGTCAAGATCGGCACCGACGTCGCCGTGGCCCGGCAGAAGACGGAGTTCGGAGATGCCAGCGGCTACGGAACCATCGGCGGCGAGTACTTCACCATGAAGGCCGGCACCGACCTCGCCGGCCTGCTCGAGGGCCTCGAAGGCGACCTGTGCCACGCCCCCCACTGGGGCTACCTCATCGACGGCACCGTGACCGTCACCTATGCGGACGGCAACAACGAGCGGGTCACGGCCGGGGACCTCTTCTACTGGCCCCCGGGTCACACGGTGAAGGCCGACAGCGACACGGGCTTCGTCATGTTCAGCCCCCAGCTCGAGCACACCGAGGTGATGGACCACGTCAACCGCAAGATCGACGCGTCGAGCTGAGAGCTCTCCGTCCAGGACGACCGGATCCGCCCCCTGCCGGGGTGGCGGGTCCGCGTTCGCCTTCAGCCGGCGCCGGCCTCCCGGAGGGACTGGTCGAACTCGTCGAAATCCCGCCGCAGCTCGTCGATCGCGGTGTCGACCTCGGTCCTCAGCTGCGACGCCTCCTCGGCGGTCGCGGCGGCGTACTCGTCGAGGGTGGCGCGCAGGGACTCGACCCGCCGCTCGAGCTCGGCGAGCTCGGGTTCGAGACGCTGCTCGGCATCGGCCGGCTGCCTGGTCAGCTGCTCGCGGTAGGCCTGGAGGCGCTCCTCCCACAGGTGCACCTGCCTCGCCGCAGCCGCGTCGAGGTCTTCTCGCAGCCGGGCCTGCTCGGACTGCAGCGACTCGACCTCCTGCTGCATGTCGTCGATCCCCTCGGACGCCTCCTCGACCCGCTCCTCGGCGGCGTCGAGGGCGCGCTCGGGGGCGGTCTTGCCCCCGCCGCACGCGGTCAGGGCGAAGGAAGCTATCGACACAACGACAAGGCATGGAATCGGGCGCATGGTGCCCTGATTCTCCCTCGCCGGACCCTCGGGGGGGGATCCGGGCCGTCCCGATGTGACCCTGGGTGACGAACGGAGCCGGTGGACCCGCCGCGGACTGCGACCGATCGGGTGTCAAGAGAACGCCCGCGCTCCGGGAGCGCGGGCGGTGAGTCGGAAACACGACGGGGTCAGTCGCGCGGGAAGTTGATCTGCGCCTGGGCCGCCGCGAGCCGGGCGATGGGCACCCGGAAGGGCGAGCAGCTGACGTAGTCCATGCCCACCTGGTGGCAGAACTCCACCGAGTTGGGCTCGCCGCCGTGCTCGCCGCAGATGCCGATCTTGAGCCCGGGTCGGGCGGCGCGGCCCAATTCGATGCCGGTCTTCACCAGCACGCCCACCGAGCTCCGGTCGAGGACCTGGAACGGGTCCACCGGCAGCACGTTGCGGTCCAGGTACTCGGGCAGGAAGCCGCCGATGTCGTCGCGCGAGAAACCGAAGGTCATCTGGGTCAGGTCGTTGGTGCCGAAGCTGAAGAACTCGGCGGTCTTCGCCATCTCGTCCGCGGTCAGGGCCGCGCGCGGAATCTCGATCATGGTGCCGTAGAGGTGATCGATCCTCTCGACCCCGTGCTTCGCGCACAGCTCGTCGTGCACCTTGCGGGCGAGGGCGAGCTGGTCGTCGAGCTCAGCCCTGGCGCAGGTCACCGGGACCATGATCTCGGGGAAGCACTCCCTGCCCTCGGCGCGCAGCTCGACGGCGGCCTCGAGAATCGCCCGGAACTGCATCTCGGAGATCTCGGGGAAGGTGACGCCGAGGCGGACGCCCCGGTGGCCCATCATCGGGTTGAGCTCGTGCAGCTCCTCGGCCCGCTTGGCGAGCTCGTCGGCGCTGACGCCGAGCGCTTCGCCGAGCTTGGCCCGCTCGGCGGCGTTCTGGGGCACGAACTCGTGCAGCGGCGGGTCGAGCAGGCGGATGGTCACCGGCCGCGACCCCATCACCTCCATGGTCGCCTTCATGTCGCGCTTGACGAAGGGGAAGAGCTCGTCGAGGGCTGCGCGGCGGGCCTTCTCGGTGCCCGCCATGATCATCTTGCGGAGGATGAACAGGGGCTCCTCGGAGCCCTTGCCGTAGAACATGTGTTCGGTGCGGAACAGGCCGATCCCCTCGGCCCCGAACTCGATCGCCTGGCGGGCGTCGTCGGGGGTGTCGGCGTTGGTGCGCACCTTCATCACCCGGATCGCGTCGGCCAGCCCCATGAACTCCTGGAAGCGCGGGTTCTCGGTGGCGTCGATCATGGGCAGCTCGCCGGCGTAGACCAGGCCGCGGGTGCCGTTGAGGGTGACGGTGTCGCCCTCGGACAGCACGGTACCGTCCACCGAGATGGTCTTGTCGTGGACGTCGATCTCGAGCGCGCCGGCGCCGACGATGCAGCATTTACCCCAGCCGCGGGCGACCAGCGCCGCGTGGGAGGTCATGCCGCCGCGGCCAGTGAGGATGCCCACCGCGGCGCGCATCCCCTCCACGTCCTCGGGGTTGGTCTCCTCGCGGACCAGGATCACGGTCTCGCCGCGCTTGGTCCAGGCCACCGCGTCGGCGGCGTTGAAGACGATCCGGCCGACGGCGCCGCCGGGTCCGGCGGGAAGGCCCTTGGCGAGGGCCTGCGCGCCTTTTTCGGCGGCCGGGTCGACCAGCGGGTGGAGCAGCTCGTCGAGCTGGGACGGCTTGACCCGCATTACCGCAGTGCGATCGTCGATCAGGCCCTCCGAGAGCATGTCCATGGCCATGTTGAGGGCGGCCGTCCCGGTGCGCTTGCCGATCCGGGTCTGGAGCATCCACAGCCGACCGTCCTGGATGGTGAACTCGATGTCCTGCATGTCCTTGTAGTGCTGCTCGAGGTGGTCGCGGATGTCGTGGAGCTCGCGGTAGACCTCGGGCATGGCGGTCTCGAGCGACGGCAGGTGCTGGTTCTGCTCGTTCTTGGTCGCCTCGTTGAGGGGGTTGGGGGTGCGGGTCCCCGCCACCACGTCCTCCCCCTGGGCGTTGGCCAGCCACTCGCCGTAGAACTTGTTGCCGCCGGTGGCCGGGTTGCGGGTGAAGGCGACGCCGGTGGCCGAGGTCGAGCCCATGTTGCCGAAGACCATGGCCTGGACGTTGACCGCGGTGCCCCAGTCGTCGGGAATGCCCTCGATGCGCCGGTAGGAGACGGCCCGCTTGCCGTTCCACGACGAGAAGACGGCGCCGATGCCTCCCCAGAGCTGCTCCTTCGGATCGTCCGGGAAGTCCTTGCCGAGGACCTCCCGCACCTTGGCCTTGAAGCGGTCGGCGAGCTCCTTGAGGTGGGCCTCGGAGATGTCCGCGTCGGTGGCGTAGCCGTGCTCCTCCTTGACCTGCTCGAGCATCCGATCGAGCTGCTGGCGGATGCCCCGGCCCTCGACGGGCTCGATGCCGGCCGCCTTCTCCATGACCACATCCGAGTACATCATGATGAGCCGGCGGTAGGCGTCGTAGACGAAGCGCCCGTTGCCGGTCTTGGCGATCAGGCCCGGGATGGTGGCCGAGCACAGGCCGACGTTGAGCACCGTCTCCATCATGCCCGGCATGGACGACCGCGCCCCCGAGCGCACCGACACCAGCAGCGGGTCGTCGGGGTCGCCGAAGGTCGTCCCCATGACCTCCTCGACCTTCGCCATGGCGGCGTCGACCTCGGCCACCAGGGACGAGGGGTAGGTCCGGCCGTGGTCGTAGAAGTAGGTGCAGACCTCGGTGGTGAGGGTGAAGCCCGCCGGCACCGGGATGCCCAGGTTGGCCATCTCGGCGAGGTTGGCGCCCTTGCCGCCGAGCAGGTTCTTCATGTCGGCCCGGCCCTCGGCCGTGCCGCCGCCGAACGAGTAGACGTACTTGGTGTCGTTCACTGGGATCCTCCATCGACCTGCAGCCTCGACAGGTCCGCAAGGGTCAGAAAATCGTGCCTCAGGGTGGTCAGGAGCGCGATCCGGTTGTCGCGCACGTTGTCGTCGTCGCACATCACCAGGACCTCGACGAAGAACCGGTCGAGGACGTCGGCGAGCTCGGACATGGCCGCGAAGGCGTCGTCGAAGCGGCGCGCGCCGACGCAGTCCGCGAGCCGGTCGGCGAAGGCCGCCGCCGCGGTGTGGAGCTCGCCCTCCTCGGGGGTCTCGAAGAGCTGCGGGTCGACGGCACGCTCCGGGGCGCCCTCGGTGATGTTCTTGACCCGCTTGAAGGCCAGGCTCAGGGCCCGCATCCGCTCGCTCGAGCGCACCGCGTCGAGGGCGCGCGCCCGGGCCACGAGATCGGGCAGCCGCCGCCAGCCGGCGGCCATGACCGCGTCGGCGGCATCGCCGCCGACGCCGACGACCTCGGTGAGGTAGCGGCGCACGCGGTCGGCGAGGAAGTCGCGGACCGTCGCCGCAGCGCCGTCGGGGATCTCCTCGACGGCGCCGGCAACGCCCGCCACCGCTGCTTCGGCGGCGGCGCCCAGGTCGAGGGCCCAGCCCGCCTCGGCGACGATCTTGACCGCCGCCTGGGCCGCCCGCCGCAGCCCGAAGGGGTCCTTGGACCCGGTCGGGGTTTCGCCGACGGCGAACAGGCCCGCCAGGGTGTCGAGGCGGTCGGCGACGCCGAGCAGCCGGCCGAGGTCGGACTCGGGAATGTCGCCGTCGAAGCCGGCCGGCCGGTAGTGGTCCCGGGCCGCGGTCCAGAGCTCCCGCTCCGCACCTTCCAGGCGCAGGTAGTGGCCGCCCATGACGCCCTGGAGCTCGGGGAACTCGCCGACCATGTTGGTCAGCAGGTCGGCCTTCACCAGGTGGGCGGCGCGGCGGACGGCCTCGGGGTCGAGGCCGAGGCCGAGCTCGTCGGCCAGCCGCACCGCCAGGGCGCCGACCCGGTCGGCCTTGGCCGCCACCGAGCCGAGCACGCGGTGGAGCTCGAGGCGCTCCAGGCCGGGGGCGAGCTCGGCGAGGCTCCGCTTGCGGTCCTCGTCGAAGAAGAAGCGGGCGTCCGCCAGGCGGGCGCCGATGACCCACTCGTTGCCCTGGCGCACCAGGCCCTCGGGGTCGTCGCGGCGGTCGATCACGGTCAGGAAGTGGGGTGCGAGCTCGCCGTCGGCGCGCTCCAGGATCAGGCACTTCTGGTGGTGGCGCAGGGTCGTGATCACGACCTCGCGCGGCAGCTCGAGGAACTCGGGGGCGATGGCGCCGCGAAGCAGGCCGGGGTGCTCCACCAGCTCCACGTGCTCGGCCACCAGCTCGTCGTCCTCGTGGACCCGGCAGCCGACCTCGTCGGCGAGCTTGGCGGCGCGCTCGACCAGCGCCTGCCGGCGCCGCTCGGGGTCGATCAGCACCGCGCGCTCGGCGAGGGCGGCCTCGAAGCCCGTCGCCGCCGCCACCTCGAAGCTCTCCGGGGCGTGGACCCGGTGGCCGAGGGTCGTGCGGCCGGCGGCGATGCCGAAGGCGGCGGTCTCGACGAGCGCGCCGTCGAGAAGGGCGACGACCCCGTGGACCGGACGGACGAAGAGGTGCTCGCCGCGGCCCCAGCGCATGGTCTTGGGGAAGCGCATGGCGGCGAGGACCGCGGGCACGGCCTCGCCCAGGATCTCGGCGGTCGGCCGGCCCGGGTGGACCACCGTGGCCGCCAGGTACTCACCCTTGTCGGTGGTCTCGGTCTCGAGCTCCGCGACCGCCACCCCCGCCTTGGCGGCGAAGCCCTCCGCCGCCCTGGTCGGCGAGCCGTCGTTCGCGAAGGCGATCCTCGTCGGCGGTCCGGTCATGCGCTCGGTCCGATCGGGCTGGCGCTCGGGCAGGCCGGCCACCACCGCGATCAGGCGCCGGCTGGTGGACAGGGCGCGGACCTCGAGGCCGTCGAAGCCGGCCTCGGCCAGGGCGCGCCCGAGGCCGTCGGCGAGCTGGCGACGGGCCCCAGGCAGGGCGTTGGCGGGGATCTCCTCGGTGCGGACCTCGAGCAGGAAGTCGGCCATCAGCCCACCTCCTCGAGGGCGTTGCCCAGGGGATGGCCGAGCTCGGCGCGCTGGGCGAGAAAGGCCTTGGCGACGGCGATGGCGTTGCGGCGGACCCGAGCGATGAGCCCGACCCGCTCGGTCACCGACACCGCTCCGCGGGCGTCGAGGAGGTTGAACAGGTGGGAGGTCTTCAGCGTCGCCTCGAGGGCGGGCATCACCAGGGGCGGGTCGTGCTCGAGGCAGCGCCGGGCCTCCGACTCCCAATCGTCGAGGTGGCGGCGGAGCATGGCCACGTCGGCGACCTCGAAGCCGTAGACCGAGGCCTCACGCTCGTCGGCGAGCCGGATCGCCCCGTAGCGCACGCCGCCGCCCCACTCCACGTCGTAGATCGAGTCCTTGCGGCCGAGGAACATGGCGATCCGCTCGAGGCCGTAGGTGAGCTCGGCCGAGATCGGGGCCAGCTCGATGCCGCCGGCCTGCTGGAAGTAGGTGAACTGGGTGATCTCCATGCCGTCCAGGAGGACCTGCCAGCCGACGCCCCAGGCGCCCAGGGTCGGCGACTCCCAGTTGTCCTCCTCGAAGCGGATGTCGTGGACCGCCGGGTCGATGCCGAGGGCGGCCAGGGAGCGCAGGTAGAGCTCCTGGACGTCGTCCGGGGACGGCTTGAGGATGACCTGCAGCTGGAGGTGGCGGCCGAGCCGGAAGGGGTTGTCGCCGTAGCGGGCGTCGGCCGGCCGGCGCGACGGCTGGACGTAGGCGACCCGGTAGGGCTCGGGGCCGAGCACCCGCAGAAAGGTCTCGGGGTGCATGGTGCCGGCGCCCACCTCCAGGTCGAGGGGCTGCTGGATGACGCAGCCCGCGTCGGCCCAGAATCGCTGGAGGTTGAGAATCAGTGTCTGCAGGTCCACTCGGCCTCCGGGACCCCGGGTTCGCCGGGCGCCCACACGAACGCGAAGGATAGCACGTCGGCGCGATGCTGTCGCAAGAGGCCGAAAGCGGCCCGATCCGGCGGCGGGGCGAGGCGGCGTGCGCCGACCCGTGCTAGGCTCGTGCGAGCACCTTCGGAGGCGCCATGGCCGACCGTCACCCCGACTCCACCCCACCCCAGCGACGCTTCACCGACAGCCGAGACGGGACCGCCAGCGTGATCGGCCGCGACCTCCGTCTCGAGGGGACCCTGCACGGCGCCGCCGACCTCGAAATCTGGGGCTCCTTCGAGGGCGAGATGACCGTCGAGGGCCTGGTCTGCCTGCGCCCGGGAAGCCGCTTCACCGGCGAGCTCCACACCACCGACCTGGTCGCCGAGGGCGAGCTCCGGGGCACCGTCCACGCCACCGGCAAGGTCGACCTGCGCGCCACCTGCCGCCTCGAGGGCAACGTCACCGCCCACCGGGTCGCCGCCGCGGACGGCGCCCACGTCGAGGGCCGGATCACCGTCGGTGATCCAGCGAACGACGTTTCCGTGTATCCCGAACGACGGCGACGCTGAGGCAGCCCGGTTTCCCGAGAAACGACCGCGGGTCTGGAGTCCCGCGGTCGTGCCAGGATCGGCGGTCTTCTCGAGGGCCTTACCCCGCGAGCTTCTTGGCCTCCTCGGTCATCGCCGGCAGGACCTGGAAGAGGTCGCCGACGATGCCGTAGTCGGCGATCTTGAAGATCGGCGCGTCCGGGTCCTTGTTGACGGCGACGATGACCTTGGACGAGCTCATGCCGGCGAGGTGCTGGATGGCGCCCGAGATCCCGGCCGCGATGTACAGCGACGGGCTCACCACCTTGCCGGTCTGGCCGACCTGGTGCTTGTGGGCGATCCAGCCCGCGTCGACCGCGGCGCGGGAGGCGCCGACGGCGCCGCCGACGGCCTTGGCGAGGTCGCGGATGAGGGCGAAGTTCTCCGGGCCCTTGAGGCCGCGGCCGCCGGACACGATGATGTCGGCCTCGGCCACGTCGAGCTCGCCGCCGCCGGTGTCCACCAGCTCCTCGACCACGGCGCGGATGTTCAGCGACAGCCCCTCGACCGGCACGACCTCGGCCGAGCCGCCGCCCTCCTCGGCCGCGAAGACGTTGGGCCGCAGCGTGATGACCTGCGGGTCGTGGCCGCCGGTGTCGGCGGTGGCGAAGGCCTTGCCCGAGTACACCGGCCGGCGCGCCACGAAGCGGTCGCCGTCGCGCTCCAGGCCGATCACGTCGGCGAGGGCGCCGACGCCGAGCCGGGCCGCGAAGCGCGGTCCCAGGTCGCGGCCCATGGCGGTGCCGGCGAAGAACACGGCCGTGGGCGCGGCCAGCTCGGCCGCCTTGGCGAGGGCCTCACAGTAGCCCTCGGCGGAGTACAGGGCGAGCTTGGGGTCGTCGGCGACGAAGACCTTGGCCGCGCCCCAGGCGCCGAGCCCGGTGGCCTGATCGGTCACGCCGGAGCCCACCAGGACCGCGGCAACGTCGCCGTCGGCGTGACGCTTGGCCTCGGAGAGCGCCTGCAGCGAGGCCTTGCGGATCTCTGAGTCGCGCTGCTCGATGAATACCAGAATGCCAGCCATCCTCGCCTCCCTAGATCGCCTTCGCCTCGGTGCGAAGCAGGTTCACCAGCTGCGCCGCGGCGCCGGCCGGGTCGTCCTCGCCCTGGATGATGGTGCCCCCCGACTTGGGCGGCGGCAGCTCGAGGGAGCGCCGGACGTAGAAGGGGTCCGCGCCCTCGTCGATGCCGAGGCTCGCGACCTCGACCTTGTCCACCGGCTTGCGCTTGGCGGCCATGATCCCCTTGAGGGCGGCGTAGCGGGGCTCGTTGAGGCCCTTCTGGCAGGTCAGGAGCGCCGGCAGCGGCGAGCTGATCTGCTCCTGGCCGCCCTCGACGTCGCGGCCGGCCCTGAGCGAGCCGTCGCCGACCTCGAGCTTGGTGACGTTGGCCACGTGCGGGATGCCGAGCAGCTCGGCGAGCATCGGGCCGACCTGCCCGTTGTCGGTGCCGACGCCCTTGAAGCCGCACAGGACGAGGTCGTAGTCGCGACCCTCGATGGCCTTGGCGAGGACCTTGGCGATGGTGAACGAGTCGCCCAGGGTGGCCTCGCCGCCGAGGACGTGCACCGCCTTGTGGGCGCCGCGCGCCAGGCAGTCGCGCAGCGCCGCCTCGGCGCGGGCGGGCCCGTAGGTGATGGCCGTGACCTCGCCGCCCTTGGCCTCGGTGAGCTGGAGGGCCTCCTCGAGGGCGTACTCGTCGTAGGGCGAGACGATCCACTTGATGCCGGTCTCGTCGATGCTCTTGGCTTCGGGTCCGATCTTGATGACCGACGCCGTGTCCGGGACGCTGGTCACACAGACGATGCAGTTCACGGCCTACCTCCCTGGTTGGATTTTCGAAAGAACTGAATAGCCATTCATCTTCGGGAGTGTAGCAGATCCTTGCCACGCTGCGGCAATCTCCTCATCTCCCGCGTCCGCGTCCGCGTCGGTTTCCGTTCCCGTGCCCGATGGTCCGCCTCCCGACCGCCGGTCCTCGCCGGTGTCACGGTTTCTCGGTCCTCGCAGGAGGGACACCGCCCAACGCTCGGAGGCGACCCGCCTCCCGGTTCAGCGTTGACGTCTGGAGATTAACGGTATAGATTTTATACCATGGAGTTCGAGTTCGATCCGCGGAAGAGTAGATCGAACAAGGCCAAGCACGGGATCGACTTCGACGAGGCACAGGAGCTGTGGGAGGATCCGGATTTCGTCGAGATCCCGGCGCGGACCGTTGACGAACCGCGGTTCCTGGTAATCGGGAAGATCGGTGGCGAGTACTGGTCCGGGATCGTGACCCGCCGGGAGGGCCGCATCAGGGTCATCTCGGTGCGCCGCTCGCGGGCTGAGGAGATCGTGCTGTATGAAAGACGTTAAGGCGAAGGACCTCGACACGAAGTTCGACGCCGGCGAGGATGTGACCGCGCACCTCGAGCTGTCGCGGGCCCGGCGCCCCGGCCACGATCAGCGGCGGGTGAACGTGGATTTCCCGATCTGGATGATCGAGGCCCTCGATCGCGAGGCTTCGCGCCTCGGCGTACCCCGGCAGTCGCTCATCAAGGTGCTGATCGCGAGGCACCTCGACAGGGCTTCGTGAGGCGCGCCCGCCAGCGGCTCGGGACGGGTGGGGTTCGGGCGCCCGCCATCGCGGCGGTAGCGGCCGCTCAGGTCAACAAGATCGCTTCCGCGAACTGACCGCGGAGCCTGAGACCCACGCCGGGAAGGCGGATGAAGGTGGGCGACGCCCCACAAGATCACATGAGAGTTCGGCACCATTGCGATGATCCCGTTGAAGCTGCGCCCCTCGTCCTCAGGGCTGCCACTCCGGCACCACGGCCCAGCCCGGGAAGGGACCGATCTCGATCTTCCAACCGGTGTCCGATTCAGGGTCGCGCACGGCCCGCAGGTTGGTGAGCGACTTGAGCTTCGCCAGCAGCTCGTCGTGCGGCAGGGTGTGGAGCGGGCGCTTCGAGAGGTCGGGCATGGGCCACAGGCGGAGGGTGCCGTCCTCGGCGATGGCCGCGACCGTGCTGCCGTCGGGCGACACCGCTGCCCAGACCGGGCCGGTGTGACCGAAGAGCAGGTGCGGCTCGCCGCCGTCGAGCGGGCCGACCCGCACCACGCCGTCCTGGCTCCCGGTCACCAGGGCCGTGCCGCGCGGGTCGCGGGCGAAGCTCGACAGCCGGTTGCCGTGGGAGGTGATCTTCCGCGTCTCGCCCGAGGCGATGTCGAACGCCTCCAGCGACGAGGTCTCCCCGGTTGCCATCGCCGGTTCGAGGCGCAGGATCGTCCTCGAGTCCGGAGTGGCGAGCAGGAAGAACCCACTGTCGCGCGCCTTCCGGCACGCCCGCAGCACGTGGCTGGTACCGGTGTCGAGGTCCCAGAGCCGCAAGCCCGCGTCGCCGTCCGAGACCAGGCGCCCGTCCGGGAGCCAGAGCGGGAGCGCGTAGCCCTCCGTTGCGCTCCCCGTTTCCTCGCATCGGACGGTGCCTACGGGCCGGGTGTCGAGGATTCGTTCGGCACCGGTCTGAAGCTCGAGGATGCGCAGCCCGTTCGCTTCGGGATAGCCGATCGAGATGATGTCCAGCGCGGCGAGGGTGCCGTCGGGGCTCAGGCGGGCGTTGCACCAGAGCTGCGTGCCCGGGGCGCGCGTCGCCGCGTGGCTCCTCGCCGCTGTCCCGTCGAGCGGGACCACGAGCACCCGACCCGCGAGCCGCTCGCTCACGAGCGCGAAGCGCCCCGCGGGGTCTACGTCCCACACGCCGATCAGGGCGCCTGGCCGGGACCACAGCACTTCCCCTGCGCCACGCTCCGCGGACAGGGGCCAGCGTCTCAGTGTCCCCTCCACCGAGGTGGAGAGGAGGTCGCCGGCCGGGGTGAAGGCCACGCTCACGAACCTCGGCTTCTGCCGGGCGAGCACGGTCGAGCGCGGGCCCGACACGTTCCAGAGCGCCACGGTGCCGGTGCCGCCGTGGTCGGTGGCCAGCCAGGACCCGTCCGGGCTGAAGCCCATGTGGCTGAGCCAGGACCAGTCGCCGGCGAGAAGGGGCACCGGCTCCGCGCTGCCGGGCGCGGCGAGGTCGAACAGGACCAGCGAGCGCTCGCCTCCCGTCCCCGGTGTGCCGGCGGCCAGGAACCTCCCACTCGGGTCGAGGGCCATCATCCTGGCGTCAGCCGGGCTCTGCAGCGTACGGTCGAGGCGCGCCTCGGACACGTCCCACACGCGCACCTGGCCGCTGCTGTCGCCGGTGGCGGCCCGGTCGCGCGACAACCGCGCACAGACATCCGTCTGCCCCTCGTGGGTGCCGACCAGCCGGGCTGGCGACTCGAGGTCGTCGAGCCGCTGTCGGACGACGCGACCGCCCTGGGCGGAGAGGAGCCATGTTCCGCTCGGGTCGACGTCGAATGCCGTGAGGTCGGGCGACCCCCAGCGGCCGAGCACCTCCGGGGGCGTGCCGTCGAGGGGGAGGTGCCGCACGAGGTAGGTCCCGTTCCCGTGGGTAGCGAAGGTCAGGAGGCGGTCGGCCGCAAGGAAGGCGTGTGATGCCTCCGCATGTCCGAGGGTGTGTTCGAGCCGCCGCTCCGGCAACGTCCATTCGTGAAACACCGCGGGCGCACCCGTCGAGGCGCGACTGACCAGCCGTCGGCGGGCCTCGGTGAAACGTAGCGGCATGTCAAGCGACGAGCTGAGCTGGCGGCGCCGGTTCGTGC
>DATHSO010000136.1:0-9282 GCA_035464095.1 Candidatus Methylomirabilota bacterium | reverse complement strand
ACTTTGTTCACTCTGTTTCTCCTGGCACCCCCACGGGCCCACCTGGTACGCTCCGGACCATGAACGACGCCGACCTCGCCGCCTACTTCCAGGTGGAACCGGAGATCCTGCGCTTCGTGCCGGAGCTCCTCCAGGACCTCGACGCTCTCGGCAGCGACCCCGATCTCGTCGTCGAGTGGCTGGGCGAGGCGGGGGTGCGGGGTCCGGAGCGCCGGGTGCTCGACCTGGGCTGCGGCAAGGGCGCGGTGGCGGTGGCCGTGGCCGAGGGGCTGGGCTACCGGGTCCACGGCGTCGAGGCGTTCAGCCCCTTCGTCGAGGCCGCCCGGCGGCGGGCGGCCTCCCACGGCGCCGGCGGGCTCTGCACCTTCGTTCCCGGCGACCTGCGGGACACCGTGGCAGAGGGCGGCGACTTCGACGCGGTGCTGCTGGTGTCGGTGGGCGTCCTCGGCTCACCGGAAGCAATGGTCCGGGGCTGCCGCGCCTGCACCCGACCGGGCGGGCTGATGATCCTGGAGGAGGCGTACCTCCTCGAGCCCGGCCGGCTCGAGTTCTCGGGCTACGGCGACCTCGTGACCCGCGCCGAGACCCTCCGCCAGCTCACCTCCCACGGCGACGAGCTGGTCCGCGAGCGCCGCACGACCCTCGCCGAGATGCAGGCCCAGAACCGCCGTTTCACGGCCTGGATCGAGGGGCGGGCGGCCGAGCTCGCCGTCCGGCACCCCGAGCACGCCCCGGCTTTCCGAGCTTACGTGGAGAAGGAGCGCCGGGAGTGCGAGCTCCTCGAGACCGCCCTCGAGTGCGCCACCTGGATGCTGCGGCGGGTGTGAGGGTGCCTGAGGGTGCCAGGAGAAACAAAGTGAACAAAGTGACCGAGCGGTACCTGCAATCCGCAGCTGCTACCTCGTCGTCACGAGCGACCGGGGCAACGGATGCCGCCGCGAATCACTTTGTTCACTTTGTTTCTCCTGGCACCTACATATCCTACATATAGAGCCAACCGAGGGCGGCGAGGTCGTCCCGCGGCTCGGTGAAGGAGCAGCTGCCGAAGCCGGTGACGGCGTGGAGCCGGCGGTGGACCACGGCCTCGACGTCGGCCTCGAGCTCGCGCCAGCGAAGGGCGGTCTCGGTGATCGCGAAGGCCGCGGGGTCCTCCTCGGAGACGATGGCGGTCACCGTCGCCCGGTCGAGACGGTGCTCGGCGGCGAGCACTGCGGCCGCCAGCAGGTTGAGGAAGCCGTGGACCGTGGCCCCGAGCTCCGGGTCGTGGTGGCGGAAGGGGTGGTGAAGGCCCTGGGTCGCCTTGAGGCGGACGTCCTCGTTGCGGGCCGCGACGATCGCGCCCGCCACCGCCTCGACGCTCGGTACCGCCGCCGCCTCGAGGCCGCCGCAGCGGATCTTGAGCCCGACGCGCCGGTGGGGGGCGACCCGGTGGACGGCGGCCAGGGCCCGGGCCGCCCGCTCGACGGGCCGCCGCCAGTCGCCGAGCAGCGGCGCCTCGAAGAACACCTCCGGAGGGCGGGCGCCGAGATCCTCGAGCCGGTCGCAGACGAAGTCGACGGTCTCGCCGAAGCTGCCCTGGCCGGGCAGCTTGACCTCGAAAACCTCGACGGGCGCGGCGGCGACGAGCCCGCGCCCGAAGGACGCAATCGCGTCGAGGTCGCGCTCCATGGCTTCTGCGAGGGCCGGCGGGTCGTCGCCGCCGGCGCCGAGCACCGCGAGCCGGATCGGACCACCCGCCTCGCCCGCCGCTTCCACCAGCGGCCGGAGCTCGCCGAGCCGCGCCGCCGGACACACGAATCGGGCCAGCAGCCAGCCGTCGTCGCCGGTCCGATGGGCCAGGAAGCGGCGGAAGGCCTCGTCCATGGGCAGCTCGGCCGGCGGGAACAGCCCGGCGTAGTCGATGGTCTCGGAGAGCAGGGCGCGGGCGATGGTCGGCATGGGCTCCTCTTTGGTGGTTTCTGCGACCCGGTCGCGGGTATGGTAGCAGATGGTTACGGTGGCAGAGGCAGTGACAGTAGCGGCAATTCTTCGGACGAATTGCGGTGGTGCGTCGGACGCGCCGACCCGCCCCGGCGGGACGCTGCTGAATCGCTCCCGCTCCCCCTCCCGCTCCCGGAGGACCTACGGGTCCGGGTAAGGGACCGGGTCCGGATGCGGGTGCGGGTCCGGATGCGGGTCCGGGTGCGGGTCCGGCTCGGGCGCCACGGCGCCCGAGCCGGGGGGAGGGTGTAAAACCCTCCCCTACGGGTTGTTGCCGGGTCGCTTGGTGGTTCCCGATCTCGCCTCGTGGTCGCCGGTTTCGCCTGGTGGTTGCCGGTCTCGCCTCGTAGGGGCGGGTTTTACACCCGCCCTCACGGGCTCTGCGGCATTCGGCAGCGCCAAACCCCGGTCCGGACGCTGATCGCCGCCACTGTCACTCAACGTCGCTGGTTGCCGCCCCTGCTCGCTGGTCCGTGATCGCTGCCGCTGCCGCTGACCCTGATCGCTGCCGCTGTCTCTGTCTCTGCCGCTGCCGCTGCCGCTGCCATCGGGGCGGCTGCCCCCGCGCGGGCCGCCCGGGCGCGATGCTGCCAGCCGGTGAGGGTGCGAACGACCTTGATGGCCAGCACCGCCGCTGCGATGAGGCCGAGGGAGGCCGCGATGTCGATGGTCGCGGCGACGATCCAGCCGGTGGCGGTCTCGGCGAGCTTGAAGGCGACGGCGGCGGCCGATGCGACGAATCCCGAAACCAACCAGCCGCCCCACCACGAGCCGAGCAGAGCCCCGGCGGACGAGGCACCCGGGGGACGGCTCCAGCGCGCGATCTCGCGCAGGCTGAGCAGGGGCAGCACGAGGCTGACGAGGGGGATGACCCACCCGAAGGCGGCGATGGTCGGGCCGTACTCGGGTCGCTCGCAGCCGAGGTGGAGCAGGTTGCGGATCGACCCCCGCTGCCAGCGGATGAAGGCGATCGCCGCCGCGAAGATCGTGGCGAGGTAGGTCACCGCCACCGCCTGCGTGACCCGGTCGTAGTCGTCGAACCAGGTCGGGCCCGGCACCGGGGCGAGGTCGCCGATGGTGGCGATGCCCACGATCGTCCACAGGACGTCCACGAGCAGCACGAAGACCACCGTCGCGAGAGCCCGGCCGGCCCAGACCGCCCGACGGTCCGGGTCTGACCAGGGTCCGTACGCGGCGACGCCGACCCGGCTTCCCTCGGCGGTGGCGACCGTGCTCACAGCAGCCGCCAGCGCGCCAGCAGCCAGCCGACCACGGCGAAGATCGCGGCCGCGACCGCGATCACGACGGCGATGGCCACCAGGGCGGGAACCGTGTCGCCGGCCCCGCCGGCGTCGTCCGGATCGTCGACGATGGCGTAGGACGTGGCGTCGACGAGCTCGAGGATGGCCTGGTTGTAGCCGGGGATCTCGTGGGGCTCCACGGCACGGTCCGCGACCGTGAGCTCGTGGTTCATGAGCAGGGCCGCGCCGTCGCGGGTGGAGGTCACCCGGTAGTCGAACCACGGTTTGCCGGTCTCGACATCGACCCCCTCGAGCGCCCAGTCCTCCGGGGCACGCAGCTGGACGGCCTCCGTGCGGCGGGTCCGGCGGGGCAGGTCCAGGGGAGCCCGCCGGTCGGTGAGGTCCTCGGTCGCGAGCAGGCTCGAGCTGAGCAGGGGCAGCAGCTCGAAGGTCGGCACGCCGTCGACCGGCGACCACCAGTCCTCGAGGCGGTACAGCTCGCGGGTGACGATCCGGTTGGCGGTGCGGTCGTCGCTGACCCGGAGCGGCTCCTGCGGCACCACCCGCCCCGACGAGCTCGAGTAGAAGGCGACGTAGCCGTCCTGCAGCTGCTCGAGGGTGGTGTCCGCGAGGTCGTAGCGGAGGTCGTCGGCCTCCAGGCCGGCATACTCGGTGGTGATCTCGACCAGCGCGGTCGCGCCGTCGTCCTCGAAGTCGTAGCTGTACTCCGCGCTCACCCAGCCTGGGTCGGTTTGCTCGCTTGGGATCGCGACGGGCGAGGTCTCGCCGGCGCGGAGCACGAGGCCGTGGCCGTAGTCGGGGATCGCGGTGGTGGCGAGAGTGCCGCCCTGCAACGAGATGGTCGGGTCGACCCAGCGCTGCTCGCCGTCGATCTCGAGCACCACGACGATGTGGTCGAAGACGCCCGGCGACGGCAGGCGGGTGGGCACGAGGGGGCCGGTGTCGCTGTCCACCAGGGCCGGCCAGGCCGGGATCCCGAGCTCCTCGAGCAGGGCCACGAGCAGCAGCGCCTTGTCCTTGCAGTCGCCGAAGCGCCGCTCGAGGGTGACCTCCGGCGGGTGCGGCGCGTGGGAGTTCGGGCCGAGGACGATGGCGAAGTAGCGCAGCTCGTCCTGGACGAAGCGGATCGCGGCCAGCGCGCGGGAGGCCGGGTCGTCGGCTTCGGCGGCGAGCTCGCGGGCCCGCGCCGCGACCGCGGCCCGACTCGATGCCGGGACCCGGTACAGGGGGCGGGCCCAGTCGACCACCTCGGTCCAGGACCCGAACTCGCTGAGCTGGAGCCAGGGATAGGCCTCCCAGTCGGGCGGGGCCCCGGACTCCCAGTCGACGGCCGGCAGGTCGGACAGCAACCACTCGTCCTCGACCAGGTCGCCGAGGGGTCGCACCACGGCCTCGTCGTCGGCGCCGGCGAAGCCGCGCACGCCGAGGGGCGTTTCGGGTCTGCGCAGAACCCGCACCCGTCGGGTCGCCACGGGGGCGTGCCAGGCCATCGAGACGCCGGCGTAGGTGCGGCCGCCGAAGACGGGGTTGAAGCCCTCGATGCTGTAGGCGACGTCGACCACGTCGCCGACCCGGACGTCCCCGAGCACGCTCAGCACCGACAGGGAGCCGTCGTAGATGCGGCGCGAGAAGTCCGACTCCCGTTGGGCGACGGTGATCTGGGCCTGGTCCATGCGGTCGTGCCACCGGCCGTCCCGGAACACCCGGAGGTGGTGCAGAACCAGGGTCTGGAAGTCGGGGTCGAAGCCGAGCTCGTCCTCGGCGGCCAGGCTGAGCCCGGCGGCGGTCAGGACCCTGGTCGCGATGCGCGAGTACTGCACGGTGCGCTCGCCGTCGAGGCGCAGCTGGAGGTCGACCAGGAGGTAGGCGACCGAGGAGCTCGCGCCCTCGGGGAGGGCGGGTTCCGAGGAAGGGTCGATGGCCGTTTCGTCCACCCAGGCCGGAGGGGCTGCGACCCGGACCGCGGGGTGGGGTGGCACCGCCGCCGAGGTGGCGGCAGCGGCCAGACCGGCGAGCAGCGCCAGGACGGCGACCATCTGCGGGAAGCACCGCGACGGGATGGGGCCCGTCACCGGGTCTGGATCCCTTCGGGCCACTGGATGAACTGCCCGTTGGCCCAGACCAGGTCGCAGTCGAAGTCCGTGGTCGGCCCGCCGACCCGGTCGCCGGGGAGCTTGTCCCGCCCGAGGGACGCGATCTCGTACCAGCTGCCGTCGTCGGCCGTCAGCACCTCGAAGGGCGTGCGCCAGCCGTCGACCGCGGGCAAGTCGACGGCATACTCGGGCACCAGAGCAGGCTCGAGATCCGCCACCGACTGCGCACCCTCCGGGTAGTGCTGGTGGTCCGCGCCGTAGGCCTCGATGGCGGTGGCGATGGTCCGCATGTCGGCCATGGAGCGCTTCTGCCGGCCGCGGTTGATGGCGTTGAGGAGGTTCGGGATCGCGATCGCGGCGATGATCCCGCACAGGAAGATCGCGGCGAAGATGCCGACGATGATGGCGACCAGGCTCGCCCCCGAGGTCGAGGCGCGGGCCAGCACGGTGAGCTCGGCCGGCGACAGCTGCTCGGGTGGTCGGCCGGAGAACAGGAGCTTGATCTCGGGCTTGAAGAGGTACCACAGGATCAGCACCGAGATCAGCGTGCCGACCGGGAAGCCGATCAGGCCGAAGACCGACAGGCCGATCTGGAGCTGGCGGCCCCACGGTCGCAGCTGCCACAGACCCACCGCGCACGCCAGCTGAACGCCGCCGATCACCAGGTAGATGACGGACAGGGTCGCGCCCAGGGCGTCGCCTTCGGCCGCGCCGCCGAGCAGCGCGAAGAAGCCGAGCAGCAGCAGCAGCGGGCCCCCGATGCCGTTCAGGACCGCGAGCAGGGTGATCACCGCCGGCCGCCGGACGAGCTCCTCGGCAGACGCACCGACGCCGGTCACCGCGCCGCAGCTTCCGCAGAAGCGCGCCCCAGGGTCGATTGCGGCACCGCACGCGGGGCACGCCGTGCCAACGGTCCCGCCGATCGATTCCGAGACGACGAAGGGCGCGTTGCACGCCGTGCAGTACAGCGTGATGCCGGCCCGGTGGGCCGGGATGGCCATGGGGTGGCCGCAGGACGGGCAGCTGAAATCACTGTTCATGGATCGTCCTCCGCCCTTGTCTCGATTTCGGCCCACATCGAGGCTATCACGACCAAGCCCGCTTTCTGGTCCGGGTCCGGGCCCGGATGCGTTCACCCGTTGGCCGGCGAGCCGCTGGTCCTCCAACGAGCGTCCCGGATGCGCAAATTCGGGACCTGGGATGCAGGAGCCTCAACGTCATTGCGCGAACGTCGTCGAAGAGCCGGAGGGCACGAGCAGCTTGGCTGCGATCGACGACCCCGGCAGCGAGCAACATCCCGAGACGGGTTTCGACCTCCTTGGCGGAGCCGAAGGCGACGCGGAGGTGGTAGGCCCGATCCCTCCCGGCCCTCCCATGCCCCGGTTCCGTGGATCCAATGATCTCCGAGACTGCCAGGTACGGCGACTTGACAAACTCGCCACCAAGCGTGCCAGGTACGGCGACTTGACAAACTCGTCGTCGACGCCGCAGCGACAGGCTTCGTGGAGAGTTTGTCAAGTCGCCGTACCTGGCATGGTCCGGCACAGGCATGGTCCGGCACAGGGACCTTCAAGCCCAGCGCGATTGCGATGCCATCGGCTACCCCTGCCTTCAGAACAACCCGGCGGTGACCATGCCGGGTCCGGACGCGGGCTGGGGGCGCCGGGTACAATCGCCTCCCTGGAGGGACCGCCATGCGCCTGACGCCAGTTCTGCTCGCCACCATCTTCGTTCTCGCGGCCGGGGGGCCGGCCTCGGCCGACGAGTCGATCCCGGTTGCCAACGCCGGCTTCGAGCGCCTGAGCCCGGTGGGCGAGGTTCTGGACTGGACCTTGGCCGCCGATGACTCGAGCGACGGGGCGACCGTCGCCACGAGCAAAGATCACGCGCGCTCGGGCGTGGGCAGCGCGGAGCTCGCGGTGCGCGGCCACGGCACGGTGACCGCGGTGTCGGCGCCGGTGGCTCTCGAGGTCGGCCACCTCTACCGGCTCGCCGCCTGGATCCGCACCGAGGGCGCGGTTTCCGACCCGACGAGCAAGTACCCCACGGCAGTCCCCGCAGTGGTCACCATGGCCTCGTTCCCCTTCACCAACACCAGCCCGGCGGTGGGCGGCGACTCGGACTGGACCCGGGTCGAGGTGCTGTTCTTCGCCACCTCGGCCGAGGACCGGGTCCGTCTCCACCTCGGCCGCAACGGAACCGCCCGAGGCCGCGCCTGGTTCGACGAGGTGAGCCTGGAGAAGGTCGAGGACATCACCGAGGCGATTCCGCTGGAGACCGTGCGCTGGGCCGGCAGGGGCTTCCGCTACCAGGACCGGGGCTGGATCGTGGTCCACATCGAGGGGGAGCCCTACGAGCGGGGGTTGCAATTCGGCGAGCTGGTGGCCGACGAGATCGCCGAGTACATCAGAAAGCTCGGCGTGCTCGCCAACCAGGCCGACCCCGAGGCCGGCTGGAAGCGCCTGCGCTTCGAGTGCGACACCCTGTTCCTGCGCTCCTTCGACGAGGAGTACCTGCGCGAGATGAAGGGCATCGCCGTCGGCGCCGCCGCCGCCGGGGCCGAGGCCTGGGGCCGCCCCCTGGACCTGGTGGACATCGTCACCATCAACTCGGTGGTCGACCTCGGCCAGCTCGAGGACGCCATCGAGGTCACCCCCCACGCCCTCACTGGCGAGGCCTTCCTGGCGCCCGACGAGGAGCTCGAGGTGGCGCCCGACAGCCACAGCTGCTCGGCCTTCGTGGCCACCGGGCCGGCGACCCGCAGCGGGGACATCGTGTTCGGCCAGATCTTCATGTGGAACGGCTTCACGGGGGTCCACTGGAACGTCATCGTCGACGTGGTGCCCACCGAGGGCCACCGCCTCGTCTACCACACCTTCCCCGGCGGCATCCACTCGGGGGCCGACTTCTACATCAACTCCGCCGGCATCGTGATCGGCGAGACCACCGTCGCCCAGACCCCGTGGGAGCCCGACTCGACGCCCCAGTCCAACCGGATCCGCAAGGCGGCGCAGTACGCCTCGTCCATCGACGACGTCGAGCGCATCCTGTGGCAGGGCAACAACGGCATGTACACCAACGACTGGCCGATCGCCGACGTCAAGACCGGCGAGGCGGCGATCCTGCTGCTCGGCACCCACTCCAAGAAGCTCTGGCGCACCGGCGAGGACATGGCGCCCTTCGGCACCCCGGGCTTCCTGTGGGCCAACAACAACAACCGCGACCCCGAGGTCCGCAAGGAGTACCTAGCCCAGCCCGGCGACCGGCCCTTCGACCTCATGTTCTCGCCCTGGAACCGCGACATCGCCTTCAACGAGTTCTACCGCGAGCACGCGGGGGCGATCGACGCCACCGCGGCGGTCGAGCTGTGGGCGTCGTCGCCCATCAACCGCGCCCACGCCTGCGACGGCAAGATCACGACCACCGAGATGGCCGAGGAGCTGGTCTTCCTCGCCCACCACGGCAAGGTCACCCTGCGCGAGAAGTTCCCCACCGAGGGTTGGCGCTACCTGCCCGACCTGCCCGGCGCCGACCCCCACCTGAGCCTCGGCTACGCCACCATCAGCCCGGTCTTCGTCGCCGACAGGCTCGGCGCGCTGCGGGCCGCCGCGGCGGGTCGGCCCGAGCCGGACGACGAGCCCGAGCTCGAGCCCGGCGAGCACGAGGCCGAGTTCATCGTCGACCGCGACCGCCTGTGGCGGCGTACCGTGTTCCCCGCGACCCCGGCCGAGAGCTGGTTCGTCAGCGGCTCCGCGGCCTACTGGCAGGTCCTCGACGGCCTCGCTGACCACGACGACGACCCCGCCGCAGCCGCCGAGGCCCTGGGCGACGCCCTCGCCGAGCTGTCGCTCCGCTACCAGTACACGGTGTCGCGCGAGGCCGACCTGGCGGCCCTCGACGCCCACCGCGCCTACGACCGCTACGCCCCGTACCTGGTGCCGCGGATC
>DATHSO010000135.1:0-16007 GCA_035464095.1 Candidatus Methylomirabilota bacterium | reverse complement strand
GGGGTGTCGGTCATGATCCGGCTGACGTACTTGATGGCGCCGCCGATGGTGTTCTTGCCGTACAGGGTGCCCTGGGGGCCGCGCAGCACCTCGATCCGCTCCACGTCGTAGACGTCGAGCAGCGCGCCCTGGGCGCGGGCGACGTAGACGTCGTCGATGTAGACGCCGACGCCGGGGTCGACGCCCCACAGCGGGTCCGCCTGGCCGACGCCGCGGATGAACGCGGTCAGGGTCGTCGACTGGTTGCGGCCCTGGTAGATGGACACGTTCGGCACGTAGGCCTCCAGGGCCGAGATGTCCGTCGCCGCGATGTCCTGGAGCTGGTCCGAGGTCACCACCGAGACCGCGAGGGGAATCTCCTGGAGCCTCTCCTCGCGCCGCTGGGACGTGACGACGATCTCGGCGGCGAACTGGCCCGCCGCCGTCTCATCGGCCACCTCCTCGGCCGGGGTCTCCTCCTCCTCGGTCGGCTCCTCCTGGGCCAGCGCCGGCACCGGCGCCGCCAGCCCGATTCCGGCGACCACGGTCGCCACGAGCACAAGCTTCAACAACCAACGTTCAGTCATGGTCTCCCCCTTCTCTCACCTTGCAATAGCCGGGTCGTCCGCTGCCGCGCCGCGCTCCGCGCCGCGCAGCAGCCCGTTGCGCAGGATGCGGATGAAGCCATCCACCGCCTGCTGGGTGTCCATGCCGAAGTGCATGGGCACGCCGAAGCACTTTTCCACCGTGTAGAAGTAGAACAGCCAGCGAGTCGCCACCATCACCGCCACGAGCGGGTCGGCGTCGGCCAGCCTGCCCTGCCGCTGCAGCTCGCCAAAATGGGGACCGTACTTGTCGCGGAACCGGTCCGCCATGGTCTCGTAGAAAGACCGGATGTGCCGGCCCTGGTGCTCGATGACGTCGACGAAGACGAGCAGGATGGAGGCCTTGTTCTCCTCCACCGTCCGCTCGATGGCGGCTGCCAGCTCCTCGAGGTCGTCGGGAAAGTTGGCCCGCGTGAAAACCCTCTGCAGCGGGTGCTCGGGATCGAGGAGCAGCTCCCAGTAGTCGTCGATGAGCCGCTGGTAGATCGCCTCCTTGGAGCCGAAGTGGTGGTAGAGGTTGCCCACCGACTGGTCGCAGGCCTCGGCGATCTGGCGCATGGAGGTGGCGCCGTAGCCCTGGGTCGAGAACAGCTCGCGAGCGGCGTCGAGCACCTTGGAGGTGGCGATCTCGGACTTGGCGGCCTGGAGACCTCTTGGCACTCGGGGGCGCTCCCTTCTGCCACAAACCGAACGATCGTTTTGTAAGCTTGAATATGCGCCCCTCCGCCCACCCTGTCAAGTGCCTCCCCCCCGCGTCCGCGTCCGCGTCCGCGTCCGCGTCCGACCCGTACCCGGACCCGTACCCGTACCCGTGCCCGTGCCCGGGCCCGATGTCAGCGATCAGCGGCAGCGGCAGCGATCAGCGGCAGCGATCAGCTATCAGCGGAGCCGCTTGCAAAAATGCCGTGATCTACGATGTGTTGCCTTCATGAGACGCGGATTGGCCGGCGAGCCGCCGGCCCCACAATGGCGCCCGGTCTCTGGTAGCGCCGGCGCCCCCGCCGGCGTTCTCCCTGCCCTCGAATCTTGCTCCTGTCCCGATTTTTGCAAGCGGCTCAGCGATCAGCGACCAGCGACCAGCAACCGGCGATCAGCGAACAGCGCCAGCGACCAGCCACGGCCTTGGAGCGCCAGGCATCCCTGCCTGGCGTCGCGGGCGCTCCGAGGCGGGGCGCGGGCCGCGTCACCGCTTGCGGGACTTGGACCGGTCGCTCCCCCGGGGCGCCTTCCCGCCACGCCCCTTGGGCCCGCGGCTGCCGTTCTTCGACTGCGGACCCGGCTTCTGACCACGACCCCGCGGCTTCGAGGAACTGCCCGCGCGACCGCCGGGCCGGCCCGTCGGCCCTCGATCGCGTGCCTCGGCCGCGCGCCGGTCGGGCTTGACGCCGACCGGGGCGAGCTCGACCTGGAAGCTCTCCAGGTTGACCCGCACCAATCGGACCTTGACCGGATCGCCGAGGCGCCAGGTTCGGCCGGTGCGCTCGCCCACCAGCCGGTGGCGGCCTTCGTCGAAGGTGTAGTAGTCGTCCTCCAGGTCCGAGATGTGGATCAGGCCGTCGCTGAAGACCTCGTCGAGCTCGACGAAGACCCCGAAGCCCATCACCCCCGAGATCCGGCCGGAGAAGACCTCCCCCACCCGATCGCGGAGGAACAGGGCCGTCTTCCACTGCACCGCCGTCCGCTCCGCCTTCTCGGCCTCCTGCTCGCGCGCCGAGCAGGTCATGCCGAGGGTTTTCAGCTCCCGATCCACCCGGTCGCGGGCCTCGCCCTCCACCGTCCCGCCCTCGGCGGCGTACCGCCGCAGCATTCGGTGGGTCACCAGGTCCGGGTAGCGCCGGATCGGCGACGTGAAGTGAAGGTAGGCATCGGCGGCCAGGGCATAGTGGCCGCGCGGGTCGGGGCTGTAGATGGCCCTCGCCATGGAGCGCAGCACGAGCATCGACACCAGGTGCTCCTCGCGCTTGCCCTCCACCTGGTCGAGCAGGGCCTGCAGCGCCGCCGGCGTCGCCGCCCCGTCCTCCGTGGCGAGCTTGAAGCCGAGCTCCTTCACGACCTCGGCGAGGGTGTCGATCTTGGCCGGGTCGGGCTCGTCGTGGACCCGGTGCAGGGTCGGCTGGCCGACGGCCAGCATCCTTCGGGCAACCGCGCTGTTGGCGGCGACCATGAGCTCCTCGATGAGGCGATGGGCCCGGTTGCGGGCGCTCGGCTCGACCCCGGTCACCCGCCCCTCCGGGTCGAGCAGGACCACCGGCTCGGCGAGGTCGAAGTCGAGGCTGCCGCGCGCCCGCCGCGCCCGGCTCAGGCGGTCCGCGGCCTCGGCCAGCGCCGCCAGAGAGTCGGCGAAGTCGGCGGTCTCGTCGGGCCACTCGGAGCGCGGCCTCTCGAGCCACTCGAAGACCTCGGTGTAGGTGCAGCGGCGCCGCGACCTGATCACCGAGTCGCGGACCTCGACCTTGCTCACGTCACCGGCGGGATCGACCCGGAAGCGCACCGTGTAGGTGAGCCGGTCGACGCCCTCGCGCAACGAGCACAGGTCGTTGGACAGCCCCTCCGGCAGCATCGGCACGCACAGCCCCGGCAGGTAGACGCTGGTGCCGCGGCGCCGGCCCTCGGCGTCGAGCTCGGTGCCGGGGCGCACGTAGTGGCTGACGTCGGCGATGTGGACCTCGACCTCGATCCGGTCCGAGTCCACGGCCCGCGCGCTGACCGCGTCGTCGAAGTCGCGGGCGGTCTCGCCGTCGATGGTGATGGCGGGCCGGTCGCGCAGGTCCCAGCGGCCCTGGATCTCCGGGCCCTCGACCTCGCCCGGCAGCGCCTCGACCTCCGCCAGCACCTCGGGGGGGAAGCCCTCCCGGATGCCGTACAGCCGCAACACCGCGCGGTCAACCGCCGCCGGATCCTCGGGCTGGCCGAGCCGCTCCAGGAGCACCCCGCGGGCCCGGCGGCTGCGGCTGTCGACGCTGTCCAGGCTCACCGCCACCAGCTCGCCGTCGGCGGGCTCGCCCTCGGTCTTGAAGTCGGTGACCTCCACCGTGAAGCGCTGGCCCTGGCCGAGGGGCCGCACGTGGGGCCGGCCGTCACCGGCGACCCAGACCCCGACGATCTCGGTGCTCGCCCGCTCCACCACCCGCACCACGACGCCCTCGCGCTCCCCCGCCTCCCGCGCCCGCTGGCGCGGCTTCTCGAGCCGGATCAGCACCCGGTCGCCGTGGACCGCGCCGCGCATCCCGGCGGGGCCGATCCCCACCGGCGGTCCGTCGGCGGCGTCCAGGTCGACCACGAAGCGGCCGCCCGCCTGCCGCCGCAGCCGCCCCGGCAGCAGGGTCGAGGCCTCGGCCGGGAAGTAGCGCTTGCCGCGCCCGAGCACGACTTGACCGCTGCGCTCGAGCTCCCTGAGGGCGCCGCGCAGCTCGCGCCGGGCGTCGGAGCGGTCGAGGCCGTGCTCGTCCTCGACCTGGGCCACCAGCATCTTGACGGTCATGCCCTTGGAGCCGCGTCGGCGGATGGCGTTGAGAATGGTCTCGGGGTCGAGGGACTCGGCGCTGTGCTGGTCAGTCATGGGCGTTCATTGAACCACAGCCGGGCCCCATTCCGCTCCCGCGAGCACCCTCCTGACCGAACCGGGCTCGCCCGAGCGGCTCGCGGAGCGCACCTCGTGGCGACCGCCGGTGGCTGCGCACTTGACACCGACCCCCCCCGGACCTACTATCACGTTTCCATCCGCTAGGTGCGAAAGTGGCGGAATTGGTAGACGCGCAAGATTCAGGATCTTGTGGCCTTATGGCTGTGGGGGTTCGAGTCCCCCCTTTCGCACCACTAGCTCTCCCCCGAAATACAACCCGGTTCCTGCCACTCCACCTCGGGGCGTGACTCCGTCAGTCCGTGCCTGATGGCTTCCATGAGGAATGCTACGAACGCAAAGGGTGGTACCCGTTGATCGCAAGTCCGGTTCGAGTGTTAAGATGGGTGCGCTGCGAACCGGCAAAGCGGTTGTGTAAAGGGGTTAGGTATGCCTGATATCGCTGCGGTCCTGCGCCAGGAGATCAGCCGTCTCGCGCGCAAAGAGATCCGCCAACACGTCGCTCCCTTGAGGGAATCGGTGACCGCGCTGCGAAAGAAGCTCTCCGAGGCCCAGCGGGAGATCAGCGCGCTCCGAAACTCGGTGCGCGTGCTCGAAGCCGAGGAGGCCCGCCGGCTGACCGAGACGCCGGAGCCCGCCGCCGACGCCGTCGTCCGCTTCTCGCCCAAGTGGGTGGCGGCGGACCGGAAGCGGCTCGGGCTGTCGGCCGACGACTACGGCCGGCTGGTCGGCGTCTCGGGGCAGACGATCTACGCCTGGGAGCGTGGCACCTCGAGGCCGCGAGATGAGCGCCTCGCCGCATGGGCGGCGGTCCGGGGCATCGGCAAGCGCGCCGCGCGACAGCGCCTGGAGCTGCTCGACCGGACCGAGCAGCCCACCGCGACCGAGGCCGGCTGAACACTTCCGCTCGGGGCGATACGCGCCTGATGGGTGCGACCTTTCGCACTCGAATCTCGGTGCCGATCGGCTCCCCGGGCCCGCGGCCTCAGCTCCTCCGGATCGCCACCAGGGTCAGGTCGTCCTCGGCCGGGCGGTACCGAACCAGCTCGAGGTGCAGGGCGTCGACGATGTCGCGCGCCGGGCGGTGGGCGACGGTCCTCATGACCGGCTCGAGACGGGCGATGAGCTCGCCGTCGGCCTGGTCCCAGGCGCCGTCGGTGCTCAGCAGGAGGACGTCGCCCGGCGCCATCAGCTTGACCTCGTTGACCCGCGAGCGGGGGCTCTCCGCCGGGGGCCGCTCGGCGACGCCGCGATCGATGTCGCCCTCGGTCGGGAACAGCCCGATCGGGTGAACCGAGATCAGGCTCGAGCGGTCGATCTCGACGAAGCGCCGGAACTCGGCGCTGTAGACCAGCGGCCGAGGGTGTCCCGCCGAGATGAATCGGAATCGGCCCTCCTCGGTGATCTCGCCGTAGATCATGGTGACGAACTTGGTCACGCTGGAGGACTTGTAGAAGCGGGTGTTGAGCACGTCGAACAGCGCCGCGGTGACCTGTCCGTTGTGCTCCAGCTCGTACAGCACACCGACCAGGAAGGCCTGGTGGAGCATCGCGGCGAGCACGGCGTCGGTCATGCTGTGGCCCGAGACGTCCGCGACCAGCACGCCGACCCGGCGTCGGTTCTCCTCCAGCCGCTCGGCGACGGCGTGACGGCCGGCGGCCTCGGCTGACGCGATGCGCCGGTCGAGGTCGTAGCGCCGGACGAAGTCGACGACGATCAGGTGGTCGCCGCCGAGGGTGCCGGCGAGGGGGTACGACCGGCCGAAGAGGTCGATCTGCCGCAGGCTGATGCTGTCAGGATAGGCGTAGACAGCCGACAGGATCGAGCGCAGGTTGTCCAGCTCGTGCTCGAGCGCCGCCTTGTCCTCGATCCCGATGGTCTCGACACGGTTCACGGTGGTCTCTCCCCGCCCAACGCTGCAACAGCGGTGCTCACCTTCCTCTTCCACAGCCTGATCAGCGGCCGTGAAGGCGCGATGACATCCGGCGGCGCGAGGTGACGCCGGCGAGCCGAGGAGGGACAATGGGCGACATGACGGCCCGAGCCATGGTCATCGGCTTCGGCAACACCCTGCGCCGCGACGACGGCGTCGGCCCGCTGGTCGCGCGCCGCCTCGCCGAGCACGGGGTCGCCACCGTCATCGAGGCGTTCCAGCTCCTGCCCGAGCACCTCGAGGCCGCGGCTTCGGCCGGGCTGGTGGTGCTGGTGGACGCCGCCGTCGACCTTGCCCCCGGCGAGGTCCGCCGCCGGAAGCTGCGACCGGCCGGCCCCGGAGTGCCCACCGTCGACCTCCACGAGCTGCGGCCGGCGGTGGTGGCCACGGCGGCCCGGGAGCTGTACGGGAACAGCCCCGAGGTCTGGCTGGTCAGCATCGGCGTCGCCGATCTCGAGCTCGGCGAGGGTCTGTCGAGCGCGGTCGAGGCCGCGCTCCCCCGCGCGGTGGCGGCGGTCCTCGAGCTCGTCGGCTGAGCTACCCCGCGTCGCGGACCCGCCGGTCGATCTCACGCCCCTCGGCATCGACCAGCCGGAGCTCGAGCGGCATCCGGCCGATGGCGTGGGTCGAGCACGACAGGCACGGGTCGAAGGCGCGGATCACCGCCTCGACCCGGTTGAGGATGCCGTCGTCGAGCCGCCCGTCCCGGATGAACCGCTTCGCGACCTGGAAGACGCCCCGGTTCATCGCCAGGTTGTTGTGGCCGGTGGCGATGATCAGGTTCGCGTCCTCGATCAGCCCCTGCCGGTCGACCCGGTAGTGGTGGATCAGCAGGCCCCGGGGCGCCTCGGCGACGCCGATCCCCTCGGCGGAGTTGGCGTCGGCGTGGGCCCGCACGCGCGGGTCGAGGATGTCGGCCTCGTCGAGGATCTGCTGCATCCGCTCGAGGCAGAACAGGATCTCGATCAGGCGCGCGAAGTGGAAGTGGAACGACGAGTGGACGGCGCCGTGGCCGAGCTCGCGGAACTCCGAGAGCTCCTGGTCGGCCCACGGGGTGTGGCAGGTGTCAATCACGTTCAGCCGCGCCAGCGGACCGACCCGGTACATTCCGTCGGGGTACCCCTTCGACAGCAGGTACGGGAACTTGAGGTAGGTCCAGGGCTCGGTGGTCTCGCCGATGACCTCCCGGTAGCGGGCCGGGTCGATGTCGTCGACCACGGTCGCGCCGGTGGAGTCGACGACCCGCAGCCGGCCGTCGTAGTGCTCGAGGCCGCCCTCCTCGTCGACCAGCCCCATGAAGAACGACGGGAAGTTCGCGAACGAGCGGATCTCGTCGGAGAAGCCGTCGAGCAGGTTCTTGAACCAGTCGAGGGTGCGCTGCACGACGCGGATCTGCTCCGGGATCCGGGCCGCGATCGCGTCGCGCTGCCCGCCCTCGAGCGGCGACGCCACCCCGCCCGGCACGATCCACGCGGGGTGGATGCGGCGCCCGCCGAGCATCTCGATCACCTCCTGCCCGAGCTTGCGCAGGGCGATGCCCTCGCGGACGATCCCGGGGTGGTGGCCGGCGAGGGCGAAGAGGTTGCGCTGGTCGGGGTCGGCGTCCATCCCCAGCAGCAGGTCGGGCGACGACAGGTGGAAGAAGCTCAGCGCGTGGCTCTGGACGATCTGCGCCAGGTTCATGATCCGGCGGAGCTTGCTCGCGGTCGGCGGGATGGTCACCGCCATCACCTGGTCGCAGGCCTTCGCCGAGGCGACCAGGTGGCTCACCGGGCAGATCCCGCAGATCCGCGCCATCAGCGACGGCATCTCGGCGAAGGGGCGGCCCTGGCAGAACGTCTCGAAGCCGCGCAGCTGGGTGACGTGGAAGCGCGCGTCGGCCACGTAGCCGCGCTCGTCGAGCTCGATGGTTATCTTGCCGTGGCCCTCGATGCGGGTGACGGGGTCGATGACGACGGTTTCGGTCATGGTTCGGCTCCTGCCACGCTCAGCCGAAGCGGGTCTCGGCGGTGAGGTCGGGGATGCGGCCCTCGAGCAGCTCGGTGAGGGCGTGCCAGATCAGGTCGGCGGACGGCGGACAGCCGGGGATCACCAGGTCGACGGTGACCACCTCGTGGACCGGCCTCACCCGCTCGAGCAGCACCGGCAGCTCGCGGCTCGGGCGGGCCGGGTCGCCCACGACGTGGGCCTCGTAGGCGTTCCGGAAGACCGCGTCGGTCCCGAAGGGGTTACGCAGCGCCGCCACGTTGCCGGTGACCGCGCAGTCGCCCAGCGACACCAGCAGCCGGCTGCGGCCGCGGATCGTGCGGATCTTCTCGAGGTCCTCGTCGGTGGCGACCGCGCCCTCGACGAGCACGAGGTCGACGTGCTCCGGGAACTGCTTCGCGTCGACGAGCGGGCTGTAGACCAGGTCGGCGCGGTCGGCGAGCTCGAGCAGCCGCTCGTCCAGGTCGAGGAAGCTCATGTGGCAGCCGGAGCAACCGTCCAGCCACACCGTCGCCATCGTCGCCCTGGCGCTCCTCATTGGTTCACCTCCCGCATCGCTCGCAGGTACGGCAGGAAGCGGCTCTGCTTGCGCATCTCGGCGACCGCGTGCCCCTTCTCGGTGAGCGCTCCCGTGGGGCACACCTGGACGCACTTGCCGCAGCTCGTGCAGGTCTCGGACTCGCCCCACCTGCCGTCGAGGTCGGTCACCACCCGGGCGTCGACGCCGCGGCGGGCGACGTCCCAGGTGTGGGCGCCCTCGATCTCGTCGCACACCCGGATGCAGCGGCTGCACAGGATGCACCGGTTCGGGTCGTTGACGAAGCGCGGGTGGCTGGCGTCGACCTCGAAGCGCGGGTACAGGTAGGGCACGCCGACCCGGTCCATGCCGAGCCGCGCCGCCAGGCTCTGGAGCTCGCAGTGGCCGTTGGAGACGCAGACCGCGCACACGTGGTTGCGCTCGGAGAAGATCAGCTCGAGCACCATCTGGCGGTAGCGGCGCAGCCGGTCGGTGCCGGTCCGCACCTCCATCCCCTCCTCGACCCGCGTCACGCACGCGGGCACGAGCTTGGGGCTCGACCCGATCTCCACCAGGCACATCCGGCAGGCGCCCACCGCCGACAGCCCGTCGAGGAAGCACAGGGTGGGAATGTCGATCCCGTTCTCGCGCGCGACCTCGAGCACGGTCTCGTCGTCGCGGGCGCCGACGTCTCGGCCGTCGATCTTGAGCGTGACGATCCGGGGCGCCATGTCACACCTCCCCGGGACCGGGGCGTGCCGCGAGGTGCTCGACGTACTCGTCGTGGAAGTGCCGCAACGTCGACAGCACCGGGTTTGGCGCCGACTGCCCGAGCCCGCACAGCGAGGTGTCGCGCACCATCTCGCACAGCTCCTCGAGGTCCGCGAGCTCGTCCGGCGAGGCCTGGCGGTCGGTGATCCGGCGCAGCAGGTCGTGCAGGTGGGCGGTGCCGACCCGGCACGGCACGCACTTGCCGCAGCTCTCGGTCATGCAGAACTCCATGAAGAAGCGCGCGACGTCGACCATG
Organism: Candidatus Methylomirabilota bacterium; assembly: GCA_035464095.1. Taxonomy (GTDB): domain Bacteria; phylum Acidobacteriota; class Thermoanaerobaculia; order Thermoanaerobaculales; family Sulfomarinibacteraceae; genus JAHECW01. The sequence goes on along the minus strand of DATHSO010000135.1, from coordinate 6,380 downwards.
TCCGAGGTCTCGTCCATGACGATCATCCCGCCCGACCCCATCATCGACCCGAGCTCGAGGAGGCTCTCGTAGTCCACCGGCGTGTCGAACAGGTCGGCCGGGATGCAGCCGCCGGACGGGCCGCCGGTCTGAACCGCCTTGCAGGTGCGGCCCTCCGGCACGCCGCCGCCGATCTCGTGGATGATCTCACCGAGCGTGGTGCCCATCGGGACCTCGACCAGCCCGGTGTTGGCGACCCGACCGGCGAGGGCGAACACCTTGGTGCCCTTCGACCCCGCGGTGCCGAGGGCCGCGAAACGGTCGCCGCCGTCGCGGACGATGGCGGGGACGTTGGCGAGGGTCTCGACGTTGTTGATCAGGGTCGGCCGCCCCCACAGGCCGCGCTCGGCGGGGTACGGCGGCCGTGGCACCGGGTGGCCCTGCCGGCCCTCGATGGACGCGATCAGCGCCGTCTCCTCGCCACACACGAAGGCGCCGGCGCCGAGCCGGACCTCGATGTCGAAGTCGAAGGGCGTGGTCAGGATGTCGCGCCCGAGCAGCCCCAGACGCCGAGCCCGCTTGATCGCGGTCTGCAGCCGCTCGATCGCCAGGGGGTACTCGGCGCGGACGTAGATGAAGCCGCGGCTCGCACCCACCGCGTAGGCAGCGATCGCCATCCCCTCGAGCACCCGGTGTGGGTCCGACTCGAGCACCGAGCGGTCCATGAACGCACCGGGGTCGCCCTCGTCGGCGTTGCAGATCACGAACTTGAGGTCGCCCTCGGCCTTGGCCACCGTCGACCACTTGAGCCCGGTCGGGTAGCCGCCGCCGCCGCGCCCGCGCAGCCCCGAGCGGGTGACCTCGTCGATCACCGCGAACGGCGTCATCTCGGACAGCGCCCTGATCAGAGAGCCGTACGCCCCCTCGGCGAGCGCACTCTCGATCCGGTCGGGCTCGACGCGGCCGGAGCCCTCGAGCACGACCTTGAGCTGGCGGGTGAAGAACGGCACCTCGGTGTCGACCACGAGGCGCTCGATCGGGTCGCCGCCCACCGACGCGACCACCTCCGCGGCGTCGGCCGACGTCACCGGACCGTACAGAAGATCAGCCGGAAGCACTCTCACGAGCGTCCCCTTCGCGCACAGCCCCATGCACCCGACCCCGGCGACCTCGACCTCGTCGTCCCGGCCCGCCTCGGCGACCGCCGCCGCGAGCGCCTCGCGCACGACCCGGCCGTTCGGGCAGCCCGACGCGGTGCACACGAGCAGCCGGTGGCGGAAGCCCGCGAGGCGCTCCCGCTCGCGCTCGACGACCTCCTCGATCTCGTCAATGGTCGACATGGCTCATGACCTTTCGGATCTCCTCGATGGTCGACTCCGGCGTCAGCCCACCGACCATCTCGTCGTCGATGACCGCGATCGGCGCCTGCCCGCAGGCCCCGAGACAGCGCGCGCTGCGGAACGACAGCGAGCCGTCCGCGGCGGTCTCCCCGAGCTCGAGGCCGTACTCCGAACGCACCGCCTCGACGATGCCCGGGACGCCCTTGATGTAGCAGGCGGTGCCGGTGCACAGGATGCAGGTGTGGTCCCCCGGCGGCTCGAGCGAGAAGAAGTGGTAGAAGGTCGCCACGCCGTACATCCGGCTCAGCGGGACGCGCAGGCTCTCCGCCACGTACCTCATGGCCTCCGGCTCGAGGTGCCCGAAGGCTTCCTGCACCGCGTGCAGCGTCTCGATGAGCGCGTCGGGCCGGTGGCGGTGGCGGCGCATGGTGGCGCCGACGATCTTCCACCGCGTGTCGTCCGACGGTGGCTCCGGTGGCACGAGGTTGTACATCCGATCCTCCGGTCGGCCCCCGGGGAGCACCCACCGGGGGATTCCCCCTGACGGTAGATGCCTCCCCGTTGGGGGTCAAGTGAAATCTTTCACATGCCCTGTCATTTTCTTGTAACGCGGCGGTTCGTCGCGCCCTGCCTGCGGCTCCGTTGGATGCGTCGGCGGATCGGTGCCACCCATGGGCACCGATATCGACCCTCGCCGCGTCGGTCGATCAGCCCGGCTTCGGTGTGCTTCGCCGTGGAGCCCGGCGAAGAGGCCGACCCTCGGGGTCGTGCCAACGGGGTACAATGGCCGCATGGACCATGGAACAGCGAGGTTCGACTCTCCTGATCCGGCAATGCTCGAGATGCTCCGTTCGAAGACCGCTGCGGAACGCCTGAAGATAGCGTCCGGCATGTGGCGTTCGGCTCGTTCGATCCTGACGAATGTCCTGCGTCAGGATCATCCGGACTGGGACCAGCGGCGGATCGACCAGGAGGTCGCGAGCAGGCTCTCCCATGGATCCGTCTGAGCTGCTCGAACGGCTCGCACAGACCCTCGAATCGCTTCGAATCCCCTACCTGATCACCGGCTCCATGGCGACCATCGCGTACGGCGAGCCGCGATTCACGAACGACATCGACGTCGTCGTCCGACTCGCATCACACCAGATCGATGAACTGTGCAGCGCCTTCCCTGCCGAGGAGTTCTACATCAGCCGGGAAGCGGTCGCCGATGCCGTGGCCCGCCGCACGCAGTTCAATGTCCTTCATCCCACATCCGGGCTCAAGATCGACGTCATGGTGGCAGACGATTCCGAGTTCAACCAGACCCGCTTCTCGAGAGCTCGATCGCTCCGAGTCGCGGCCGATCGTGATGTGACGTTCGCCTCGCCCGAGGACGTCATCATCAAGAAGCTCGTCTTCTACCGCGAGGGTGGGTCGGAGAAGCACCTCAGGGACATCTCGGGGGTGCTCAAGATCATGGCTGCAGAGATCGACCGGGCGTACATCGAGCGATGGGTGCAGCGCCTCGGCCTGACACGAGAGTGGTCGGCCTTCACGGAAGACTGACCGGAACGGAAGTACCTCCTGGAACAGTGCCAGGCTTTAGAACCTTAGAAAGTCGCATCTTCAACCGTCACGGGTGACTCGGTTGTACACATGGTACAGGCCACCTTCGACCACGATTCTCGGCCGTCTTGCCACTGCCGAACTCCTCCGATAACAGCCCACCTCAACTTTCTAAGGTTCTAAAGCCTGGCACCTTCACCTTTAGCGGATCCCGGCAGCATGCCGGCAGCTCGACCAAGGCAACTTCGCCGGCGCCCGTCACTCCAGCCGGGGCGGGCGGCGCCGCTGGGTGGCCTGCTCGTAGGCGGAGGCGATCTCGACCAGGGTCGGCTCGGCCAGGGCCGTCGCGAAGAACGAGACCCCCACCGGCAGCCCGTGGACCTCGCCCATGGGCACGGTGACGTTGGGGTAGCCGGCGCGGGCCGGGTAGCTGGAGCTGCCGCCCAGGAAGTGGTCGCCGTTGACCGGGTCGATGGTCCATGCCGGCGAGCCGGTGGGCGCCACGAGGGCGTCGAGGTCGTGCTCGGCGAGGAGGCCGTCGATGGCGCGGCGCGAGCCGTCGCGCGACAGCTCCAGAGCCTGCCGGTACGCCTCGTCGTCGAGGGAGCCGGCGTCCCGGCTCTTCAGGAACACGTCCTGCCCGAACCACGGCATCTCCACCGAGGCGTGGCGCTCGTTGAAGGCGATGAGCGCCTCGAGGCTCGTCGCCGGCAGCCGGTCGGCGCCGGGAAGTCCTGCCAGGTAGGCGTCGAGGTCGTGCCGGAACTCGACCAGCAGCACCCTGTACTCGGCGTCATCGACCCCCTCCGGGCCGGTCAGCTCGAGGCCGTCGACCACCGTCGCACCCGCGGCCTCGAGGTCGGCGATCGCCCGGTCGAGGAGCGCGTTTACGCCTTCGTGGAAGCCGGCGTGGGACCGCAGCACGCCGAGCCGCTTGCCCTGCAACCCGTCCGGCCTCAGATGCGAGGCCAGCGACCAGTCGGCGGCGCGGGCCGCGAGCTCGGTGGCCGGGTCACGCGGGTCGGTGCCGATCATCACCTCGAGCAGCGCCACGGCGTCGGCCACGGTGCGCGCCATGGGGCCTGCCGTGTCCTGGGTGTGGGAGATCGGCACGATCCCGAAGCGGCTCACCAGCCCCACGGTCGGCTTGATCCCCACCAGCCCGGTCGCCGTCGCCGGGCACACGATCGAGCCGTCGGTCTCGGTGCCCACCGCCGCCGGTGCGAAGCCCGCCGCCACCGCCGCACCCGAGCCCGAGCTCGAGCCACACGGCGACCTTGCGGGGTCGTAGGGGTTGCGGGTCTGGCCGCCGACCGCGCTCCAGCCCGACGACGACCGCTCCGAGCGGAAGTTGGCCCACTCGCTGAGGTTGGTCTTGCCGAGCACCACGGCCCCGGCCGCCCGGAGCCGCCCGACAAGGCCGGCGTCACGCCCGGTGATGTTGGTGGCCAAGACAAGGGACCCGGCGGTTGTCGGCAGGGGGTCCGCCGACTCGATGTTGTCCTTGAGCAGCACCGGGATCCCGTGAAGCGGGCCCCTCACGGTGCCCTCCCGGCGCTCGGCGTCGAGGGTCCGGGCCTGGGCCACGGCCTCGGGGTTGACGGCGAGGATTGAGCGCAGCGCTCCGTCGAGGCGCTCGATGCGACCGATCAGGGCGACGGCGATCGCCTCCGAGGTCAGGGTGCCGTCGGCCATGAGCTCCTGGAGGTCGGCGACGGACGCCTCGGCCACCAGGGCCTCGACCCCCGACTCCGCACCCGAAACCGCCGTCGGCAGGACGGCGACGACGCAGGCAACGATGACGATTCGGCTGAGCATCCGCATGATTCCCCCTAACGACCCGGTGTCACCTGAGTGTGCCCGAGCCGGGTCCGGGACGCCAGCCGAAGCCCGGGGCTGTTTTCAGACCCCGGGCTGGCAGAAGCAGGACGAGCGCAGGGGGATGTCGGCGTCGGCCCACACTCGGTTGAAGCGCGCCTCGACCTCGGCGGCCTCGGCGGTCCTGCCCTGCAGCCGCAAAGAGCGGGCGAGTCCGTACAGGGACCAGCCGTTGTTCGGGAGCTTCTCGAGGTCCTCGCGGTAGACTGTCTCGGCGTCGGCGTGGCGCCCCTCCTGCATCAGGGTCGCGCCGAGGGCGTGTCGGATCGGCTGGATCCAGTCCGGCGGCTCGTCGTAGCGGAGATCGTCCTCCAGAGCGGCCGCTTCGTACAGGGCACGGATCCCCGCCTCCTTGTCGCCCTCCCGGTACAGGATCTCCCCCTCCACCAGCTTCTCGGCCACGTCCATGAGATCGTGGGCCATGTTGTTGCCGAAGGGCGCGTCCTCGGGAACCTCGAGCCGTTGCTGGCGGAAGGCCGCCTGCTCCCGGCGCGCTTCCGCAGGACGGTCGAGGGCCGCGAAGGCGACCGCCCGCGCCGCGAAGTGGATCGACCGGGTGAACGGCAGGTAGTCGGCGGGCTCCGGCTCGGCGAGAATCTCCTGCCAGAGGCCGAAGCGCATCATCACCTCGTAGGGCATGGCGATGAAGCCGTCGGCCCAGAACGCGTTGTCCTTCAGCCACGGCTCGGGGATGTCAGCGACCAGCTCGCGGATCGAGCTCATGGCCAGCTCGCTGCGGCCCACCATCATGGCCGCGTAGGCCTTCATGTGGTGGTTGTGGGACATGTAGAGGCGGTAGAAGTCCGGTGGCACGGCCGTCGCGTCGCGGTAGGCGCGGTCCGCCGCCACCGCCTTGGTGTTGGCGACGATCGCCTCCTGCCAGCGGCCGCGCCGGACGTCGATGTGGGACGGCATGTGCACCAGGTGCCCGAGGCCCGGCATCAGGTCCCGCAGGCGGTCGGCGGCGATGTCGGCACGGCCCGGGTCGTCGGACGCCTCCACCGCGTGGATGTAGAGGTGGAGCGCCAGGGGGTGGTGGGGGTGGCGGTCGATGACGTCCTCGAGCAGCGTCACGATCTCGGGCGTCCACGGCTTGGCCTCGCCGTCGTGGGTCCACAGGTCCCAGGGGTGCAGGTCCATCAGCGCCTCGGCGTAGAGGGCCCCGACGTCCCCATCGCCCGGGAATCGCTCGTGCACATCGGCCATGGCATCGGCGAAGGCCCGGTCGAGGGGAGCGCGGTCTTCGGGCTGCGGCGAGGCGTACCGCACCGAGATCGCCTCGATGAGAGCCCGGTCCGCACCCTCCGCCATGCCACCGGCGAGGCGCCCGGCCTCCTGGGCCGCCGCGTGGGCCTCGGCCTCGCGCTCGGGCGGCACCACCGGGTTGTTGATGTGCGGCCCCTTGGCGTAGGCGATGCCCCAGTGGGCCATGGCACAGCCCGGATCGAGCTCGGCGGCGCGCTCGAAGGAGCGGATCGCCTCGTCGTGGTTGAAGGCGAAGAGGAACGCCAGCCCCTGGTCGAACAGTGCCTGCGTCTCGGGCGACGCCGTCGCCACCGCCCGGTGGTGGGACCCGGTGCCTTCAAAGACCGCCTCGGCCCGGCCAGCGTCGTTGACGGAGTCGGCGGACGGGCC
>DATHSO010000134.1:0-23545 GCA_035464095.1 Candidatus Methylomirabilota bacterium | reverse complement strand
GCGGACGAGTGGGGCCGGCTCAACGTCCCGGATCCACTGCCGGTGATCGACGGTCTCCTCGCGGCGACGGCCAAGGTCCGGGGCATGACGCTGGTGACCCGCAACGTCGGCGATGTGGAGCGAACCGGAGTGAGCCTGCTCAACCCGTTCGTTGAATGACAGATGCAGTCTGGCCGGGATGTCCCGCGGGCTTCGTCGCGAGAGGCCCGAAACCAAGAAGATCAACGCGAGACGATGAGCGTCACAACAGCCCCCGCCCGAAGCCGCCGTCGACGGGCAGGGCGTGGCCGGTGATGCCGGAGGCGGCGTCGGAGGCGAGGAAGGCGACCGCGGCGGCGACCTCGGCGGGCTCGAGGAGCCGGCCCAGGGGGGTGGCGGCGGCCCAGGCTGCCATGATCTCGTCGGGAGTCGAGCCGGAGGCCTTCGCCTTGGTCGCAGCGAGCTCGGTGAGGCGGTCGGTGGCGGTGTAGCCGGGCAGCACCGAGTTGACGGTCACACCGTCCCGAGCGACCTCGTCGGCGACGCTCTTGAGGTAGCCGGTGAGGCCGGCACGCAGGGCGTTCGAGAGCACCAGGCCGGGCTGGGGCTCGCGCACCGCGATGGAGGTGATCGCCACCACCCGGCCCCAGCCGGCGGCGCGCATGACCGGCAGGCACAGCTCGAGGAAGCGCTGCACCGGCAGCAGGAGGAGCTCGCAGGCCGCAGTCAAGTCGGCGGCACCGGCCTCGGTGGCGGGCATCGCCGGCGGCCCGCCGGCGTTGGTGACGAGGATCTCCGGCTCGCCGAAGCGCCGCCGCGCCGCCGCCGCCACCACCCGGGCGGGAGCGCCGGGATCCGAGAGGTCGGCCGCCACCGGCTCGACCTCGCCGCCGGTGGTCGCGCGCAACCGGTCGGCTGCAGCACCGATCCGCGCCTCGGAGCGCGAGACGATGACCACCCGGCAGCCGTCCGCAAGCAACCGCTCGGCGACCGCGTACCCGAGGCCGGAGGAGGCCCCGCCGACGATCGCGACCCGACCATTGGATTGGCTCACTTCGTTCTCCAATTCCAGAATGATGAATGATGAATGCGGAATGATGAGATCCGAACCGGGATGGGACAGGAGGATTTCAACGGCATCGATCTTTCAGCGCCCGGAGTTGCGCGCCTTGAGCGTCTTGGCAGACGTGACCAGAATGGCGGTCAGTTGGTCGGTCTCTTTCCTGAGATCAGTGGGCTTCTCCGCATCTACAACCCCTGCTTCCGCGAGAATCTCGAGCCAGTAGTCGGTCTCCTCCAATTCTTGGAGTGCGCTTTCCGTCTTGCTGATCATCTCGGCATCCGAGCGGCTGCGTTTAGCTTCGCGAAGCTGCGCTCCGACCGAGGTCCCCGATCGCAAGACCTGCTTTCCAATCACTTGTGCCTCGGTCGTTCTCGGCAGTGCCACGTAGAGCCTGATGATTCGAAGGGCGAACTCCTTCGTCCGCTCCAACAAATCCGCCGGCATTCCCACTTCAGCAGTCACCTGTCCTCGCCACTCAAGCCAAGAAAGACCATCCGGAGACCCACAGACCTCCCGGCCCGCGATTCATCATTCCGCATTCATCATTCATCATTCCTGACATCATTCATCATTCATCATTCATCATTCCCCTGAGCGTCAGCGAAGGGAAACACCGGGTCGATGTCCACCGGAATGCCCGCGAGGCCCTCGATGGCGGTCACCATGGCCGGGTCGACGGTGCCGTACCGCTCGGCGAACTCGACGGCGGCGTCGTAGTCGCCTTCGGCCTGGATCATGAGCAGCTCGTGGGCGAGGTCCCGGAAGGCGGCCTCGAAGCGGTCCGGCACCGGCCGGAAGCGGCCGTCCCCGGTGATCTCCACCGCGCCCTTTTCGAGCAGGAAGTTGGTCTGGAGCACCATGCCCAGGCCGTGGGCCTCGGCAACCCCGAAGCGGGTGGTGCGGAAGATGCCGGCGGTGTAGGTCCAGGGCAGGCTGTCGAGGATCTCGGGCCCCATCACGCCCTTGTCGACCAGGACGTAGATGTTGAAGACGCCGAGGGTGTCGGCCTTGGCCTCCTCGAAGGCCGAGTACAGCTCCTTGAGCTCGAGGCGGACCTCGGTGTCGCGGCCGTCGACGGTGATCTGGCCCGGGCCGATGCCGTGGGACAGCTCGTGGTGGAGGGTGAACTGGAAGAAGGCGTCGAAGGAGACGCGGTCGACCTCGTCGGCGGGCAGGACCGCCTCGGCGATGGGCACCAGGATGCCCTCGTACTTGGCCTGCATGACGTTCTTGAGCAGCACCTTCTTGGAGCCCTTGGCCTCGCGCACCCGCTCGTCGTTGGGCAGGTTGAAGGCCAGCGTCTGGACCCCGGCACGGGTGTCGCCGGTGGCGAGCAGCTCGTCGACCACCCGGATCGGCGACTCCGAGCCGCGGTCGAAGTTCTTGTGCTCGTCCGGAATCGGCAGGTTGGCCTCGAGGAAGGGCAGCTCGCCCTTGAAGATGGCGAGCCGCTCCGAGTCCTCGGGTTGGGCGACGCACAGGAAGCACTCGAAGGCCGCCTTGTAGCCGAACAGGGAGTCCTCGTAGGTCTCGTAGGGCCCGATGACGACCTCGATGGCCGAGTCCAGGTCCATCCACGCCATGTCCGAGGCGTAGTAGTCGTCGTTTAGGAAGGCGTCGGCCCGCAGATCGAGGAAGCGTTTCAGGCTGGCGTTGTCGGTCGCCGCCGCCGCCGCCCGCATGGCCTGGGCGGCGCGCTCCAGGGGCTCGGCGAAGGCCTCGCTGTAGGGCACGGCGACGAGCCGGTCGCCGTCACGCCGGATCAGGGTGTGGAGCGAGGTGAAGGCCTCCCGGTCCTCCGGGTGGGCCTCGAGCCAGGAATTGAACTCCTCGGCGGTCATGTCCTCGGGGTAGTAGCCGGCGCCCGGCGGGTGGGGCCCCTCACCAATGAAGGGCACGTGGTTGTCGATGCGGTCCCACGGCCCCACCATGATCCGGTAGTAGTCCCTGGCGGCCTCGGCGCCGGGGCCCTCCAGGGCCGCCACCCGCGGCGCGAAGGCGGGGTTGCCGGCCCAGGCCTGGACCGCGAAGATCTCGCCCACCGCCTCGGCGGCCACCGCCAGGTGGCGCAGCGCCTCGCGGTCGCCCGCGGACAGGTGCGAGATGTCCGCGGCCACGGTCTCGGGCACGAACTGGGCGCGGCGGGCCTCGATGTCGGGCACGATCGCGAGGTCCGGGGTCGGGAGCGGCGCCTCGGTGGGCGCGCCGCAGCCGGCGATCACGAGAATCAGCATGGCAACCACCAGTCGGTGCATGTTTCCTCCATGACGACGGCGTCAGGCCGTCGGGTCGTCGCCTCGGTGGGCGAAGATCACGAAGTCGCGGGGGCCGTTGACGAGCTCGTCGAGGCGCGCCGCGAACCGGTCGAGGCGGGCTTCGAGCGCCGCGAGCCGGGGGTCGGCGGCGGGCTCGCGCTCGCCGCCGTCCGCGAAGCGCTGCTCGGCCGGGAAGGGGTGGAGCAGCTCGCGGCCGTCGACCTCGAAGCCGCTGGTCTTCAGGTAGAGCTCGAGAGTCTCCGGCGGCAGGGGCCGGCGGTGGGTGGGGTCGACCCAGTAGAGCCCGGCGCCGACCCGCAGGGAGTGGGGGTTGGGGCACTCGGCGATCACGAGCCCGCCCGGCCGCAGCACCCGCCGGACCTCGGCGAGCACGGCCAGCAGGGTGGCGGCGTCGAGGTGCTCGAGGAGGTGGATGGCGGTGACCGCGCCGCGGCTCGCATCGGGCAGGCCCCGCAGCACCTCCAGGACGTCGCCCTCGACGACCTCGAGGCCGCGCCGCCGCGCCGCCTGGGCCACCGCCGGGTCGCCCTCGACGCCGGACGCCGCGACCCCGGCCTCGCGCAACAGCAGCAGCAGCTCGCCGCGGCCGCAGCCCAGGTCGAGCACCGGGGCCGATCCCTCGAGCGGCTCCAGGTAGCGCTCCAGGCGGTGGCGGATCTCGCTCTCGGCGCCGCGGAAGGCCTCGAGCAGGGCGGGCTGGACCTTGGCCAGCGCCGACGCGAGCCGGTCCTCGGCCGCCGCACCGGCGACCGGCACCGGCAGCGGCTCGTCACGCAGCATCCGCTCGACGATGGAGCCGAGCTCCTCGAGCTCGGCGGCCAGGCGCTCGAGCAGCGCGTCGGCCCGGTCGACCACGGCGGGAACCACCCGGTCGCGCAGCCGGACCGCCTCGTCGGAGACCGAGGCCAGGGCGCGGCCCTCTGCGTCGAGGCGCGCCTCGGCCGCCGCGAGACGGCGGTCGCGGAGCTCGGCGAGCTCGTTCTGGAGGGCGCGCAGGGCCTCCTCGGCGGCGTCGAGACGGCGCTCGACCCCGTCGAAGCGGGCGTCGGCCCGCCCCATGTGCGCAGCGACCGAATCGAGGCGCCGTTTCAGGCCCCAGGGCGTGAGATCGAAGAGGGCCTTCATCCAGCGATGAAGGCCCCCGTTCGGCGGCGAAGGGCCGTCGGCTGCGGCCGGCCCGTTGTTCGGTGCGGCGCGATCGTCGCCGCCCATCGGCTACTCGGCCGCGGGCTGGGCGGCGGGCTCGCTGTCCCCGGTCTCGCTGTCGGCGGCCGCCACCGCGGCCGGCACCTCGTCGGCGGTGACCTCGACGCCGACGGCATCGGCCTCCTCGCCGGGACGCACCACCTGGACCGGCAGGGTCACCTGGAAGTCGCGGTGCACGCTGACCACGACCTCGGTGGTGCCGAGCTCCTTGATCGGGTGTTCGAGGAGGATCCGGCGGCGGTCGATGTCGTAGCCGCGGTCGGCGAGCTCCTTGGCGATGTCGGCGACGCTCACCGAGCCGAACAGCACGTCCTTCTCGCCGGCCCGACGCTCGAACAGCAGCTTGGTGCCGTCGAGCTGCTTCGCCAGACCCTCGGCGGCGCTGCGCCGCGACAGGTCCAGCTCCTCCCACTTCCTCTGCTCCTGCTCGAAGCGGCGCCGGCTCCCGGGCGTGTCGGGGTAGGCCAGGCCCTTGGGCAGCAGGTAGTTGCGCGCGTAGCCGGGCTTCACCTCGACCGAGTCGCCCCGCTCGCCGAGGTGCTCGATGAAGTCGTTGAGAATCACTTTCATGGGTTTCCTCCGTCGTCACCCGCGGCCGGCCGCAGCGGGAAGAAGCTGTCCGCGACACCGAGGGTCGTGACCAGGATCGGCATCGGCGGGTAGATGCACAGCAGCGCGATCCCCCAGCGGACGAACCACCCCCGCCCCACCCAGCGCGCGAGATGGGCCCGAATCATAGCCAAACCCTGGACAAAATACAACACGAGCACGGTGATCAGCAGGTTGAGGGCGGCCCACCGGGGGGTGCCCTCCAGGAGCAGGGTCCCGAGCCCCGCGATGGCGAAGCCGGCCGCCAGCCAGTCGTCGCCGCGGTAGGCCTCGAAGGGGGTCACGGGCAGCTGGAAGCCGAGCAGCTGCAGCCGCGGCCGGATCCAGAACAGGACCGCCACGAAGTAGACGGCGACGGCGCTCGGCAGCACCCAGGGCACCACCCGCTCGGAGGCGTCGTAGGCGAGCTCGATCTCGCTCTCGGAGATCCCCAGGGCGCCGTACATCTCTTTGGCGCCCGCCGCCGCCTCGCGCATCCAGCCCGCCACTCCTTCCACGGGGCCGCCGACCGGCCGGGTCGCGACCGCCATCACCAGCAGCACCGCCGCGAGCCCCGCGGTCGCCGTGACGGCGGCCCAGCGACCCTCGCTCCAGCCGAGGCGGGTCCACGCATCCAGCGACAGGGAGGGCAGCGCCACGAGCAGGATGTAGGCCGCCAGCAGGGCCACCGGGAACGGGCCGGCGCCGACAAGGGAGGCCGCCACGAGCACGGCCACCACCCAGCCCCAGGCTCGGACGCCCGGCGTGCCGGCGGCCTGGAAGTGGAGCACCGGGATCAGGCCCAGGGGCGCCACCAACAGCCCGAACAGAGGCACCAGCAGCAGGCCGGTGACCAGCAGCAGCGAAACCAGACCGGTGGCGCCGGCGCCGAAGCGCGGCACGCGCCGGAGCCCGGCGGGAGGGGGATCTCCCGGCCGGAGCGGCTCGTCTGGGGTCGTCATTCGCCCTCCCGGCGAGGCGGGAGGCGGTTACTGGCCCACGTAGGGCAGCAGGGCCATGAAGCGCGCCCGCTTGATGGCGCGGGTCAGCTTGTGCTGGTAGATGGGCCGGGTGCCGGTGACCCGACGCGGCAGGATCTTGCCGTTGGTCGGGGTGAACTCGCGCAGCAGCTCGAGGTCCTTGTAGTCGATGTAGTGGATCTTGTCGACGGTGAACCGGCAGACCTTGGCACGGCGGCGAAAACGCTTCTTGTGGTGTCCCATCTCGTCCTCCTCAGCTCGCGTCCCCGGCCGCTTCCGCCTCGGCGGTGGCCGCCCTCTTGGCCGCCTTCTTGGCGGCCCGCTCGTCCCGCTTCTTGTCGAGCTTGCGCTTGCGCTTGAGCTCGCGGTCGAGGTTGAGGATCAGCGAGCGCATGACGACGTCGTTGGTGCGGAGCTCGAAGTTGAGCTTGTCGAGCACGTCGCCGCCGACCTCGAAGGTCCAGAAGTGGTAGACGCCGTAGTTCTTCTTCTTGATCGGGTAGGCGAGCTGGCGGCGCCCCCGGGCGTCCTTGTCGACGATCGTCCCGTCGGCAGCGGTGATGATCGCCTCGAGTCGCTCGAGCGCCGTGGCCTCTTCCTCGGGTGCTACCTCGGGATCGACAATGATCCCCATCTCGTACAGGGGCATCGGTCCTCCTCGTGGCCTTGGGCTCCGGAACGTCGGTCCGGAGCAAGGAGTGGTTGTCTCCGGCGCGCGGGCGCACCGGGACGGCAAGTATACGGGCTTTTCGTCGAAGCGCAAGCGCCGCCCAGAAATTCTCGATTCTTAATTCTTAATTCTCAATTTCATCGCAGACGGCTCGGCAGCGCGAATGCTGACCCGCTGCGATGGAATTCAGAATTGAGAATTCAAAATTCAAAATCTGACTACTGATCGCCCTGCGATCAGTAGTCGTGGGTGCCCATGTGGACCGGCACGCCGAACTTCTCCTGCATGACGCGGGTGACGCCCTCGACGTTCATGGGGCAGTTCATCAGCATGGTCGCCTTCTTGACGCAGGTGCCGAAGTAGATCTCGTCGACCTCGACGCCCAGCGAACGCAGCACCGTCATCTGCAGGTCGACCCTCGGCACCACCAGCCCCGGGCAGTCGCCGCAGCCGCACTTGAAGACCACCCGGACGTCGCCCGCGCCCTCGAAGGCGAAGGTGTTCTCGTTGACCGCCTTGTAGCACTTGGCGCAGCCCACGCAGCTCGCGTCCTGGATCTTCTCGCAGTAGACGATGCCGATCTTCTTCGACATATGCGACTCCTCCTTCAACGGTGACCATTCTCCGGGAATTGGGTTGATCGAGCTCGGCTCGATCAACCCAATTCCCGGAGCTTCCCTATCGTATCCCGGACGGGAAGCCTTCCGGGGGGTGGTCGTACTCGACCCCCCGCTCGCCCTTGACGATGTTGCCCATGGGGAAGCCCGGGCAGCCCGCTTCGCGCAGAACCCGGAGGACCTCATCGATCCGCTTGCGCGGCACGATGAGGACCATGCCGACCCCGAGGTTGAAGGTCCGCCAGAGGTCGTCCTCGGGCACGCCGCCGCGCTTGGCGAGGAGCTCGAAGACCGGCGGGATCTCCCAGGCCCCGACCTTGACCATCGCCCGCAGGCCGTCGGGGATCACCCGCGGCAGGTTGTCGGTGAGCCCGCCGCCGGTGATGTGGGCCATGGCGTGGACCAGGCCCGCCTCGAGCAGCGGCCACACCGGCTCGAGGTAGCAGCGGTGGATCCTGAGCAGCTCGTCGCCGATGGAGCAGCCGAGCTCGGGGATGACCTCGGCCGGGCCGCATCCGGGGTCGTCCAGGAGCACCTTGCGGGCCAGGGAGTAGCCGTTGGTGTGCAGCCCGGTGGAGGGCAGGCCGACGAGCACGTCGCCCTTCCGGACCCGGGAGCCGTCGAGGATGGCCGTGCGGTCGACGACGCCGACGATGAAGCCGGCGAGGTCGTACTCGCCGTCGGCGTAGAAGCCCGGCATCTCGGCGGTCTCGCCGCCGAGCAGGGCGACCCCCGAGTCGGCGCAGGCCACCGCCACGCCGCCGATGACGTCGGCCACGACATCGGGGTCGAGCCGGCCCGTGGCCAGGTAGTCGAGGAAGAACAGCGGCCTCGCCCCCTGCACCAGGATGTCGTTGATGCAGTGGTTGACCAGGTCCTGGCCGACGGTGCCGTGGCGGCCGGCGGCGAAAGCGACCTTGAGCTTGGTGCCGACCCCGTCCGCCGACGCCACCAGCACCGGCTCCCGGAAGCCCCCGGGCAGGCGGAACATCCCGCCGAAGGCGCCCTGGTCCGACAGGACGCCGTCGGTGTAGGTCGTGCGCACCATCTTCTTGACCTGCTCGAGCGCGCGGTCCTGGGCGTCGATGTCCACGCCTGCTTCCTTATAGGTGGCCATGGCACCTCCCTCGTCCGCGTCCGTGCCCGCGTCCGTGCCTGATGATCCGTCACCCTATCTTGAGCGCGAATCGGTGACAAGTGCCTCGACAACAAGGAAGACGCCGTCGGCTGCCTCCTTGTTTCGGACGCGGACGCGGACGCGGACGCGGACGCGGGAATCATGCTACAACCTCAGCCATGACCATCACACGCTTCTTCAGGGCGCCGGGGCTGTCCCCGGTGGAGCGGGGCGAGGCCCTGGCCGCCGCCCGCGCCGTCGGCCTCGACCTCGACACCGTCGACACGGAGCACTGCTTCTACGTCGCCTCGGACCGGCCGCTCCAGCCTCGGGAGCTCGAGGTCCTGCGCTGGCTGCTCGCCGAGACCTTCGAGCCCGGGAGCTTCGGCGACGCCAGCTTCCTGGCGGGCGAAAGGGGCGAGGTCCTCGAGGTCGGGCCCCGGCTGAGCTTCTCGACCGCCTGGTCCACCAACGCGGTGGCGGTGTGCCGGGCCTGCGGCCTCGAGGCGGTCCGTCGCATCGAGCGCTCGCGGCGCTACCGCCTGGAGACCGCGACGGCACCCACCGGCGGGCAGCGGCAGGCTTTCCTGGGGGCGGTCCACGACCGCATGACCGAGTGCCCCTACCCCGCGCCCCTGGAGGGATTCTCGGTGGGTGTCGAGCCCCGGGCCGTCGAGCGGGTGCCGGTGCTCGCCGAGGGCCGGGCGGCCCTGGAGCGAATCAACACCGAGCTCGGCCTCGCCTTCGACGACTGGGACCTGGACTACTACACCGCTCTCTTCCGGGACCGCATGCGCCGCGACCCCACCGACGTGGAGTGCTTCGACATCGCCCAGTCCAACTCCGAGCACTCCCGGCACTGGTTCTTCAAGGGGCGGCTGGAGCTCGACGGCGTCGAGGTCCCCGGGCACCTGATCGCCATGATCCAGGGACCGCTCGAGGCCAACCCCAACAACTCGGTCATCGCCTTCAACGACAACTCGAGCTCGATCCGGGGCGCCGTGGTTCCGGCCCTGGTCCCGGGCGAGCCCGGCAGCCCCGGCCCCTTCACCGTCGCCGAGGTCGACCGCGACGTCATCTTCACCGCCGAGACCCACAACTTCCCGTCCGGCGTCGCGCCCTTCCCCGGCGCCGAGACCGGCACCGGCGGCCGCATCCGCGACGTCCACGCCACCGGCCGCGGCTCCGACTACACCGCCGGCACCGCCGCCTACTGCGTCGGCAACCTGCGCATCCCCGGCTACGAGCTGCCGTGGGAGGACCCGGCCTTCGGCTACCCCGACAACCTGGCGTCGCCCCTGACCATCGAGATCGAGGCCTCCAACGGCGCCTCGGACTACGGCAACAAGTTCGGCGAGCCGGTCGTCCAGGGCTTCACCCGGTCCTTCGGGCTGCGGCTGCCGTCGGGCGAGCGCCGGGAGTGGATCAAGCCGATCATGTTCTCCGGCGGCATCGGCGCCATGGACCACCGGCACGTGGCCAAGGGCTCGCCCGAGGTCGGCATGTGGGTGGTCAAGCTCGGCGGGCCCGCCTACCGCATCGGCATGGGCGGCGGCGCCGCCTCGTCCATGGTCCAGGGCGAGAACGTGGCCGAGCTCGACTTCAACGCCGTCCAGCGCGGCGACGCCGAGATGGAGCAGAAGGTCAACCGGGTCATCCGGGCCTGCTGCGAGCTCGGTGTTCGTAACCCCATCGTCTCGATCCACGACCAGGGAGCCGGCGGCAACTGCAACGTGCTCAAGGAGATCGTCGACCCGGCCGGGGCCAGGATCGAGATCCGGGCGGTGCCGGTGGGCGACGAGACCCTGTCGGTTCTCGAGATCTGGGGCGCCGAGTACCAGGAGAACGACGCGCTGCTGCTCAGGCCCGAGCACCGGGAGCTCTTCGAGGCTCTGTGTGAGCGCGAGAAGGTGCCGGTGGCCTTCGTCGGCCGGATCACCGGCGACGGCCGGATCGTGGTCCACGACGAGCTCGACGGCTCGACCCCGGTCGACCTGGCCCTCGCCGACGTGCTAGGCGACATGCCCCGGAAGGTCTTCCGCGACCGCCGCACGGCACCGGAGGCCGCGCCCCTCGTGCTGCCGACCGGGCTTGGCGTCCGCGACGCCCTCGAGCGGGTGCTGCGCCTGCTGTCGGTGGGCTCCAAGCGCTTCCTGACCACCAAGGTCGACCGCGCGGTCACCGGGCTCATCGCCCGCCAGCCGTGCGCCGGGCCGCTCCAGCTCACCGTCGCCGACGTGGCGGTGGTGGCCTCGAGCCACCTCGGCACCCGCGGCGCCGCCACCGCCATCGGCGAGCAGCCGGTCAAGGGCCTGCTCTCCCCCGCCGCCATGGCCCGCCTGGCGGTGGCCGAGGCCCTCACCAACCTGGTCTGGGCGCCGGTCACGGGGCTCGGCGACGTGCGCTGCTCGGCCAACTGGATGTGGGCGGCCAAGCTGCCGGGCGAGGGCGCCGCGCTCCACGACGCCGCCGCCGCCATGTGCGAGCTCATGACGAGCCTCGGGATCGCCGTCGACGGCGGCAAGGACTCCATCTCCATGGCCGCCCGCGCCCCCGACGGCGAGACCGTGAAGGCGCCGGGGGCGCTGGTGATCTCGGCCTACTGCACCTGCCCGGACATCACGAAGGTGGTGACCCCGGACCTGGAGCGCCCCGGCCGGGGTCGGCTGCTGCTGGTCGACCTGGCGGGCGGCCGGCACCGCCTCGGCGGCTCCGCCCTCGCCCAGGTCTGGGGCCAGGTCGGCGACGACTGCCCCGATGTCGACGACCCGGCCCTGCTCGGCCGGGCCTTCGGGGCCGTCCAGTCGCTGATCGCCGCCGGCCTCGTCAGCGCCGGCCACGACCGCTCCGACGGCGGCCTCGTGACGACCCTGCTCGAGATGGCCTTCGCCGGCAACTGCGGCTTCGAGGTCGAGCTGCCGGCCGAGGCCGCGGCGACCAACCCTCTGGCGGCGCTGTTCGCCGAGGAGCCCGGCCTGGTGCTCGAGGTGGACGAAGCTGATCTGGGCCGCGTCGCCGCCGAGCTGGACGCCGCCGACGTGCCGTGGCTCACGGTCGGCCGGGCCGTGGCCGAGCCCCGGGTCCGGATCGCGATCGGCTCCGAGGTCGTCCTGGAGGAGGACATGCGCGACCTTCGCGACCTGTGGGAGGCGACGTCCTTCGAGCTCGACCGCCGCCAGGCCGACCCGGGCTGCGTCGCCGAGGAGGCGGCGGGCCTGCGGCACCGGCGGGCGCCGTCGTACGGCGTGCCCTTCGACCCCCATCCGACCGCCCCCGCGGTCATGGCCCGGGCCGCCGAGTTTCCCGTGGCCGTGCTCCGCGAGGAGGGTTCCAACGGCGACCGCGAGATGGCCGCCGCCTTCCACGCCGCCGGGATGCAACCGTGGGACGTCACCATGTCGGACCTGCTGGCGGGCCGCATCGAGCTCGCGCGCTTCCGCGGCCTCGCCGCGGTCGGCGGCTTCAGCTACGCCGACGTCCTCGACTCCGCCAAGGGCTGGGCGGGCACGATCCGCTTCAACGAGGCCCTGCGCCGCCAATTCGACGACTTCGCCGCCCGGCAGGACACCTTCAGCCTCGGGGTCTGCAACGGCTGCCAGTTGCTCGCCCTGCTCGGCTGGGTGCCGTGGCGCGGCCTGCCCGACCCGGTGCAGCCCCGCTTCGTGGGCAACGCCTCGGGCCGCTTCGAGTCGCGCTTCGCGACCGTCCGCATCGAGCCGTCGCCGGCGGTGCTGCTCGACGGCATGGCGGGCTCGACCCTGGGGATCTGGGTCCAGCACGGCGAGGGTCGGGCCCTGTTCCCGGAGCCGGCGGTGCTCGGCAGGGTCCTCGACGACGGCCTCGCGCCCGTGCGCTATGTCGACGACGAGGGCCGCCTCACCGAGGCCTACCCCTTCAACCCCAACGGCTCGCCCCAGGGCATCGCCGCCCTGTGCTCTCCCGACGGCCGCCACCTGGCGATCATGCCCCACCCCGAGCGCACCTTCCTGAAGTGGCAGTGGGGCTGGATGCCTCCGGCGTGGCGCCGCGACCTCGAGGCGTCGCCGTGGCTCCGGCTGTTCCAGAACGCGAGGCAATGGTGTAAGTGCACCGGAGGGTCATGAGGTCTTTTTTCGCCCGACGGCGTCGGACGCTGTCGGGCGAAAAAAGAAATGGGGCGAATGAGGGTGCCAGGCTTGAGAACCTTGGGAAGTTGAGCAGTGATGGTGCTCCGCCGAGCAGGTGCGTTGATTCGCTCAACTTCCCAAGGTTCTAAAGCCTGGCACCCCCGAGACCGTTACAGGGAGCCGGCAGCACCTCGAAGGTGGCGGTGGCGCCGAGGGTGATGCGGAGCATCTCGGTGCGCGGCACCACCGCCGTCTGGACACCGCCGTCGACGGACCGCCGCAGGCTCTCCAGGGCCAGGGCCGGGCTGTTGTTCTCGGCCGACAGGTGCAGCCCGACCACACCCCTCAGGCGATCGCAGCGCAGCCGGTCGAGGGCCTCCTCGGTCTGGTGGTTGCCGAGGTGGCCCAGGCGCGACGCGATGCGCTGCTTGAGGTGCCACGGGTAGGGGCCGTGGCGGAGCATGTCGGCGTCGTGGTTGGTCTCGAGCAGGAGCAGGTCGCAGCCCGCCAACCGCTGCCCGAGCAGGGTGGTGAAGTGGCCGGTGTCGGTGCACAGCGCGACCTGCTGCCGGCCGTCGGTGAAGACGTAGGCCACCGGCTCGGCAGCGTCGTGGCTGGTGGCCACCGGCCGCACCCGCAGAGCTCCCACCGGCAGGTCGCGACCGTCCTGCAGCTCGCCGCCCGTCCGGGTCCGTACCGGCACCCGGGACCAGGTGCCGTGGGTCGCCCACACCGGTGCCGTGCAGTACCGGCGAAGGAAGACCTCGAGGCCGCGGATGTGGTCCGAGTGCTCGTGGGTGAGGAAGATGGCGTCGACCTCGTCGGGGCGGCAGCCGAAGGCCGCCAGCCGCTTCGCCACCTGCAGGGCCGACACGCCCACGTCGATCAGCACCGTCGTGCCCCCGGACCGGATCAGGGCCGAGTTGCCCGACGAGCCCGAGGCGAGGACGAAGACCTCCACCGTCACCGCCCCGTGGAGCCGAAGCCGTCGGCGCCGCGCGCCGTCGCCTCCAGGTCGCCGGCGAGGACGAAGTCCGCCCGGCTCACCGGCGCCAGCACCAGCTGGGCCACCCGGTCGCCGCGACCCACCCTCACCGCCTCGTCGCCGAGGTTCACGAGGAGCACCCGTACCTCGCCGCGGTAGTCGCTGTCGATGGTGCCGGGCGCGTTGACCACCGTCAGCCCGTGCCGGATGGCGAGGCCCGAGCGCGGCCGCACCTGACCCTCCCAGCCCTCCGGGATCTCGAGGACGAGGCCGGTCGGCACCGCCACGCGAGCCCCCGGGCCCACCACCAGCGGCTCGCTCACAGCGGCTCGCAGGTCCGCCCCCGCCGCTCCCGCAGAGGCATAGGTCGGCAGCTCCAGGCCTTGGCCGTGGGGCAGCACCCGCACCCGGACGGTCACCGGCTCGTGCATGGGGGGATCATACCTCGCTCCCCCTCCCTCGTCCGTGTCCGCGTCCGCGTCCGCGTCTCACCCGTTTCCGTCTCCGTCTCCGTTTCCGTTTCCGTTTCCGTGCCCGTGCCGGATGGTGCCAGGTACGGCCACTTGACTAACCCCTCATCGAGACTGCCGGGACGCGCTTGGTGGCGAGTTTGTCAAGTCGCCGTACCTGGCACGGTGTGGAGGAGTTTGTCAAGTCGCGTCAGGCCCAGCTTCACCCGAGTTCGTGGCGCGCGCGGCGCGTCAGCCGGGCAGCTCGACGCCCTCGGGCCCGCAGATGGCGGCGGCCATCCGGTCGGGGCGCAGGATCGCCGCGGCGAGCTCGCGGACCTCGTCGTGGGTGACGCCCTCGAGCTCGGCGCGGACGGCGGCGAGGTCGAAGCGGCGGCCCCGGTCGAGCACCTCGGCCACGTCCATGGCGCAGCGAGCCGCCGGCAGGTCGCTGTCCATCAGCAGGCCCCGCAGCAGCCCCTCCCGAGCCACCTCGACCTCCTCGGCCGCCAGGTCCCCGGACAGTCGCTCCACCTCGTCGAGGACCAGCTGCCAGACCAGCCGGTGGACGGCGGGCGCGCACGCCCAGCCGAGCTCGAGCAGGCCGCCGGGCCGGCGCAGGAGCAGCCCCGACCAGATGTCGTAGGTCAACCCCTCGTCCTCTCGCAGGCGCTGGAACAGGCGGCTCGCCGAGCCGTTGCCGAGCACCCGGTTGAGGACGGTGATCGCCGACAGGCGGGGGTCGCTCGCAGAGATCGCCTCGAAGGCGATCCGGCTGTGGACCTGGTCGGCCCAGCTCCGGGTGACCACCTCGCGGCCGCAGCTCCAGGAGAGCGTGGGCAGCTCGGGCCTGGCGGCCACGGTGGCCAGGTCGAGGCGGTCGAGGCAGGCCAGGGCGCCGTTGCCGTCGACGTCGCCCGCCAGGGCCACCATGAGCCGCCCCGGAGCCACCAGCTCCCGGTGGTGGCGGCGCAGCGCGGCCTCGTCGATGGCGGCCACGCTGGCGGCGCTGCCGATCACCGGCCGGGCCAGCGGATGCGACCCCCACGCCGCCCGCAGCAGGGCCTCCTCCACCAGCTCCGACGGGTCGTCGTAGACCAGCTCGAGCTCGGCCAGGATCACCCGGCGCTCCAGCTCCACGTCCTCGGGGTCGAAGCTCGGGTCGGAGATCGCGTCCACCAGCAGCTCGAGCCCGTCGGCCAGGCCGTCACCGGTGGTGGTCAGGCTGAGCCCCATGGTCTCGACCCCTGTCCAGGCGTCGACGTCGCCACCCAGGCGGTCGACGAGCTCGGCCAGGGCCCGGCGGTCGCGGCCGCCGCAGCGCCGCAGGGTCAGGTGCTCGAGGAGGTGGGTGGCGCCGGCGAGCTCCTCCGGATCGTGGGCCGACCCGCGGGTCACCCAGATGCCAGCGGCCACGGTCTCACGACCGGGCAGGTGCTGGGTCAACAAGGCCGGGGCCTCACGCATGGCCGCGCAGTGTACTACGGATTCGGGGTCTGGATGGGCCCGGGCGGGCCGCCTGGTGGAGGCTTCTCGGAGCCTTGCCCCGGCTGCCCGGGCACCGGCGTCGTGAGCCAGTCGCCGCCGTGGACCCCGCCCGAGCGCTGACCGCGCTGGCCCGGACGCGGCTGCTCCTCCCGGTAGATGAAGCGCCACTCGCAGTAGGTGGTGCGGCCCTCGTACACCTTGATCGCCTCGTCGCAGGCGGTCGAGTGGACCCCGATGATGGGGCCCACCTTGCGGTTGGCCGCGGCTCCACCGAAAGCCCCCGGCTCGCCGCTTTCGGCGCCGGGCTCCGCAGCGTCGTCGTCCAGGCTGAGACCCTCCTCCTCCTGGGGTGAGCCGCCGAAGGGCGGCTGGGTACCGATGGGCCGTCCCCCGGCGTCGGTGATGGAACCGGGCACCCGCCCCCGCCCGAGCTGCTGGCCGTCCTGGCCGAGGAAGACGATGCCCCAGTTGTGGGAGTCGGTGATCGGGTCCTTCCACTTCTTGCGGATGACCCGCGGCTTGGCCTCGTAGAGCTCCTTGAGCTGCATCGGGTAGCGCCCGTACTTCTGCTTGTACAGCCGGATCGCCTCGACGTACTGCTGGCCGCGGAAGATGAGCTCGGCCTCGCGCTCGCGCTGCATCTGGAACGACGCCGTCTGCACCGCGACCCCCATCATGATCGACATCACCGCGATGATCACCACGAACATGACCATCGTGTACCCGGCTTCCGGCCCGTGCCCGTGCCCGTGCCCGTGCCCGTGCCCGTGCCCGACGAGATCATCGACGCTCGCGTCGCCCAGCCGATTCAATTCATAATTCATAGTTCATAATTCATAATTCGTCGACGGCAGCCCTGCTGCCACCGACCTCACCACTCCGAAATCAACGACCCGTCCAGCGCCACCCGGGTGTCGTCGGCATACTTCACGTCGATGATCCCGAAGCCGCCCTCTGGCATGAGGTCGTCGTCGATGGGTTCGAGCTCTTCGATGTCGCTGGGCTCGGCCGAGATCTCGATCCACGCCCCCTCGGCCTCGCCGGTGAAGGGGTCGGCCGGGATGTAGCGGAGGTAGCCGCCGTCGACCAGGGCCTGCAGGGACTCGGGGTAGACCCCCTTGTCGGCCAGGTGCTGGTCGA
This sequence comes from Candidatus Methylomirabilota bacterium, assembly GCA_035464095.1. GTDB lineage: Bacteria > Acidobacteriota > Thermoanaerobaculia > Thermoanaerobaculales > Sulfomarinibacteraceae > JAHECW01. The sequence continues at coordinate 6,881 of DATHSO010000134.1, read as the reverse complement.
TGCACGAGCGCATCTGGTAGAGGTCGGCGCGGATCACCGCCTCCCTGGCCTTGATCGGGGCGTTCTGCATGGCCGGCACCGCGATGGCGGCGAGAATGCCGATGATGGCGACGACGATGATCAGCTCGACGAGAGTGAAAGCGCGCTCGGGAGAGGTGTGTCGAATCATGGCTCACCAGTCCTTGTACTCGGTGCCGTCGAGCGCGGTCCCGTCCGAAAGGGAGTAGACATCGTACACGTTCTGACCGCCGAAGCTGGTGCTGTCGGGCTCGTCCTGGTAGGAGCGCAGCCCCCACTCGGCCTCACCGGTCATGGGGTCGATGGGGATCCGGCGCAGGAAGCGCTGCTTGCGCTCCTGGCCCACCAGGTCGACGCCCTCGACCAGGACCTCCAGGCTCTCGGGATAGCCCTCGCCGCCGAGCTTGACCGGGATCATCCCCTGGTCCGACAGCCGCTTGTGCTCGTCGATGGCGGTCCGCATCTGACGCAGGGCGAGGCGCAGGTCGGCCTCCTTGCTGCGCTTGACGGTGAACTTGGCCACCGGCAGCACGATGGTCGAAAGCAGCGCGATGAGGGCTGCCACCATCACCAGCTCCGCCAGGGTGTACCCGGCGTCGGAGCGGTGAGATCGTCGCATCATGAGTCGCATCCCCTCGTCATCGGTCGAAGCCGGCCGCCGCCGGCGACTCGGTCACGAACAGGGCCCCGTTGCTCGCCGCCACGGGAATCGAGGTGCCGTCGAAGGTGGTCGCGCCGCCGGCGCTGATGACGAGCGGCACCGGGCCCGGCGACAGGGTCCTCACCCGCAGCACGGCCAGACCGTGGGCGCCGGCGTCGCCGGCCCCGACCTCGAGGTCGAGCTCGATCCAGCCCTGGCCGGGCTCGAGGTCCTGGACCCGGGCCACGACCCCGTCGACGGTGGCGATGGAGTCGACGACCACCCGGGTCGGGTCGAAGGAGATGGTGAGCGGCACCCGGTAGGGCTCGGAGGGGCCGCTCCTGGCCACCAGCTGCAGCGTCGACTCCGAGCCCACGGGGAGGGACAGCAGCGACGGCTCGAGGCCGATCACCAGCGGTGCCGCCGAGGCGTCTGACTGGTCGGCCGCAGCTTCCGGCTCGACCCCGGTCCCGCCCTCGAGCAGCTTGTTGCCGGGATTGAGCAGGTCGATGCCGCCGCCGCCCGTGGGGCTCTCCTCGTTCTGGGGAGCGACCCGTCGCGGGGCCACCGGACGCGGTACGCCGTAGGGCAGCTCGTCCGGATCGGTGCGCTCCTCCTCAGCCTCCACGCCTTCGCTTTCTGTCTCCCCCTGGCGCGGGTCGAAGGGCCCCCGCGGCGCCCGGCCCGACTCGATCCGCGGCGACCGCGAGCCGTAGTAGGAGATCTGGCTCTCGGTGCCGACCCACATGGGGGCCAGGTCCTCCTCGGCGATGTCCGGGAAGCGGATGATGCTCGGGGTCAGGGTCAGCACCAGGTCGGTGCGCCGCAGCTCCTTGCTCTTGGACGTGAAGAGTCGGCCCAGCAGGGGGATGTCGGACAGCAGCGGGGTCTTGACGTCCGCCTCGGTGGTGTCGCGCCGGATCAGGCCGGCGAGCAGGCTCGACTCGCCGCTCTTGAGCCGGATCACCGAGGTGATGGTGCGGGTACCGATGGTGACGGCGGTCTGGTTTGGCCCCACCGACACCTCGTCGCCCAGGTTGGAGACCTCGACGGTGAGCTTGAGGGTGACCTCGCGGTTGTGGTGGACCCGCGGCTCGACGTCGATCTTGATGCCCACGTCCTGGTACTGGAAGGAGGTGATCGGGGTGACCGTGCCGGGCGCGCCCTGGTAGCCGGTATTGAAGCTGGTGACCGGGATCGGGACCCGGTCGCCGATGTGCAGGGTCGCCTTCTCGCCCTCGGTGATCCGCAGCTGCGGCTGGGCGAGAACCTCGGCGTTGCCCGAGGACTTGGCGAGGTTGATGACCACGCTCGGGATGTTGATGAACCAGTCGCCGCGCGAGATGTTCTTGATCTGGTCCAGGTAGAGGATGCCGTCCTGGCCAGCGACGCCGCTCACCGCGGCGGTGTCGAGGCCGAGGTTGAAGTTGTAGGTCGACAGGGCAGCGCCGATGTCGGACTGGTCGCGGCGCGCCATGAGCAGCAGCTCAACGTCCACCAGGACCTCGGCCTTGGCCTTGTCGTTGACGGTGATGAGCTTCTCGGCGATGGCCACCTTGTCGGCGGTGTCGCGCAGGGTGATGGCGTTGAGCTGCTCGTTGGTCGACAGCCGGCGCGCCTCGATCAGGGAGCGCAGCAGCTTGTCCACCTCCTTGACGTCGGCGTTGGACAGGAAGAAGGTCTTGATGACCAGGTCCTCGTACTCCCGGCGGTTCTGGGGGGTGTCGTCGACCACGATGATGGTGTGCTCGTCGAGCACCTTGTAGAAGTGCCCGGCGGCCTGCATGACCATCTCGAGGGACTGCTCGGCGGTGAGGTCGTTGAGCTCGATGGACAGCCGGTCGTCCTTGAGCTTGGGGTCGAAGAGCACGTTGAAGCCGTAGGCCTTCGCCATGGCCTGGTAGATCTCCTTGACCGGCTTGGGCTTGGGGAAGTTGAGGGTGATCCGGTCCCGGGAGCGCGGGCTGAGGATCGGCGGCTTGACCTTCGCCTCGCGGGCGGCGCGCTTGATCTCCTCGAGCTCGCGCGCCCCGTCCGGCCGGGACAGGATCGCCATCTCCTCGATGACCCGCTCCAGCATCTGGGCGGCGAACTGGTTGGTGGGGTCGAGCTGGACCGCCATCTGGAGCTCGTCACGGGCCGACTTGAGCCGGCCGAGCTCGCGCAGCATGGTGCCCCGCTGGAAGTGCTCGGACGACGCCTTCTGGCGGGCGAAGGTGAGCTTGAGCTTGTACTCGACGTTCTCCGGATCCTCGGCCAGCGCCTGGAGGTAGTGGTAGACCGCGGCGTCCCAGTCCTCCTTGGCGAAGGCGTCCTCGCCCTCGCCGGCGGTCTGGGTGGCGGTCGAGCAGCCGGCGGCGGCGACGACCACCACCCCGAGGGCGAGCCACACCACGGCCCGGCGAGCTGTGGTCTCAGTCATCTGCCAACGGTACACGGGTGTCCTCCGAGCTGTCGTAGCCGACGAAGCCGATCGTCACTGACTCGAGGCCGATCTGGCGAATGATGAACACGTCGTCGAGCACGTCGCCCTCGATGCCGACGTCGACCTCGATGGTCTCGGGCACCGAACCCGGACGCCGGAAGGCCGCCACCCTGAGACCGGGCGGCCCGAAGAAGCCGAGGTACTCGCGGTTGAAGGGCGGCGGCGGCCCCTTGACGTCCCCGTCGGCTCCGAGGAAGGTCCGCGGCGTCGGCGTCGGCAGCGGCGGCCGGGTCGGCAGCGGCGGCCGGGTCGGCTGCGGCGTCAGGTCGCGGGTGGGCGTCGGCGGCGCGCCGAAGGTGAAGGGGTTGCGCGAGGTCACGGTCTCGGCCTCACCACCCTCGAAGGACGAGATCCCGGCGAGGGGAGGCAGGTCGCGGGAGGCGTACTCGGCCCGGTCCACCGCCTGGGCCGGGCCGGCGAGCCCACCCTCGCGGAGCATGCGGGTGACGGCGATCCCGGCAACCACCACCAGGACGGCCAGCAGCACCAGCAGCCGGAGCTGGTCGGGCGGCAGCCGGCGCTCAGCCATCGCTGCCGCCTTCCGCTTCGGCAGTGGCGATGCCGCCGGTGAGGCGGCGCAGCCGGTCCGGGTCCACCGCGTCCAGGTAGGTCGAGATGCGGACCCCGATGTTGAGGGCCCGGCTCGCCGGGTCCTCGTCCTTGGCCAGGCTCAGCCCGTCCACGATCAGGAACTCCGGGCTCGCCTGCAGCGACGCGAGCATGCTGCGGATCTGGGCGTACTCGCCCACCACCTGGAAGCCGATTCCGAAGCGCACGTAGCCCAGCTCCTTCGCCTCCTTGGCGGAGTAGGAGTAGGCGCCCGGCAGCAGACCGGCGTCCCGGGTGGCGCTGCCGACGGCGCGCAGGATCCGGGTCAGGCGCAGGTCGAGGTCGGCGAAGACCTCGTCGTTGAGGTGCTGGAAGCTGGCCTGGAGCTCCTCGACCTCCCGCCGGTCCGCCTCCACGAGCTCGTAGAGGGCGCTCAGTCGCTCGACCTCGGCCGAGTGCTCGTCGATCTTGGCGGCGACCGCCGCGCTGCGGCCCACGGTGTCGGAGGTCTGGTAGAGGAAGACGCCCACCGACACCGCCGCCAGGAGCACCGCCGGTACCCACACCGCGAGCATCTGCCGCCAGGGTCGCCAGTCGAAGGTCATGGCGCCTCCGCGGGGGGGTGGTGGGTGACGGTGAGGGTCAACACGTAGCCCAGGCCCGACTCCTCGGGGGTGATCTCGGACTGCGGGGTCGGGTCCGAGAAGGCGGGGTCGGCGATCAGGTTGTCGAGGAGCTCGAGCAGGGCGTCCCGGGTGCGGCCGATGGCCAGCAGGGACAGGTTGACCGAGTCCACGTCGACCTTGGGGGCGATCTTGGTGAGCCTCACCTCGTAGGGCAGGACCCGCTCGATGTCGTCGAGCATGCCGAGCCACGAGAACTCGTGCTCCCGGATCACCGAGTTGACGGCGTTGATCTTGCCCGCCAGGGAGCGCCAGGGAACCCGGTTCAGGCTCTCCACCCGCTCGCTGACCTCGGCGGCGAGGCGCCGGTGCTCGGCGTCCAGCTGCTCCTGGCGGACGAGCTGCTCGGCCAGCTCCCGGCTGCTGCTCACCCAGACCCAGACGTTGGCCGCGGCGAAGGCGAGGGCGACCACCGCCGCCACCGCCGTCACCAGCCACACCGGCCGGGTGTTGAGGTGGGGTCGGGAGGCCAGGTTGGGGGCGATCATCGGACCCTCCCCGCCATCAGGTTGAGCACCGGGTCGAGGCGGTGGCCGCCCACCCGCTGGCGCACCGCCGAGCCTTCGAAGGCGAAGGGCTGCTCGCCGGGAGGCGCCGCCTCGAGGTCGTCGGCGAGCCCGATCCAGGTCCGCAGCCGGTCGGCGAGGCCGGCGTTGCTCATGGACAGCTCCACCGTCAGCGGCTCCCGGACCTCGAGGGTCGAGCGGATGAAGCCGACGGTGAGGCCGAGCTCCGTCTCGACGACCTGCCACTCGTCGCGGGCCAGGGGCTTGGTCCGCACCAGCACCGGGGCGTCGGCGACCCGCAGCAGCAGCGCCAGGAAGCCCGGCTCCTGCTGGATGGTGAGCACGGGCCCGCCGGCCCCCACCGAGCCGGCGGCCGCGAACACCCTGGGGGTGAGGAAGCCCAGGGACACGCCGACCGACTCGAAGGCCGCCTCGACGCCGGCGATCGCCCGCTCGACCCCGACCAGGATCAGCAGCCGCCGCGAGCCCGTGCTCCAGGGCTGGTTGACCATGGCCAGCCGCAGGCTCGCCGGCGGCACCGGCAGCAGCTTCTTCAGGCGCCACAGCACCACGTCGTGGACGTCGGAGGCGCGGCGCGGCAGCTTGTCGAACTCGAGCAGGTGCGAGCGCAGCCAGCCGGTGGGCACCACCAGCGCCGCCCTCCTGGAGCCCGAGACCTCGCCCTGGAGCCGGGTCAGCAGCGGCCGCAGCCGGTCCTGGTCCACCGCCTGGAGGCCGACCGGGCCGACCTCGAAGGTCCCTCGGGGGATCTCCACGGCGGCGCAGCCGAGCTCACCCTTGCCGTGGCGGCGCACCACCGCCGCCATCTCGGCGTCCAGCGACCAGCCGGTTGCCGGCGGCGGCGACGTGAACAGCTCGCGCGGCTTCATTCGACGAAGGTCACCTTGTTGATGTCGCGCAGGGAGGTCTCGCCGGCGAAGACCTTCTGCAGGGCCGACTCGCGCAGGAAGCGCATCCCCTCGGCCTTGGCGGCACGCTTGATCTCGGCCGCCGAGCGCCGGGCGAGAATGAGCTCGCGGATGTTGTCGGACAGGTTGAGGAGCTCGGCGATGGCGAGCCGGCCCCGGTAGCCCGTACCGTTGCACTCGATGCAGCCGGCACCGTCGAAGAAGGTGAAGTCGCGGTAGCGGTCCGGGTCGAGGCCCGAGTCCTCCAGGATGCTGTCGGTGGCCGGGGTCGGTCGTTTGCAGTGGACGCAGATCCGCCGCACCAGGCGCTGGGCGAGGACGCAGTTGAGCGCCGACACGAAGTTGTAGAGGTCGACGTTCATGTTGAGGAAGCGGCCGATGACGTCGACCACGTTGTTGGCGTGGACGGTGGTGAAGACAAGGTGGCCGGTGAGCGCCGACTGGACGGCGATCTGGGCCGTCTCCTCGTCCCGGATCTCGCCCACCATCACCTTGTCGGGGTCGTGGCGCAGGATCGAGCGCAGGCCGCGGGCGAAGGTCAGGCCCTTCTTCTCGTTGACCGGGATCTGGGTGATGCCCTTGAGCTGGTACTCCACCGGGTCCTCGATGGTGATGATCTTGTCCTCCGAGGATACGATCTCGGACAGGCAGGCGTACAGGGTGGTGGTCTTGCCCGAGCCGGTGGGGCCGGTGACCAGGACCATGCCGTAGGGCTCGTTGATGAACTTGCGGAGCTGGCGCTTGGTGTCCTCCTCGAAGCCGAGGACGTCCAGGTTGAGGGTTCGGAACTCGTCGCTCGAGGACTCCTTGTCCAGGATCCGGATGACCGCGTCCTCGCCGTGGACGGTGGGCATGATGGAGACCCGGAAGTCGATGGTGCGGCCCGAGAACCGGACCTTGAAGCGGCCGTCCTGGGGGATCCGCTTTTCGGCGATGTCGAGCTCGGACATGACTTTGATGCGGCTGATGATGGTCGAGTGGTGGCGCTTGTCGATCGGCTTCATGGCCTGGTAGAGGACGCCGTCGATGCGGTACTTGACCACCACCTCGCGGTCCTGGGTCTCGACGTGG